>NZ_JBHTJT010000023.1:0-70580 GCF_042676185.1 Tropicimonas aquimaris | reverse complement strand
AAAGGATCCTTAAAGGAATCCGTTCGGTTGATGTTCGGACCAAGCAGGCGCGATCAGCCAGTAAAGAGTTCTTAATGCATTGTAAATAAACAATTAGTTCGAAGCCCTGCCCAAACACGAAAAAGCCAAGGGCCGTTGGTTAACGGGCGCCATTGCGTCACCTCCAAAACCGTCCTATGGCGGAAAAAAATCTGCGCGTTTGGGATGAGACGGGTCTGCGAGGCAGGCGGAGTAGACTTTCAGTACACCCCCTGGGGTGCTGCGAATATTGCGTCGACGCGCCTTGTGCTGGTACGCGAAAACCACGCCGACACTGGCCGGCGTGGTGGGAAGACTTGGTTGAAGGTTGACCCTTCACCGCCGATCCAGGATGTGGGCATGAGTAGCCCGGTGGCCGGACCTTACTCCCGCGAGTGCGACTCCGGGGCACTTCCTTTCGCCTGGCCGAAACCCGGACTTGCAAGGTGTAGCCAGGCCTCCGGGACGCGCTCCGATGCAGCCAGCGCCGCGACCTTTCTCTCGAGAACCTTGAACTCCGCAATGTCGAGGCCTGCGTTCATTTCTCGAAACTGCAGAGCCCAGATCGGGGCTTCCAGCGCCTCGCAGAGCCGGAGTACCTGCCCGTATGTCAACGTGTCCTCGCCATCCAGAAACCGCTCCAGCTCCTCCATCGCCAAGGCAGCGTCGCGGGCAATCACTTCAATCCTCATTCTGCCGGCATGTGCCAGTCGGAAAATGTTGAGGCGCGCCGTGCCACTCTTCTTCTTCCAGTTTTCCATCTCTTTCTCCTTTTGGGATTTTGTTGGAAAGTTGTTGTTTTCCGATTGCTTTTTTTCCGCCGCGTCATTCCCGGCCGGCAAAGCCCACGCGGGCGACCACCCCACCACCCCCTCTATATTTATAGAGGGGGTGGTGGGAGCCGAGTTCCGTCATTCGCGAGCCCATTCCCCGACCTCCAGGACCGGGCTCTCTTTGCCGTTTGGGTTTTTCTTTTGAACTTTTTGGAGGGCACCTTCTCTCAGCCATGCCTCGATGAACTTCTTGATCCGGCGCTTGTCTTTCTCAGGGCTCAAACCCAGGATTGCGGCGATCGTGTGCCCGGCCCAGTTTACCCCGGCCTGGTCGGAATATCTGAGGTCCCTGCCATCGATGGCTTCCTGCACCTTCTGCAGGTCCTGCGGGCCGAACCCGTCGAACAGCCCGGGCTTCTTCCAGACTTCCACGACCCCGACCTGGTCCCCTTGCCCCAGGTCCACAGAAACTGTTCGGTAGGTCTCCCGCCCGCCGGCCCCCGCCAGGTTGGCCTTGTCCCTCTTGACGGAGAAGTATGACCTGCCATCCGCCGCGACACCTGCGTCTGCCAGTTCCTCGTCGGACAGGCGCTGCAGAACGCGGGCTGATCGCGCCGCATTGACGAGACTGCTGGCGCCGCGACTGGAATCCGAGGACGCCTCGACTCCGTTCAGCTTTCGGGTGTGGTGGACCAGTTCGATCGCACAACCTGTTTGCTCGGCAAGGCGAATCCATTCCTTGGCGACGAGGTCGATCTTGCCGTTGTCCATCTCATTCACGCGGTGCGAGGAGACAAACGGGTCGATGATCAGCACATCGATTCCACGTTCCCTGATCTCCGCCGCGAGGCATTCGATCAAGGCCATATTGAGCTGAACATGATCTCGTATCTGTTCCGCCAGGATCAGTTCCTGTTCGCGCCCGGTATCGACAAACAGGCGATCGCCAATTTCGTCACTGGACACACGGTGATGTTTCATGGCGGCCGCCAGCCGCCGCTCCAGCTCGCATCGCTCGTCCTCCAGGTTGATCAACCAGACCCTGAGAGGGCCGGCGTTCCAATGGCCAAGCAGGCTCTGACCCGAAGCCAGTTCCAAGGCCTGCACCATTGTCAGGCTCGACTTTCCCACCCCACCGGGCGCGACGGTCACGGAGACGTTCCTGCGGATCAGGTGGCGCCCGTAGAGCCAGGCCCGGGCTGGGATCAGCTTCGGGTCCAGTGGAACAAAGGGCGTGGCCCGAATGGGCGTAAAGTCGACATCAGGAGCCGCAGAGGAAGGAACCTGAGCAAGCTGGTTCATCAACTGCTCTCCGGTCTGAATTTTCTGGGGATATGTCCCAGCACACGCTGAGCGAAGGATGTCTTCGTGCTCTCGTCGAAACTGTCCCAAATTCGCATGAAGGCCAGCTTTCGTCTTGCCAGCATCTCGTCAGCGTTTAGCGTGTCGATCATATGCAGGCGATAAAACGAGTCCGGATCACAGGAAGGGCGCCTTTCGCCGATTTGTTCGATATTGTCGGACAGGTAGCTGAAGAGCCCAATTTCAATGTCGTTGAAATATTCGATGTCGATGTAGGATTCTGCATCGCAAATGAAGGCACTGAGCTCGAACTCGGAAAGGTCGGCGAACGCTAACCAGAGCCGCGTTACCCTCAGGCGGGATCGCCGGTCAAAGTCGTCGCTTTGTTCTATACTCACGTCGATCGTCATGACGTCCTGGCTACCGCAGCAGCGGCAGTAGGCACCGTCACTCGTACGGAAGTTTTCGGCGTTCGACTTCATGGGCGCACCCGAGGTGCCGTTTGACAGCCGCAAGTCTCGGCGACCATCCAGTCATCGAGGTCTTGCCGACGATAGCGGATGGCCCTGAGTCCAACGCGTAGGTACGGGGGACCGGACTTCGGCCCGGTTCCCATCCGCAACTTTGCCAGGTAGCTTTCGCTGAGACCCGTGTACTTGGCGGCCTCGGCTGATGTGAGATACACAGCTTCCACAACATTCTCCTTCTTGCACTCGACAAGAGGGAGATTCGCAGAAAACTTATGCGCTTTATATAGTTAGCAAATCGTCAATATCGAATTTGCCATCCATATGTTCCCGCCAACCGCGGTAGACACCCTGAAGACTGTCCTTTCTGATACCGAATACCTCAAAGACATCCTTCAAGAGTCTGTACATGGGCCCCGACCTATCGATTTCGTGGGGGACGTTCATTGCATCGAACTCACGCACCAGGCGCACCGAGACCTCGATCAGGGCCCATTCCTTCAATGGCCGGTTTCGCGTTGCGAAGCCCTCGGGCAGGGCGCCTTGCGTCTTGTCAATCGTCAACAGAAGGCCCTTGCGTTCTTCATACAGAACTTTCAGTGCGCTGGTGGCCTTCGAGACATCCGGCAGGTCGAACGCACCGGGGAGTATAACCTGACGATCATGCTGTTTCAAAAATTCGTTCCTGGCTTCCTCTCGAATGTCTTCGTGATTCAGCGCAAGCTCTTTGCGTACTGGGATTGGCGTGTTTTCATATGCCTTGATCAACTCGACAATCGCTCGTCGTAAATCGCCAAGTGCTTTACTTGACCGTTCGCGACTCCATAGATTCATTCGGATGTGGTAATAGTCTCCCAAGAAATGATAGGCATGTTCTTTTGCTTTGAAATTCTCGCAACGCTTAAAATGTTCATTCAGAACCGGAACGAGGCGATCATAGATCTCATAATATTGATCACTGTATAGTTCTGGGGGGCGATACGCCTTGTTCTTCTCGTTACTTGACATGAGGTCCTTCGATTACTTCGATCTGGTTATTAGCTCGTTGCATACGGTCTCCATCGCCGGCCGCAATGCATCCAGCGAAGGTTTGGCATACCTTTGCCCGGTGATCGAGAGGGGCGTGTGGTTGAGTAGCCGGCCGACGATCTCTTCCAGAACGCCGGCCTCCATTGCCACGGTCGCGAAGGTCCGTCGGTGTGCGTGCGGGCTCCAACGCATCCGCGTCGGGGCTGTCAGGCGACCATCTGGCCCCCTTTGGAGACGGGAAAATCCATTTGCGGTGCAGGCCGCGGACCGGCGCCAGGATCTCGTGATGGATCTGCAGGATCGGCAGGTCGAAGCTGCGGCCGTTCTTGGTCATCGGCAGATGAATGTGGTCTTCGCGGACATGCTTCCACTCAAGCGTCAGGGCCTCGCTCTTGCGGAACCCGGTGAAGAGAAGCAGCTCGTAGAAGACCGTGTGTATCGGATTGTGGAGACCGTCGATGGTGGATCGCCACAGTTTCAGATCCTCGATGATCTCGCCCTTCGGCTGCTCCGGGTACCACTCGATCGCCATCGTCGGGCATTCGGGCAGATCATGGGTCCGACGGGCGTGGTTCCAGACCGTGCGGAAGTATTTAAGGGTATGGTTTGCCGTTGAGGGGGTGGCTGCAAGCGAGCGGTGCCTGTCAACGACCTGCGACTTGGAGATCTCGTCCAGCGGCAGCCGCATCCAGTCCTTCAGGTGGTTCTCGAATTGTTGCCGCAGGCCGGACCTGTGTGCCTCTGAGCGCAGCCTTGGCCGGGCGAGGTAGGCTTCCATCGCTTCCTCGAGGGTAGGGGCCCCGATCTGGATCTGCTTCCCCGCGCCGCGCCCCCATTCCAGCGCAAAACCGAGTGCGGTCTGGCGAGCGGCCTGCGCCGAGATCACCGGGAAGCGACCGATCAGCACCCGCCGTGTCTGACCGCCCACGTCTTTCTGGAAGTACCAGGTCTTGGATCGCTTGCCGACGAAGAGCACGAGACCCTTCACCTCGTTGTCCCAATGCTTCTCGGTGCCGGATTTTGCAGGTGGCAGCTTCTTTGCGAAGGTCTCGGTGAGCTTTGGCATTCTGTCGGTTTTTTGTCGGAGATAGATGGAATGTCTGGGAAACTCAGTCCATCACCGAGAAACGAATCTGTCAATAAATAGAATGGCTAAGAATGCTTGTGCATCAGCAGGAAACCTATAACATCTGCTTGGAAGGCTAAGGTCTTACCACTACACAACGCCCACTCGGCAGGTGGCACTGATATTTGATGTGGGATGGGTCGTCAAGCTAGGCAAGGACGATCCGAACCACAGGGAATACCCCATGGTCTGCTTTCAAGTTTCGAAACGGGTTCCAGCGGGCAAGTGCGACCCGCGAAGACGCACGATCTTGGCTATTCGCGGCACGCATGGCTTCATTGAGATGTTGGAAGCAACGTGACTGTTCCCTTCAGCTTTTTTGCTGCGTGACATCCGGTCAAGGCGACACATCGCGGGATCGAATAACTCCCACATGGCGGCTTCGGCGGAATTGGTTGGGTCGGCTCCCTGCCGTTACCCGGTCCGGAAGCGATGAAAAATTGCGGGTCGCAAGGGCCGGTTTCAGGCAGCAGCATCCACAGGCTTGCCTGATCTCGATCGATCGTTGCATGGTTCAGCAAAAAAATTGCGATATGATCGGAGGTCCTATGGACGTTCTAGCCAATGCCGGAGTGCTGTTGCTGGTCGCGATGAGCCTAGCGCCAGTTGCCGCTGGTGCGCAGGAGAGACCCCGCTTGATTCTGCAGATCACCGTGGACCAGTTGCGCGGTGACATGCCGATCCGGCATCAGAGCCAGTTCGGAGAAGGCGGTTTCCGATACCTGATGGAAGCGGGGATCCATTACACGAACGCGCACCATACGCACGCGAATACGGAAACCATTGTCGGGCATACGACGCTCGCAACAGGTGCCAACCCGGCGGCGCACGGAATGGTCGGCAATCTCTGGTACGACCGGTCGAGCGGTCGGACGGTCTACAATATCGAGGACCCGGACTATTCGATCCTCACCAGCGGCGCGGATGTGGATGACGAAACCGAAATCGACCCGACACAGCGGGCCGCCAAGACCGACGGGCGCTCCCCGCGCGCGATCCTGACTTCGACTTTCGGGGACGAGTTGGCGGTCAACACCGCAGGCGCTTCGAAGATCTTTGGTGTTTCGATCAAGGACCGGGGTGCTGTCGCCATGGCGGGACACGCCGGCAAGGCTTTCTGGTTCTCCAAGTCCGCCGGCGAGTTCGTGACAAGCAACTACTACTACGACGCCTATCCGGCCTGGGTGGAGGAATGGAACGCCAAGCGGCTTCCATTCAGCTACGCGGATCAGTCGTGGGAGCTTCTGAACCCTGTCGATACCTATCTCTTCGGCAATGACAACAAAGAGGGTTACAAGCCGGACTTTGCCGGGTTCGGAAGCACCTTTCCTCACCCGTTGGGCGCCGCGGACGGTCGGTATTTCACCACCCTGCTGACGCTCAGCCCGTTCGGCGATCAGATGACCGCTGACTTCGCCAAGACCCTGATCGACGCAGAGGGTCTGGGGGACGACGACGTGACGGATTTCCTCTCGGTCAGTTTCTCGGTCACCGATTATGTCGGGCATTTCTTTGGCCCGTCGAGCCTGGAGGCGGAGGACAATCTCCTTCACCTCGACCGGACCCTGGCCGATCTTTTCAGCTATGTGGACGCCGAAGTCGGTTTGGAAAACACGCTGGTTGTGCTCTCGTCCGATCACGGAGCGCCGGAAGCGCCGGGCTTTCTGAAAACGCTCGGTATGCCGGGTCAATATGTGACCCCGGACTCGTGGGACACGTCCCCGGCCGTGGCGCGTATCAAGGAACGTTTCGGGCTGAGTGGCGAGTTGTTCGTGGGATACGACCATCCCTATCTGAACCTGAGCGATGCGGTTCGAGACAATCCCGATATCGACAGGGTTGCTCTGGAGACCGCGATTGCCGACGAACTCGTTTCTTTCGAAGGCGTGGCTTTTGCGGTGCCGAGTTCACGCCTGCGCGAAGGCTCGCTGCCGGACAATGCGCTGACCCGAGCGGTGCTGAACAATTATCACCCCGACAGATCCGGCGACATTTACCTCGTGTTCCAGCCGGAATGGTTCATCAATGACATGGATGGATTGTCCGTGACCGTGACCCATGGTTCACCCTGGCGGTATGACACCTTTGTCCCCATCATGTTCGCAGGCTACAACGTGGAACCTCGTCAGGTCGCGCGCCGGGCGCACACGGTGGACATTGCGATGACCCTCTCCGCCGTGGCCGGAACCCGCCCCCCTTCCGGGGCCGCCGGAGAGGTCCTGCTCGAAGTCCTGGGGCAATAGCCGCGTGCTGGCCAGGTTGTGTCGAAGGGTGGAGATATGGCGGGGCTCGAGGCGACGGGAAGATTGCACCGTCCGATAGGGCGTCGGAATATAAGTCGTATCGCTCACTTTGAAGCTCGACCGCCCCAATCCCACCTACAAGGCTTGAAGCGTTGACCGCTGCAAGCCTTGCTCCTGGAGTTTGAGAATACCGGAACACGCAGCCCAGCCCTGGGCGGGACGAACTTGCCAGATTGACTTTTCAGGCCGTGTCCTCGGCTGTTTTGCTCTCCCGGTAGGTCCTGCTCGGCACGGCAGTCAGAGCGAGCCAAAGGCCGAAGTTGGCCACCGACCAGATCCCGCAGAAGACGCCGGCTCGCCGCCAGGACTTCGGATTTCAAGGCGATCATGAGTGAAACGACTTGTCTGACATGCCGCCGCACCGCATCCAGCCCTGCGGTGAAAAAGGCGGGACGAAAACGCCTGGACGATCTCGCCGGCATCGGCGACGGTGTGAGCGGATGACGCGCGCGCTTCTAGACAATCAACGGGCTCGCCGCCTGTTCCTGGACCGACACCTGCTGTTGCGGCCGGGATCGGGCGCGGGGAGAGCTGACGATCTGGACGCCGTGCTTCACGGACTTGGTTTCGTCCAGGTCGACAGCGTCAACACGCTCGCCCGCGCCCATGACCTGATCCTCTGGTCCCGTCGGGGCCGCTATCGGCCGGAGGCGCTCGAACGCCTCGTCTCGCACCGCCGGACGGCCTTCGAACACTGGACGCACGACGCCGCGGTCATCCCGATGCCGTTCTACCCGATGTGGCGGCTGAAGTTCGCTCGCGACGAGGCCCGCATGAGGGCCCGCTGGCCGGCGGCGCGCCGCGACGGCTGGGAAGCCGAAATCGATACCGTTCTGCGGCACATTGCTGACAACGGGCCGGCCTGTTCGAACGATCTCGGCGGCGACGAGAAGAAGGGATCGTCGGGGTGGTGGGACTGGCATCCGTCGAAGACGGCCCTGGAGTTCCTCTGGAGATCCGGCCAACTGGCGATCTGCCATCGCCGGGGCTTCCGGAAATTCTACGACATGACCGAGCGCGTGATCCCGGCAGTCCATCTCACGCGGCAACACGACGATGACGAAATTATTGATTGGGCGATGTCGGAGGCGCTTCTGCGGCTTGGCTTCGGCACCAGCGGCGAACTGGCGGCGTTCTTCGACATCGTGACACGCGATGAAGCGCGGGCCTGGTGTGCGCGGGCCCGGTCCGCTGGCCGGATCATCGAGGCCGACGTCGAGATGGCAGATGGCTCCCGGCGGCGGAGCTTCACGACGGAAGAAGTGCTCGACAGCATACCTGCACTGCCTGAACCATCGTCTCGTGTGCGCCTTCTGTCGCCGTTCGATCCGGCCCTGCGAGACCGGGCGCGCGCCGAACGCCTGTTTGGCTTCCATTTCCGGATCGAGATCTTCGTCCCGGAAGTCCGGCGCAAGTACGGATACTACGTCTTTCCGGTTCTGCAGGGTGACCGGGTGATTGGACGGCTCGACGCCCGGCGCAGCGGCAATTGTCTCGTCGTCAGCGCGTTCTGGCCGGAAAGCGGAGTGCGAATGGGAAAGGGGCGGATTTCCGGTCTGATCGCAGAACTCGAACGCATCACGACCCTGGCTGGTGTTGAAGGTGTCGAGTTTTCCTCCGGGTGGCTGCAGGAGTGACCACTGGGCCTCCGCGTGTTCCGACCGCGCCCCTCAGGCCGCAAGCCAGTTGCGCAGTCGGAGCCGGTCACATCGCGGCGATAGCGTCGGCGATGGCGAGGCCCAGATTCTTGTGCGCCGGGGCGTCGAAATGGATGCCGTCCACGCCGCTCGATTCGATGACCTGTCCGGCGTCGAGGAAGCCGATGCCCCTGGCCCGGGCAAGGGCCTCGTAGAGCGGCGGCAGCGCCTTCGAGACCTCCGCCGCGCCAAAGAACTCGGCCGCGATCGGGCCGACCTCGCGCACCGGCGGCGGGCAGATCAGCAGGATGCGGAAACCGTCGTGGCGGGTCTGCATCTCCTCGCCAAGCGCAATGTCGAGAAGCCCGGCGATGCCGGCGGTGACCTGCGCGGCCGTCGCGCCGAAGCGGGTCTTCACGTCGTTGGTGCCGAGCATCAGGGTCATCAGGTCGATCGGCCCGTGGCTCTGCAGGGCGATCCGGAGCCCGGTGCGGCCGTCCATGAAGGCGCCCATCACCGGATCCTCGAACTGCGCAGTCCGCCCCGGCAGCCCTTCTTCCACGAGCGTCCAGTCGCCGCCGAGCGCCCCCAGGGTCACCCCCGGCCAGCGGGTCGCCGCGTCGTGGCGGGCCTTGACGCGGGGGAGTGTGATCGGCGGGGTACCGTGGGTATTGCTGTCGCCGAAGCAGAGAAGGGTGCGTGTCATGTCGGTCGGGCCCGTGAGGTTGCCGGCGCAAGGTGCTGCGGCAGACGGAGGAAAGCAAGCGCACATCGGAGGCTTGGCACCCGCTGGGCAGTCGGGGTTCGGGCCGCCGCGACGTCGTGGCGATGGTTGATCGCGCGATGGCGATAAATCGGTTTACTCATCCCTCGCAGGTTGTTAGCGGTCCCGCCAACGGGCGGCGCCGTCAGGCCGGGCTGGCCCATGCTGACCTGACAATCGGAAACACCCCATGACGACCAGGAAACCCAAGTCGATGATCGGTTGGCGGGAGACGATCTCGCTGCCGGATCTCGGGCTGATGACCTTTCGCGCCAAGATCGACACCGGCGCGTTGACCACGGCGTTGCATGCCACAGGGATCTCGCGCATCGAGGTGAACGGCAAGCCCTGGGTGGAGTTCCTGCCCGATCACGGTGGGCTGGCCGACAGCCCCCTCTGCCGGTTGCCGATCCTGCACAGCCGCAAGATCACAAATACCAGCGGCATTCCGGACGAGCGCTATATTGTGGCCACCACGCTTCAGATCGGAGACCATAGGGCACGAATCGAGGTGTCTCTTGCCGACCGGACCGACATGACATTCCCGATCATCATCGGGCGCAGCGCGCTGCGGCTGATGCGCCTGACGGTGGATCCCGCGCGGTCATGGCTCCAGTCGCCGCGCGTTGCGGATCCAAAGGAAGGACACGACCAATGAAATTCGCCCTTCTGGCCCAGAATCACACGCTCTATTCGCACCAGCGCCTGAAGGAGGCCGCCGAGGCCCGCGGGCACGAGATGCACATGATCAAGACGCTGCGCTGCTACATGAACATCGCGTCGCGGCGGCCGGAGATCTACTACAACGGCGAGAAGCTTCCGCTCTACGACGCGGTGATCCCGCGGATCGGCGCATCGGTCACGTTTTACGGGACGGCCGTGCTACGTCAGTTCGAGATGCAGGGCGTCTACCCGCTGAACGAGAGCGTCGCCATCGGCCGGTCGCGCGACAAGCTGCGCTCGATGCAGTTGCTGGCGCGCGACGGCATCGGCCTGCCGGTCACCACCTTCGCCCACGATCCCAAGCAGACCGACGAGGTGCTGGCTCTGGCCGGCGGCGCCCCGGCGGTGATCAAGCTGCTGGAGGGCACGCAAGGCATCGGCGTGGTGCTGGCCGACACCGACCGCTCCGCCAAGTCGGTGATCGAGGCGTTCCGTGGCGCCAACATCAACATCCTCGTGCAGGAGTTCATCAAGGAAGCCGGCAGCACCGACATCCGCGCCTTCGTGCTCGGCGGCAAGGTGATCGCGGCGATGATGCGCTCGGGCGCGGAGGGCGAGTTCCGCTCCAACCTGCACCGCGGCGGCACCGCCAAGGTGGTGAAGCTCACGCCCGAGGAACGCGCGACCGCCGTGCGCGCGGCGAAAACCATGGGCCTGCAGGTCTGCGGCGTCGACATGCTGCGCTCCAACCACGGGCCAGTGGTGATGGAGGTCAACTCCTCGCCGGGGCTCGAGGGCATCGAGGAGGCCACCGGCAAGGACATCGCCGGCATGATGATCGAGTTCCTGGAGAAGAACGCCAAGGTGGGCGACACCAAGACCCGGGGCAAGGGCTGATGCCGAAACGCGCCGACCTGGAGATCGGCGGAGTGCGGATCGCGCCGGGCGAGCGACGCACCGTCGACCTGCCGGTCAGTGTGCTGTCGGACCACACGCCGGTCACGATGTCGGTCCACGCGATCCACGGCAAGCGCGAGGGTCCGACCGTTTTCGTCAGCGCAGGTGTGCATGGCGACGAGGTGATCGGCGTCGAGATCGTCCGCCGACTGCTGCGCGCGCCGGTGCTGTCCTCGCTGCGCGGCACGCTGCTGGCGGTGCCGATCGTCAACACCTTCGGCTTTCTCAGCCATTCGCGCTACCTGCCGGATCGGCGCGACCTGAACCGTTGCTTTCCGGGCAGCGCGACCGGATCGCTGGCCGCCCGCCTCGCGCGGCTCTTCGTGGACGAGATTCTGAGCCGCAGCGATCTCGGGATCGATCTGCACTCCGCTGCGATCCACCGCACCAACCTGCCGCAGATTCGCGTGTCGCCCGACGACACGCGCGCCCGCGACCTGGCGCGCGAATTCGGTGCGCCGGTGATCCTGACCTCGCCGATCCGCGAGGGCTCGCTGCGCGGTGTCGCGGCCGAACTCGGCGTCAACGTGCTGCTCTACGAGGCCGGCGAGGGGCTGCGGTTCGACGAGATGGGCGTGCGTGCCGGGGTCTCCGGGATCCTGCGGGTGCTGCGAGAGATGGGGATGCTGCCCGCCGGCCGGGTGCCCCGGCCGCGTGCAACGCCACTCTATTGCGCGCGGAGCAAATGGGTGCGCTCGCCGGCCGGAGGGCTGCTGCGGACCTACCGGAGCGAGGGCGACGTGGTGACGAAGGACGAGCGCCTCGGCGCGGTCTCCGACCCTTTCGGCGAGAGCGAGGAAGAGATCTACGCGCTGATGGACGGCATCATCATCGGCCGCGCCATCATGCCCATCGTCAACGAGGGCGACGCGCTGTTTCACATCGCTTCGGTGCGCTCGAACGACGCCGCGGAGACGGCGATGGACGAACTGACTGCCCAGCTCGAGGAAGATCCGCTCTTCGACGAGGACGAGATCATCTGATAGCTTGAGATCCCAACCGGGTGGTCGATTTGTGCAGCGAGGATGGAGAACGCCGCCTTTCCGGCATTTCTCCCCTCAATTATGACATGAAATCAATATCTTAACATTCTGCATTTTCTCGCTTCTCCCCATTCTCCCTCCACAGTCGCCGCCTAGTTTCAGCATCACCGGCAGCGATGATCTCAGGTTTTGCGCCGCCGGTACGCGAACAACGAATACGGAGGAAGGCTCGTGAAGACCCTTACCCAACTTCTTGGCATGCTCGCCCTTGGCGGGGTGATGCTGGCGACGACGGCCTGGATGGCCTCGGCGCAGGGGCAGCCTCCCGGAGGCGGCAACGGCGCGCCGCCGGAAGCCATCGAGGCCTGCGTCGGCAAGGCCGTGGGCGATGCCTGCTCCATGACCAACCCGCGCGACAACCGCTCGGCCGAGGGCAGCTGCATTTCGACACCGGAGAAGCAGCTCGCCTGTCTCCCCGCAGGGGCCCCCGCACCCGGAAACTGATCCGAACGCGTTTTTCTACTCTCTCTGCTGTGCCTGGTTGGCCGGTCTGCGCCCCGTCTCTTCCCCACGTTCAAGGGTGCGCGTGATCTGGCTGACGCCCGGTTCCCGGTTCCGGCCCGCTCTGTCGCCGGTGCATTCCGGGATCCGTGGTAGGCCGGCCTGCGAACCCACTCGTTCTCTCGCAGGTCGGCCGCCCTTTTTTTCAACCGTCCAGCGCGTAGCCCACGCCATAGACCGAGCGGATGAGATCCGCCTCGGGCTCGATGCGTTTCATCTTGCTGCGGATGTTCTTGATATGGGTGTCGATCGTCCGGTCGATGACATCGGCATCCTCGGGAAAGGCCAGCTCCAGCAGTTGCGCGCGGGAGAACACCCGCCCGGGCCGCTTGTGGAGCACCTCCAGCACCTGGAACTCGCGGCGCGTCAGTTCCAGCGGCTTGCCGAACAGCGCAGCCCGCCAGGTCGAGGGGTCCATGGTCAGCGGCGGGGTGCCCGGCTCGCCCGATGGCATGGTGCGCCGCAGCACCGCCTTGATCCGCGCCACCAGCTCACGGGGCGAGAAGGGCTTGCAGAGGTAATCGTCGGCGCCGATCTCGAGCCCGAGGAGGCGGTCGATTGCCTCGGCGCGGGCGGTCTCCAGGATGATCGGGATGTCGCTCTGGGCCCGGATCTCGCGGCAAATCGCCAGCCCGTCCTTGCCGGGCAGCATGATGTCCAGAACCACCAGGTCCGGCCGGGTGCGCAGAATGGTTTCCACCGCGCCGCGCCCTTCCAGCAGGATCTCGGCCTCCATCCCCTCGCGGCGGATGTAGTCGCAGATGATCTCGGCCAGGTCGGGCTCGTCCTCGACGATCAGGATGCGGGGGCTTTCGTTCATGAGGTTCCTCCGTCAGCGGGCAGCAGGATCTCGATCTGCAGCCCCCCGGACCCGGCTTTCCGGGCGTGAATCTTTCCGCCGTGCCCCTCGACAATGGCGGCGCAGATCGACAGGCCCAACCCGGAGCCGCCATGCGCCCGCGATCGCGAGGCCTCGGCCCGGAAGAACCGGTCGAACAGATGCGGCATCGCCTCCTCGGGCGGCGCCGGCGGGGTGTCGGTGACCGTGATCCGGACCTGCCGCGCGTCCTCCTCGACAATGGCCACCACGCGCCCAGGCGCATCGGTATAGCGCAGCGCGTTGCCGAGCAGGTTGTCGAAAACCTGGCGAATTCTTTGCGCATTGCAGCGCATCAGCACGCCTTCGCCGGCCTCCACCGACAGGTCCAGCCCGGCGGCGGAGAAGTCCGGCGCGATCACATCCGCCGCCTCGCGCAGGATCAGCCCGAGATCCTCGGTGGAGCGGGCCTCGGCAAAGCCGGTCTCGTGGCCGTGCGTGAGGGTGCGCAGGTCGCCGATCAGCCGCGTCAGCCGGCCCACCGCGTCGTCCATCGCGCCCAGCGTCCGGGCATCGGCCGTACGAACGCCATCCTGCAGCGCCTCGATATTCGCCCTCAGCACCGCCAGCGGAGTCTGCAATTCGTGGCTGGTGTCCGACATCCACTGCCGCTGCGCGATCTCGGACGCCTCGAGGCTCTGCGCGAGCTGGTTGTAATGGTCGATCAGCTTGCCCAGCTCGTCGCGCCGGTCATTGGGGATGCGCGAGGCATAGTCGCCGCTGGCCAGCCGCTTGGCCCCGGTCTCCAGCGCCTGGATCGGCGCGAGGAACTGGCGGGCGACAAGGAGCGCCACCGCCGCCGAGACGGCCAGCGCAACCGAGGCCGCCAGCAGCAGCGAGGTGATCTGACCGCGCAGGAAGAAGGCGTCGGTCTCGGAAAGCACGCCTCCGGGGGCGGCCAGCCGGAGCCAGCCGATCGGGGCGGCATCGGCGTCGGCGCCCGGCGCGAGGATCGGCAACAGCTCGACCTGGGCGGCCCCGACCGGCGCGCCGATTATCACCTGTTGCTGGGCATCGAGCAGCGAGAGACGCTCGGCGAAGGGGGCGGGCCGCCTCGGCCCGCGCGGCGGCGGCTTGGGTATCGCCCGGCCGTCCGGACTGGTCTGACGCACGACGTAATCGGTCCAGCGCCGCGGGTCGCCCTCGAGCTCCGGCCAGCCGCCGGCCCCGGAATCGTAATCGGCGGCCAGGGTTTCGGCCAGCCCGTCCAGCCGGCGCAGCTCGCCCTTCAGCAGGTAGACCGAGAACCCCTCGCGCATGCCGTAGGCGACCAGCAACGCCATAACCACCACGACCAGCATGGAAGCCAGGCCGATGGCGGCAAAAAGCCTGTAGGTCAGGGACAATCGCATGGGGCCCATATCGCCCATTAGCCCTTTCAATGTGAAGCGAAGATGGAGCGGCGCGGCGAAGCCTCACTGCAACGGTGTGAAATTTCCGTTCACGGGCTTCCTTCTCGCCCCACATTTGCCTGTCATCTTCCCCTCGGAGAGGGCCCCGGAAGGTGTGCCCGACGCAGACGAGACCTCGCCGGGGCAGGGCAGGCGGCGCTGGCCATATGGCGGCGCGGTCGCCGGACCGGCACGCAACCGGGATGACGTTCAGATGACCGACACACCCCTGACCCCTTTCGGACTCGGGCGCCGACAGGTGCTGGCCGGGCTCGCCGGTCTCGCGCTCGCCGGCTGCGCGCAGCCGACCCGCACTGAGCTTTCGACGCGCTCCTACACGGAGGACGACCCGCTGTCCGGCTGGCGCCTGCCCGCGAATGCCGGCGCCTCGGTATGGTCCGAACACCTGCCCGCCGCTGAGCTTGCCAGAGGTCCGATGACGCTGGCGATCTCCGGCGGCGGGGAGGATGGCGCCTTCGGGGCCGGCGCGCTCGTGGGATGGTCGCGGACCGGGCATCGGCCGGCGTTCGACGTGGTCACCGGCGTCTCGGTCGGCGCGCTGATCGCGCCCTTCGCCTTTCTCGGCCCGTCCTATGACGACGCGCTGCGGCGGATCTTCACCGAGTACGACGCGGACGATTTCATGGCGCTATCGATCTCTGACGCGGTCTTCGGCTCGGCGCTCTACGACACGGCAGGGCTGCGGAAACTGCTGGAGACCTTCGTTCCCGACAGCCTGATCGACGCGGTTGCGGAGCGGCATGCGGATGGCGCGCGGCTGTTCGTCGTCTCCTCCTGCCTGGAAACCTCGCGCGGCCATGCCTGGAACATGGGAAAGATCGCGCAGGCCGGTCACTACGACCTGTTCCGCGGTATCCTGCGGGCCTCCTCCGCGCTGCCGGGCGTGTTTCCGCCCGTCGCGCTGGCGATCCCGGTCGACGGCGGGACCCTGACGGAGACCCATGTCGACGGCGGGGTTCAAATGCAGTTCCTGGCGCTGCCGGCCGCCATCGCGCCGGGACGGGGGCAGATCTATGTCCTGATCAACAACACGCTCACGCCCGCGGCCACCGACGGGGCGCACAGCGCCTTGGGCGTCTCACAGCAGGCGCTGACCGCGATGATCCGGGCCAATGCGCTCTCCGCGGTGCAGGCCGCGGCACGGCGGGCCCGCGCCAACGGCGTGTCCTTCGCGGTGGCCGCCATCGATCCGGCGAGCGGGATCGTCTACGACCCGTCCAACCGGTTCGACGCGGGTTACATGAACGCGCTTTACCGGCACGGCTACGAGCGCGCGGTCGGGGGCAGCCTGTGGACGCACCCGACCGGCGAGGGCGCGCCCGCGCCGACCTGAGCCGGCGGGGCGGGCCAGGCGGGCGTCAGTCGCGCTTCATCGCATCGAGCAGTGCCGCCCCGAAGGAGCCGGTGCCGCCGTTGCCGGACGTGGCGCCGCCGGACTTGCCGCGCGGCGCCTGGCCCTTCTGCGGCCGGCCGCGGCCGGAGGCGCCGCCGGTGGCGCGTTCCGGACGGTCGCCGCCGCGCTCCGGGTCCTTTTTCATCGACAGGCCGATGCGCTTGCGCGCTACGTCGACCTCCATCACCCGCACCTTCACCACGTCGCCGGTCTTCACCACCTCGTGGGGGTCCTTCACGAACCGGTCGGCGAGCTGCGAGATGTGGACCAGGCCGTCCTGGTGCACGCCGACATCGACGAAGGCGCCGAAGGCCGCGACGTTGGTCACCGTGCCCTCCAGCAGCATCCCCGGCTTCAGGTCGGTGATCTGCTCCACCCCGTCGGTGAATTTCGCGGTGACGAACTCCGGGCGCGGGTCGCGGCCGGGCTTGGCAAGCTCGGAGAGGATGTCGCGCACCGTGGGCAGACCGAAGGTCTCGTCGACGAAATCCTCGGCGCGGAGCGTCCGGAGCCGCGCCTCGTCGCCCATCAGGCTGCGCAGGTCGCGCCCGCAGGCGGCGACGATCCGGCGGGTGACCTCGTAGGCCTCGGGGTGCACGGCGGAGGCGTCGAGCGGTTCCTTGCCCTCGCGGATCCGCAGGAAGCCCGCGCATTGCTGGAAGGCGCGCGGCCCGAGGCGGGCGACCTTGAGCAGGTCCTTGCGGGTGTCGAAGGGCCCGTTGGCATCGCGATGCGCGACGATGGATTCCGCGAGCGTCGACCCGACGCCGGAAACCCGCGCCAGCAGCGGGGCGGAGGCCATGTTGAGATCGACGCCGACCGCGTTCACCGCGTCCTCGACCACCGCGTCGAGCGCCTTGGCGAGGCGGAACTGGTCGACATCGTGCTGGTACTGGCCGACCCCGATGGCCTTGGGCTCGATCTTCACAAGTTCGGCCAGCGGGTCCTGCAGGCGCCGCGCGATGGAGACCGCACCGCGCAGCGACACGTCGAGCCCGGGGAATTCCTTCGCCGCCAGTTCGGAGGCGGAATAGACCGAGGCGCCGGCCTCGGAGACCACGACCTTCATCGGCTTGGGTGCCGGCAGGTCGCCGATCAGCTCGGCCACCATGCGCTCGGTCTCGCGGCTGGCGGTGCCGTTGCCGATGGCGATGAGCTGCACGCCGTGCTGGCGGATCAGCCGGGCCAGCGCGGCTTGCGCGCCGCGCAGGTCGTTCTTGGGCTGGAACGGATAGACCGTTTCGGTGTCGAGCAGCTTGCCGGTCGCATCGACCACGGCGACCTTTACGCCGGTGCGGATGCCGGGGTCGAGCCCCATCGTCGCGCGGTTGCCGGCGGGGGCCGCCAGCAGCAGGTCCTTGAGGTTGCGGGAGAAGACGCGGATCGCCTCTTCCTGCGCCCGCGCGCGAAGCTCGCCCTGCAGGTCGAGCAGCATGGTCAGGCTCAGTTTCACCCGCCAAGCCCAGCCCGCCACGCCGCGCAGCCAGGCATCGCCGGGGCCGTCGCCGCGGGTGTCGAGCGCGGCGCAGACCATCGCCTCCACCGCCGGGAGGTCGGCCTCCGGATCGGGCGCGATGTCGAGCCGCAGGATGCCCTCGTTGCTGCCGCGGAACATCGCCAGCGCCCGGTGGCTCGGCACGTCGGCCCAAAGTTCGCGATGGTCGAAATAGTCGGAGAACTTGGCGCCCTTCTCCTCCTCGCCCTCGTTCACGCGGGAGGTCAGGTAGGCCCGCGCCTGCATGAACTCGCGCAGGCGGCCCAGCAGGTCGGCATTCTCCGCCAGCGTCTCCACGAGGATGTCGCGCGCGCCGTTGAGCGCCTCCTTGGTGTCGGACACCTCGTCGGTGATGAAGCCCTGGGCCAGTGACTCGGGCGGCGTGGCGCGGTCGGCCAGGATCGCATCGACCAGCCCGCCCAGGCCCCGCTCGCGGGCGATCATCGCACGGGTGCGCCGCTTCGGTTTGTAGGGCAGGTAGAGGTCTTCGAGCGCAGCCTTGGTCTCGGCCGTCACCAGCCGCTTCTCCAGATCCTCGGTCAGCTTGCCCTGCTCGCGGATCGAATCGAGGATCACCCTCCGCCGCGCCTCCATCTCGGTCAGGTAGGCGAACCGCTCCGACAGGTTGCGCAGCTGGGTGTCGTCCAGCCCGCCGGTGGCCTCCTTGCGGTAGCGCGCGATGAAGGGGACGGTCGCCCCTTCGTTCAGCAACCCGATGGCGGCGGTCACCTGCTCCGGCCGGGCGCCGATTTCGGTTGCGATGCTGCGGGCGATGCGGGGGGTGTCAGCTGTCATGGCGCTCCGGAACTCCGTTGGGAAGCCCGGTTTACAGCCCCCGCCGGACTCGGCCAAGCCCAAACCGGCGGGCTCGGCTCATCCCCGCCCGGCCGTCGCGGTCAGTAAAGCCCCGCCGACCGCGCCCGGAGCTGAACCAGCGCGAGGATCGTGTCGATCATCGGCGTCGGCAGGTCCACCAGCCGCCCCAGCTCCTGCACCGAGGCGACCAGCGCGTCGATCTCCATCGGCCGGCCGAGTTCCAGGTCCTGCAGCATGGAGGTGCGATGCACGCCCACTTCGGCGCCCGCGTCGATGCGGCGGTCGACCTCGATGGGGAAGCGCACGCCGAGCGCCTCGCCGATGGCCTGCGCCTCGACCATCATCTCGCGCACCAGCGGCCGGCAGCCGGGATCGGTGCAGAGAACGTCGAGCGTGGCATGGGTCAGCGCCGAGATCGGATTGAACGAGAGGTTGCCCCAGAGCTTGATCCAGATCTCCTCGCGGATGCGCGGCCGCACCGGCGCCCGCAGGCCCGCCTCGCCCATCAGCTTCGACAGCGCTTGCGCCCGGTCGGATTTCGACCCGTCCGGCTCGCCCAGCGAAAAGCGGTTGCCCTCGACATGGCGCACCACGCCCGCCTCCGGCATCTCGGCCGCCGGGTAGACCACGCAGCCGAGGATCCGCTCCGGGCCAATGCCGTCCCACTGTACGTCGCCCGGATCGACCGTGGCGAGCCGGGTGCCTTCGTATGCTCCGCCGACCTGGTGGAAATACCACCAGGGCAAGCCGTTGACGCCCCAGACGACCGTGGTCTCGGGCCCGAGAAGCGGCTGCATCCGGTCGACCACCCCGGGCACCGAATGCGCCTTGAGCGTCACGATCACGTAGTCCTGCGGGCCGAGGTCCGAAGGGTCGTCGGAGGCCCGGAGCCGCGCCGTTTCGGGCTCGGCGCCCTCTTCCAGCAGGGTCAGCCCGTTGGTCCGGATCGCCTCCAGGTTGGGGCCGCGCGCCACCAGGCTCACCTCCGCCCCGGTCCGCGCCAGCCGCGCCCCCATGAAGCCGCCGATGGCGCCCGCTCCGAATATGCAGATCTTCATCGTCGCCCCTTACGCGTTTGCCAGCCCAAGCTTTTCGGCCAGGCCGATCCGCTGGATCTTGCCGGTGGCGCCCTTGGGGATCTCGTCCAGAACCACGATCTGCCTCGGCACCTTGAAGTCGGCCAGCCGGCCGGAGGCGTAGTCGCGGATGCCGCGCGCGTCCGCTTCAGCGCCCTCGCGGATCACCACCGCCGCGCCGATCTCCTCGCCGAGCTTGGGATGCGGGATCGAGAAGGTCACGGCCTGCGCCACGTCGGGATGCTCCAGCAGCACGGTGTCGATCTCCAGCGGGCTGATCTTCTCGCCGCCGCGATTGATGATCTCCTTGAGCCGTCCGGTCAGGCTCAGGTAGCCGTCGCCGTCGAACGTGCCCTGGTCGCCGGTGCGGAACCAGCGCCGCCCCTCGGCCTCGAAGAAGGATTTCGCATTGGCCTCCGGGTTGCTCTCGTAGCCGGGGGTCACGTTGGGACCGGAGATCACCACTTCGCCGGTCTCGGCGCTCCCGATCAGCCGGTCCTCGGCCTCGTCGGCCAGCCGCACCTCGGGGCCGGCCGGAACGCCGACGGAACCGGGCTTCTGCGCCCCGCGACCCAGCGGGTTGCAGGCCATCTGGTGCGCCGCCTCGGTCATGCCATAGGCCTCGATCACCGGCGCGCCAAAGGTCTCCTCCAGCGCGCGCATCACCGGCGCGGGCAGAGAGGCGGAGGAGGAGCGGAGGAACCGCAGCCCGGCCTCGCGGATGATCTCCTCGTTGCGCCCGGCGCGGGCCAGGATCGCCTGGTGCATGGTCGGAACGGCCGTGTACCAGGTCGCGCCGCTAGCCTTCAGCTCGGCAAAGAACCGCAGCGCGGTGAAACCCTGCGAGCACCAGATCGACCCACCCGAGGACAGGGTCGCCGTCACCGCCGCGATCAGCCCGTGGATGTGGAAGAGCGGCATGACGTTCATGCAGCGATCCCCGGCGGTGAGGTCCAGCGAGCGGGCGACGTTGCCCGCCGAGGCCGCGACGTTGGATTGCAGCAGCGGCACGATCTTGGGCCGCGAGGTGGTGCCGGAGGTATGCAGGATCAACGCGACATCCCCGGCCTCGGGCGCGGCGGTGTCGGGCGTCCCGGCAATGCCGCCGCCTTCGTTCTTGAGGCGATAGGCGCCGGCGGGCGCGCCCGGCTCGACCGCCAGCCGCAGCAGCCGCAGGCCGAACTTGCGCGCCGCGGCGATGGCGGGGCCGTCGTAGCCATCGGCAACGATCAGCGCCCTCGCGTCGAGGTCGCCGAGGTAGAACTCGAACTCCTCCTCCCGGTAGGCCGGGTTGAGCGGCGCGGTGGTCGCCACCTGGGCTACCGTGATGAAGGCGCTCGCCATTTCCGGGCCGTTGGGCAGGACGATGGCGACGCGGTCGCCGCGGCCGATCCCGGCGGCGTGGAGAGCGGCGCGGGTCTCGGCCACCTGCGCGGCAAGACCCGCGTAGCTCAGCCAGGCACGCCCCTCCGCGCCGAGCGCCGGGCGCTCCCCGGGGATATCGGCCAGAAGGCCGGCAATCGTGTCGCTCATCGTCCTGCCCTCCCGTTGCTGTCCCGCGCTGTCAGACGACCGCGACCGACAGCTCGCCAAGACCGGCCACGGAGGCCTCCATCCTGTCGCCGCGCACCACCGGGCCGACGCCCGAAGGCGTGCCGGAGAGAATCACGTCGCCCGCGGCCAGCTCGAAATACTCGGAGAGGTAGGAGATCATCTCCGGCACCTTCCAGATCATCTGGTTGAGGTCGCCCTCCTGGGTCACCTTGCCGTTCACCTTGAGTTGGACCAGCCCTTCGGAGGGATGACCGACCTCGCTCGCCGGGTGAACCGGCCCGCAGGGCGCGGAGCGCTCGAAGGCCTTCCCGATTTCCCAGGGCCGGCCCATCTTCTTCATCTCGCCCTGCAGGTCGCGGCGGGTCATGTCGAGCGAGACGCCGTAGCCGTAGACGTGATCGAGCGCCTGATCGAGCGGGATGTTCCGGCCGCCGGATTTCAGCGCCACCAGCATCTCGATCTCGTGGTGCACGTCCTCGGTGTGCGGCGGATAGGGAAATTCGCCCGAAACATCGAGGTTGTCGGGGTTTTTCTGGAAGAAGAACGGCGGCTCGCGATCCGGGTCATGGCCCATCTCGATGGCATGGGCGGCGTAATTGCGGCCGATGCAATAGACCCGTCGCACCGGAAACATCGCCTCCGACCCGGCGACGGGAATCGCCACCACGGGGGGCGTGGAAATCACGTAATTCGTCATGTCGTCCTCCATCCGACCCGGTCTTCCTTCTGCGGGCGACCGAAACCAATTACGCAACCAATCGCAACCAATCGCTGTCTTGTCAACAAATCTATTGACGAAAGCCAATTGATCGGCCCTAATCGAACCAATATGACGAAATTGGGCGATCAATTGCCGGTTCACCCGGTGGCCTCCAACGGAGGCGGGCCCGTCTCGAGGGAGGCGGCGGTCGCGGCGCTGCGCCGGCTGATCGAGCTTGGAAACTACGCGCCGGGCGACAGGCTTCCGCCGGAGCGGGAGCTGATCGTGCAGCTCGGGCTGACCCGGGCTGCGCTGCGCAAGGCGCTGGAGACGCTGGAGGCCGAGGGCCTGATCTGGCGACATGTCGGCAAGGGCACCTTCATCGCCAGCGAGGGGGAGGGGGCCGTCGCCGGCCGGTTGCACGACCTCGCCAAGCAGATCACCCCGGTCAAGATGATGCGGTCCCGGATCGCCATCGAGCCGGCGATCGCCCGGGAGGCTGCGCTGAACGCCTCGAGCGAGGCGCTGGCGCGGATCGAGGATGCGCTGACCCAGACGGTGAACGCACCGACATGGGACGAATACGAACAGTTCGACGACCTGCTGCACCGGCGGATCGCCCTGGCGACCGACAACCCGCTGCTGATTTCGTTGTTCGACCAGCTCAACCAGGTGCGCCGTGCGGTGGCTTGGGGAAATGTCGTGCGGGCCTCGATCCGCCCGCCGGCCGACCACACGAGCTTTGCCGAACATGCTGGAATCGCCGAAGCGATAGCCGCACGCGACGCAAACGGCGCACAGGAGGCGATGCGCAAGCATCTGGCGTCCGTGTCCGCGCGGCTTTTTGGGGAGGTTTGATACGACGGAAGACATCCGCGCAGGGGCGGCAGAACCCCGACCGGACCAAGGACCTACGGAACATGTCTAGGGAGGACACCATGAAACACCTGATGAAACGGGCCATGGCCGCTGCGTTCGCAGTCGGCTTCGCGGCAACGGCGGCGCAGGCGGACACCATCCGCATCGCGCTCGCCGAAACACCTTCGGACGAACTCGCGGCCTTCTTCGTCGCGCTGGAACGTGCGAAGGCCAACGGTCTCGACTACGAGTGGACGGCATTCTCGGACGAGGAACTGGCAATTCAGGCCGTGCTGAGCGGCCAGATGGACATCGGCTTCGGCACCCCCTACGCGGCGATGCAGCGCTCCAAGGCGCCGATCCGCATCGTCTTCCAGCTCTCCAAGCTGAAGTTCTTCCCCGTCACTTCGAAGAAGTACGAGAAGCTGGAGGACCTGGACGGTGAGCCGATCATGCTGCACTCGCGTGGCGGCGGCACCGATTCCATCGCCAACGTGATCGAGGAAAAATACGGCATCACGTTCGGCGAGCGGTCCTACGTGCCTGGCTCCGCGAACCGCGTCGTGGCGCTGGTTGCCGGGCAGACCGATGCCACGATCCTCGACCTGTCCAACAAGAACAAGCTGATGAAGCAGGAAGGCGACAAGTTCAACGTCCTGCCGATGTTCGAGGTCGAGGCCAGCGACGAAGCGCTCTTCGCCAACCTCGACTGGATCCAGAACAACGAGGAGGCGGTGAACACCTTCGTCGCCGCCCTGGTCAGCACCTGGCAGGACATGTCGGAAGATCCGACGATCATCAGCCGCGAGACCAACCCGGACGGCCCGATCGGGCAATTGCCGCCGGAGATCCTCGGCAACCTCGACACCTTCTACACCGACGCCGTCGAGGGCGGGCTCTATGATCCGAACGGCGGCGGCGAGAAGGCCGCGATGGCGGACCTGGAATGGTACTCCGGGGCCGGTCAACTCGAGGGCGACCCCTCCGAGCTGAAGATCGAGGACTTCTGGTACCTCGAGCCGCTCAAGGCCGCGACCCAGTAAGGGCCACGTGCCGTGCCGGCCCGGGCCGACCGGGCCGGAAATCCTTTCCCAACCAGTTTCGCGACAGGAGTTCCAACGGATGCTCTCGCGCCCGACCCTGCTCAAGATCCTCTCCACGCTGATCGTCTTCGGCGCCTGGGAGATCGCCGGACGCATACCGGTGAGCTACGCCTTCCCGACCTTCATCGAATCCATGCAGGCGCTGGCCCGGATGACCTTCGATGGCACCCTCTTCACCGCCTATGGCGAAACCCTGAAACCGCTGGTGATCGGCATCCTGATCTCGACGGTGCTGGGCATCAGCATCGGTCTCGCAATCGGCCTGAGCGGCTGGTTCGACTGGCTGATGTCGCCGATCTTCATCGTCATGCAGGCCGCCCCGCTCGCGGCGTTGATCCCCCTGCTGGTGATGGCCTACGGGATCGGGCTGACGTCCAAGGTCTTCGTGGTCTGCATCATGGCGATGCCGGTAATCGTCCTTAACACCTCGAGCGCGGTGCGCAACACGCCCTCCTCGCTCAAGGAGATGGGCCGTTCCTTCCTCGGCAACGACCTTGAGATCATCACGAAGATCATCATCCCCTCGGCTTCTCCGATCATCTTCTCCGGCCTTCGGCTGGGGGTCTCGGCCGGCTTCATCGGGGCGATCCTGTCGGAGCTCAAGATCACGCCTACCGGGGTAGGCGACATCATCACCTACAGCCGGTCCATCGCCGACTATCCGTCGATGTATGCGGCAATCTTCTCGATCATCCTGCTCGCCGTGCTTTTCCTGAACCTGCTGGAAACGATCGAAAACATCCTCTTCGAAGGGAACAACCGTGGTTATGTCTCAGACTAAGGAAGCGTTCGCCAAGGCGACGGCGCTGGACACCGACATCGCTGTCTCGACGCGCAACATCTGCAAGAACTACGGCGCGGTCGAGGCTCTCAAGAACCTGTCGCTGGAGTTTCCCCGCGGCCAGCTGACATCCCTGCTCGGGCCCTCGGGCTGCGGCAAGACGACCTTGCTCAAGATCATCGCCGGGCTGCTGGAGCCGACCTCGGGCGAGGTCGAGGTCAACGGCAGGCTGGTCACCGGGCCGGGACCGAACCGGGCTTTCGTTTTCCAGGATTTCGCGTTGCTCCCCTGGGCCAGCGTGATGCGCAACGTGGCCTTCGGGCTGGAGCTGCGCGGCGTGGCGAAGTCGGAGCGCGAGGCGATCGCCGAGCGCTACATCAACGCCGTCGGCCTCACCGGGTTCGAGAAAAGCTATCCGCACGAGCTGTCGGGCGGGATGCGGCAGCGGGTTGGCCTGGCCCGCGCGCTCTCGGTCGACGCCAAGGTCCTGCTGCTCGACGAACCGTTCTCGGCTGTCGACGAGCAGACCCGCCGCAAGTTCCAGGAGGACATGCTCAACCTCGTGGCGCACGAGAACAAGACCTTCATCTTCGTGACCCATTCGATCGAGGAGGCGGTGTTCATCTCCGACCAGATCGCGATCCTGTTGCCGCGTCCGAGCCGGGTGTCGGAGATCATCCGCCCGACCGGCTTCCGCAACCGCGACATGGCCAACATCCGGCGCGACCCGGAATACCTCGACATCGTGGACCAGATCTGGGCCTCGCTGCGCAGCTATGTGGAATAGACCATGAAGATCGGAACCTACACGCTTCCCAACATGTCCTCGCTGCTGCTCTGGGGCTTGCTGTGGGAGATCATCGGACGCTCCGGCATGACGTTCTTCGTGCCGCCGCTCTCCGAGGTCGTCGTGACGCTGTTCTCGGTGATCGGCACACCGGCCTTCTTGAAGGCCCTCTCGGAAACCGCCTATGCCTTTTTCGCCGGTGTCTTTTTCGCCATCGCCATCGGCGTGCCGATCGGCGTGATGATGGGCAAGAGCCGACTGGTCGACGAACTGCTGCTGCCTTGGGTAAACATGTTCCTCAGCGCGCCGCTGACCGCGCTGGTGCCGGTGCTGATGGTGCTCTTCGGCTTCGGCATGAAGTCGATCATCATCACCACCACGCTCTTCGCGATCTGGATCATCATCCTGAACACACGGGCCGGGGTGAAGCAGATCAACCGGTCGCTGATCGAGATGGCGCGGAGTTTCGGTGCCACGGCGCGGGACGCCTTCTTCAAGATCTACATCTGGGCGGCCCTGCCCGAGATCCTGAACGGTATCCGGATCGGCGTGATCCGGGCGGTGAAGGGGGTGATCATCGGCCAGCTCCTGATCAGCATCGTCGGCTTCGGCGCGCTGTTCGAGCTCTATTCGTCCAACTTCCTGATGGCGCATTTCTGGGCGGTCCTGATCGTTCTCTTCGCCATGGCCTTTGCGGTGTCGGAACTGCTCGCCTATCTCGAGCGCCGGGTGTCCTACTACGCCTCGACCCGCTGAAGCGGCCCCGAAGCGCCGGCCGGCCGGCTGATCCCGTCAGCCGGCCGAGCGCGTTTTATGCCATCCGTTTATCCCCGCCGGGGCGCCGGTCCGATCCCGGCGGCTCAATTTTTTGACGTTGGGTCAGGTTGGGTCGGTAGGCGGGTGCCGCCCCCCGGAAAAAAATTTGTCATATTTGTTACGCACCCGTGAGCCTTGCGCGGGCGTGCAACGCATTGAACTGAGTGGAAAACTTTGTGGATGCCGCGCGCGCCCTGACGTTTCGCCCGCTGTCGATGCGACAAATAACTACTTGATTTATGGCGTTACTTTGGGGAAGCGTCTGGGCGACATGATGGGTCGGACAATGTTTGCCGGCCCCATTTGTCGACGTCCAATGGGAGGAATACAATTTGTCACTATTTAGCTTCGGCCGCGCAACCGTGGCCGCGATTGCCGTATCTGTCGCTGCCGCGCTCCCCGTCTCGGCTGCCGACCTGACGCTCCGCGGCGCAAGCCTCTTCGACGAGAATCACGCCTACACCAAGACGCTGGTCAAGTTCACCGAGCTGCTGAACGAATACTCGGATGAAGACATCGAGTTCGACATCCGTCTCAACAGCGAGCTGGGCACCGAGCCCGATTTCGTCAACTTCCTGACCCAGGGCGTCGCCATCGATTTCGCGATCATCGCGCCGTCCAACCTGGCCCGCTTCGCCGACGCGCTGCCGCTGATGGACATGCCCTTCGTGTTCCGGGATCTCGATCACTGGAACGCCGTGCTCTCCAGCGACGTTTTCACGCCCCTGGAGGAGGAACTCCGCGAGAAGGCCGACCTCGTGATCGTGGGCTACGCCGGCGGCGGCACCCGAAACCTGATCTCCAACAAGGAGATCAAGAATTTCGACGATCTCAACGGTCACAAGATGCGGGTCATGGGCGCGCCGATCCAGGCGCAGATTTTCAACGCCCTGACCGCCAGCCCCTCCGCCATCGCCTATGCGGAGGTCTACAACGCCATCCAGACCGGCGTCGTCGACGGGCTGGAGAATGAATCCGCCAGCCTCGCCCAGTACAAGTTCTACGAAGTGGCCCCGCACGTCACGCTGACCAAGCACTCGATCACCGTGCGCCCGATCGTCTTCTCCGGCAAATCCTTTGCCAAGCTCTCGCCCGAGCTGCAGGAAGCGATCATGCGGGCCGGCCGTGAAGCAGGCGACTATGGCCGCCAGCTGGAAACGGTCGAGGACGCAGAGAAGCTGGCCGCAATGACCGAAGCCGGCAACATCCAGGTCCACGAGTTCGAGGGCCGCGAAAAGATGCTGGAAATGGTGATCCCGGTTCAGGACGCCTATGCCGAGGAGCTCGGCGCCGCGGAACTGCTTGAAGCGATCCGCTCCAAGTAATCCCAGACCCTTGCTGTCCCGGGCCACCCTCCGGCCCGGGACGATCCCCATATCCAAGAAAAGACCCCCACAATGAAAACCATCGGGCGGGCCCTGGAACTCTCGTGCATGGCGTTGCGAGTGATCATCGGCGTCCTTGTCGGTCTGTTGACCGTCCCCGTCGGTATGCAGGTGATCTCCCGCTATACCGGCATCATCCCGGTCTATCTCTGGACCGAGGAACTCGCGACCTTCATCTTCGTCTGGATCGTCATGCTCGGCTCGATGCTGGCCGTCTGGGACCGGACGCATTTCGACGTCCACGTCCTCCCCGAGGCCACCAGCCCGCTGGGCCGGCTGCTCCAGCAGGGCTTCGTGCACGTGATGGTCTCGGCCTTCGCCATCCTCTTCATCTGGTATGGCATCGGCTACACCGAGTTCGGCTCGATCCAGCATTCCGTGATGCTGCGCATGAACATGGCGCTGACCTATGTCACCGTGCCGGTCGCCGGTGTCGGCTGGGCGCTGTTCTCGCTCTACCACCTCTCCGAAGAAGTCCGGATCTACCGCGACAGCCGCAGGACAGCCCAATGATCGTCTCCACCGCCCACGCCTGCGCCCTCCTCGTCGGCAGCTTCATCTTCCTTGTCGCGATGCGGGTGCCGGTGGCCTTCGCACTTGGCATCGCCACCATCCCGGTCGTCATGATGGATATCCGCCTGACGCCGTTCCTGATCATGGACCGGATGTTCCAGTCCTATAACTCCTTCATCCTTCTGGCGGTGCCGTTCTTCCTGCTGGCGGCCAACCTGATGAACTCCGGCAAGATCACCGACCGGCTGATCGAACTGGCCCGCGTGCTGACCGGCTGGATGCCGGGGGGGCTCGGGCACGTCAACGTTGCGGTCTCGATGCTGTTTGCCGGCATTTCCGGCTCCTCGACGGCCGACGCCGCCGGCTGCGGCAAGATCCTGATCCCGGCGATGACCAAGCAGGGCTACGACGCGCGCTTCGCCGTGGCGATCACCGCCTGTTCCTCGGTCATGGGCGTGATCATCCCGCCCTCGATCCTGATGATCGTCTGGGGCGGCGTGATGTCGATCTCGGTCGGCGCGCTGTTCCTGGCGGGCGCGATTCCGGGCTTCCTGATCGCGGTGGCGCTGATGGGGACGGTCTTCGTCTATGCCAAGATCTACGACTACCCGACCGCCGGACGGCCGACGCTCTGCGACTTCTGGGCCGCCTTCAAGGGCGCCGGGCTCGCGGTGCTGACGCCCGTCTTCGTGATCGGCGGCATCGTAGCCGGCATCGTCACGCCGACCGAAAGCGCCATTATCGCGGCGGGCTATTCGCTGATCCTCGGCATGTTCGTCTACCGCACGATCACGGTGAAGGACCTCGGCCACGTGCTCTACGACACCGGCCGCTTCGCCTCGATCTCGCTCTTCGCGATCGGCACCGCTTCGATCTTCGGCTGGCTGCTGGCCTTCTACGACGTGCCGCGGCTGATCGTCGACGCGCTGACCGGGTTGAACGTCGGGCCGTTTACGACGGCGCTGATCATCGCCGGGCTGTTCCTTTTCTTCGGCCTCTTCATCGACGCGATCCCGACGATCATCATCCTCGGCACGGTGCTCTACCCGGTGGCCTCGGCGGCCGACATCCACCCGATCGCCTTCGCCATGATCGGCATCGTCTCGCTGGCCTTCGGGCTGGTGACGCCGCCCTACGGGCTCTGCCTGCTGATCTCGGCGGCAATCGCCGGGCTCAACGTGGTGCAGGTGCTGCGCGACGTGGCGATCATCCTGGTGCCGATGCTGGCGATCCTTCTGCTACTGATCATCTTTCCCGAGATCGCGCTCTGGCTTCCCGGAAAACTGATGCCGCAAGCAATCCAATAATCGGGCAGTGCAAGAAGCGGGGCGCCGGTCGCGAAAGCAGCCGGGGCCCCGTGGCGTTCATGGGCGCGCGACGGGCGCTCCAAAGGCGCGCAGGACCTGCCGCGTGGCGGCCACCACGGGATCGTGGGTCTCGCGCAGGATCTGCACCCGGTCGAACCGGTCCGGATCGCGGTTGACGGCCTCGCGCAGCGCCGCGCCAAAGGCCATGCGCAACTCGGTCCCTATGTTGAACTTGCAGATGTTTGAGCCGCGGGCGAGTGCGGTGCGCTGCGCCACCGGCACGCCGGAGCCGCCGTGGATCACCAGCGGCACTTCCGTCACCGCCTCGATGGCGCGGATGCGCGCCTCGTCGAGCCCCGCGCCGCTCTCCTGCTGGAGATGCACGTTGCCGACCGAGATCGCCATCGCGTCCACTCCGGTTTCGCGGGCAAAGCGCGCGGCCTCATCAGGGTCTGTTCCGGCGGAGGTCTCGCCGCCCGAATAGCCCACAAAGCCAATTTCCCCCTCGCAGGAGATCCCGGCCGTATGGGCCATCTCGGCAATCGTCGCGGTCTCGTCGATGTTCTGGGCCAGCGGCTTGCGGGAGCCGTCGAACATGAGCGAGGTGAAGCCCGCATCGAGCGCCGCGCGGCACTCCTCCAGCGTGTAGCCGTGGTCGAGATGCGCCACGACCGGCACGCTCGCCTGCTCGGCCAGATGCCGGAACATCCTGCCCAGCACCGGCAACGGCGTGTGCTCCCGGCAGCTCGGCCCGGCCTGCAGGATCACCGGGCAGCCCTCGGCCTCGGCGGCGGCCACGTAGGCGCGCATGTCCTCCCAGCCGAGCGTCACCAGCCCGCCGACCGCGTAGCCCTGTTTCAGCGCCGGTTGCAGGACGTCGGACAAGGTCGCGAGGGTCATTTGAACTTCGCCACCATGTCCTTGATGCCCGGGATCGTGTCGAGCTGCGCGGCATGGGTCGGCTGGAAATACTGCACCAGTGAGCGCTGGCTCAGACCGCCGAGGATGGTGAAGTAATACATCTCGTAGCCGGGCAGCACGCAGCAGGGGTGATAGCCCTTGTCGAGCAGGATCGTGGAGCCGTCCATGATGTGGTAGGCCTCGCCCGGCTCGTTGTCGACGCGCTGGAGCATCTGCACGCCGGAGCCGTAGTTCGGCCGGAAGCGGAAGTTGTAGGTCTCATCGTGGCGGGTCTCGTCGGGCAGCCGGTCGGTGTCGTGCTTGTGCGACGGGAAGCCGGACCAGCCGCCCTGGCCGACCGTGAACAGCTCCGACACCAGCAGCCGGCCGACCTTGCCGTGCTGTTTCTGCCCGAGGATGTGCTTGATCTTGCGGTGGGTCTTGGTGTCGTCCGATCCGTATTGCACGACGTCGAGCCCGTCGGCGCGCACGTCGAAGGGCTCCAGAACCTCGTCGAACTTCGCGCCGGCGACGAACACCTCCGCCTCATCGGAAATGCAGACCATTCGTGCCCTGGCGCCCGACGGCACATAGACGCCCTCGGGCTCGCCGTCCCAGACGTCGAGGCGGCGGTTGCCGAGCGCGGCAAAGCCCACGCCCTCCACGTCCACGTCCACCGTGCCGGTCGCCGGCGCGATGCAGGTCTCGTAGCCCGGCACCTGGTACTCGAAGGCGTCGCCCTTCTTCAGCTTGACGATGTTGAAATAGTTGAGCGGCACGGTTGCGTCATCGACATCGACGATCGGGCGGTTCTGGTTGTCATGAGGAGGGATATGCATGGTGTCTTCTCTTGTTAGACCGGGGTCGGGCCGGGGTGGCTGGCGAGGAAACGCTCCAGCGCCTCCGTCGTCGGCATGGCGGGGGCGCAGCCGGGCTGCGAAACGACGATCGAGGCGCAGGCCGAGCCGCGGAGCACCGCGTCGCGCAGGTCGCGCCCCTCGGCCAGCCCCGCCAGAAGGCCGGCCATGAAACTGTCGCCGGCGCCGTTGGGCTTCACGGCGGTGACGGGGTAGATGCCGGTGCGGATCTCCTGGCCGTCGGCGAGCGTCACCGCGCCCTCGTGGCCCATCTTGTAGATCACGATGCGGCCGGGCCGGGAGGCCAGCTCGCGCGCCTTGTCCAGCCCCTTGTCGATGCCGCCGGCCATGAAGCCGAACTCCTCGTCGTTGCCGACGATCAGGTCGCTCTCCTCGCCGGCGCGGGACAGCACCTCGGCAGCCACCTCCGGCGAAGGCCAGGAATAGGGCCGGTAGTCGATGTCGAAGATCACCGGCAGGCCGGCCTTGCGTGCGTTTTCGAAGGCGCGGAACGTGGAGCCGCGCGACGGCTCGGCAGCAAAGACGGTGCCGGCGGTGATCAGCGCGCCGAAATCGCCGTAATCCACCCGGTCCACATCGGCCTCGGTCACCTGGAAATCCACCGCGTTGTTGCGATAGATCACCAGCTGGAAATCCTCCATCGTGCTCTCGTAGACCGCCAGCGAGATCCGCGCCTCGCCCGGCAGCGAGCGAAGATACTGCGTCTCCACCCCGTAATGCGCCAGCCGGTTGCGGCAGAACCGGCCCACCGCGTCGTCCGAGATCGAGGTCACCAGCGCCGAGCGCGCGCCCAGCTTGCACAGCCCGGCGCAGATGTTGGCCGAGGAGCCGCCGAGATCCGAGCGGAAGCTCTCCGCGTGCTCGGCCTTGGTGCCCGGCGGGTCGGCGAACATGTCCATGCCGGCGCGGCCGAAGACCACGAAGCTGTTCTTGCGGATGCCGTCCATCAGGCTGCTCATCACACGCCCTGCCTCTGCCGGGGGCGGGCCGATTCCCACTCCGCGTGGGCCGCGCGGACCTTTTCGCTCTCGCTGACCTCAGGCGTGCCGCATTCCCACCAGGTGTGGCCCTTGTCGGTCCAGGCGCCATAGGCCGCGACCTTCATGCAGATCACGTAGGTCTTGTCCGAGGCCTTGGCCCGCTTGAACGCCTCGCCCAGTTCCTCGGCATTCTCCACCGTCTCGGCCGTCGCGCCCATTGCAGCAGCATGGGCCTCGAAATCGACGTCGAAAGGCTCGGGGATCGTCGGGGCGTCCTCGTAGAGGCAGTTGAAGCTCTCCGACCCGACGTTGTTCTGCAGCTTGTTGATCACCGCCCAGCCGCCGTTGTCGAGCAGCAGCACGATCATCTTCTTTCGGGTCAGGACCGAGGAATAGATGTCGGAATTCATCAGCATGTAGGCGCCGTCACCAACAAACACGATGGTGTCCTTGTCCGGCTCGCGCTCGGATTGCGCGATCCGCGCGCCCCAGCCGCCGGCCACCTCGTAGCCCATGCAGGAAAAGCCGAACTCCACGTCGACGGTGCCGGTGTCGAGTGTCCGCCAGTTGGCGGTGATCTCGGCCGGCAACCCGCCCGAGGCGGTCACGATCCGGTCGCGCGGATCGCAGAGCGCGTTTACCGTGCCGATCGCCTGGGCGTAGGAATTTGGCTTGTTGCCGTGCGACACGTTCTCGGCCACGTAGGCGTCCCAGCAGGCGCGCTCGCGCCGCGCCAGCTCGGTCCAGCTCTCCGGGGCGCGATACCCCGCCATCGCCGCGCCGAGCGCCTCCAGCGCCCGTTTCGCATCGCCGACCACCGGAAGCGCCCGGTGCTTGCCGGCGTCGTGGCGGGCGGCGTTGATCGAGACGATCCGCGCGTCCCTGGCAAAGGCCGTCCAGGAGCCGGTGGTGAAATCCTGAAGCCGCGTGCCCACGGCAAGGATCACGTCCGCCTGCTCGGCAATGGCGTTGGCGCTGTCGGAGCCGGTCACGCCGATGGGGCCGATGTTGAGTGGGTGGGTCGCCACCATGTTGGCGCGGCCGGCGATGGTCTCGACCACCGGGATGTCATGCGCCTCGGCAAAGGCGGTCAGGTCCGCCACGGCACGCGAATACTGCACGCCGCCGCCGGCGATGATCATCGGCCGCGCGGCGGATTTCAGCAGCGCGGCAGCATCCGCGATCTCCTCGGCGTCGGGGCTGACGCGGCGGATGCGGTGCACCTTCTTCTCGAAGAAGACGGCGGGGTAGTCGTGGCTCCAGCCCTGCACGTCCTGCGGCAGGCCGATGAAGGCCGGGCCGCAATCGGCGGGGTCGAGCAGCGTGGCGATGGCGGCGGGCAGCGACTGGATCACCTGCGCGGGGTGGGTGATCCGGTCCCAGTAGCGGCTGACCGGTCGGAACGCGTCGTTCACGCCCAGCGTCGGGTCACCGAAATTCTCCATCTGCTGCAGTACCGGGTCAGGCAGGCGGGTGGCATAGGTGTCGCCGCAGAGCATCAGCATCGGCAGGCGGTTGGCATGGGCCAGCGCAGCGGAGGTCACCAGGTTCGAGGTGCCCGGACCCGCCGAGGCAGTGCAGAACATGAACCGCTGGCGCAGCCAGGTCTTGGCATAGGCGGCGGCGGCGAATCCCATGCTCTGCTCGTTCTGCCCGCGATAGAGCGGCAGCGCGTCGCGATGCGCGTAGAGCGCCTCGCCAAGGCAGGTCACGTTGCCATGGCCAAAAATCCCGAAGCCGCCGCCGCACAGCCGGTACTCGGTTCCGTCGATCTCGATGAACTGGTTCGCCAGCCAGCGGACAATGGCCTGCGCCGTTGTCAGCCGATATGTCTCGTCGCTCATGCGTTGCTATCTCCCGGGTGGTCATCGCGGCCCTCTCCTCCGATTGCCGCTTGCACGATCCTGATTCCGAGGATAACAATTTTGCAACCGGTTGCAAATTGAATCTGAGGGAGGAGCAGGCTCGATCATGCGACAAATCGGAATCGGAATCCTGGGCGGGGGCTACATGGGCAAGGCCCATTCCGTCGCCATGGCCGCCGTGGGCGCGGTGTTCGACACCGGCCTGCGGCCCCGGCTCGAGATGATCTGCGCCAGCAGCCAGGCCTCGGCCGAGCGCTATGCCCGGGCCTTCGGTTTCGCCCGCGCCACCGCCGACTGGCGCGTGCTGGTCGAGGATCCGGCGATCGAGGCGATCGTGATCGCCACGCCGCAGGCCCTGCACCGCCAGATCGCCGAGACGGCCTTTGCCCTCGGCAAGCCGGTGTTCTGCGAAAAGCCGATGGGCGCATCGCTGGAGGATGCCGAGGCGATGGTCGCGGCCGCCGAGGCCAGCGGGCAGGTCAACATGGTCGGCTACAACTACATCCGAACGCCCGCCAGCCAGTACGCCCGCAAGCTGATCGCCGACGGCGAGCTGGGCGAGATCACCTGGTTCCGCGGCGAGCATACCGAGGATTTCTACGCCGACCCGCAGGCACCGGCGACCTGGCGGACCGACGGCATGGCCAACGGCACAATGGGCGACCTTGCCCCGCACATGATCAACGCCGCGCTTGCGCTCATGGGGCCTGTCGCCTCGCTGATCGCCGAGGTCGAGACGGTCCACACCGACCGCCCCGGCGGCAAGGTCACCAACGACGACCAGGCGCAGCTGATGTGCCGTTTTGCCAGCGGCGCCATGGGCCATATGCATTTCAGCCGCATCCAGACCGGGCGCAAGATGGGCTATACCTACGAGGTGACGGGCACGCGCGGCGCGCTGCGCTTCGACCAGGAGGACCAGAACGCGCTCTGGCTCTACCGGGCCGAGGGGCCGGAGGCCGAGCGCGGCTTCCGCAAGATCCTGACCGGCCCGGCGCATCCCGATTACCTGCCGTTCTGCCAGGGGCCGGGCCACGGCACCGGCTACCAGGACCAGATCATCATCGAGGCCCGGGACTTCCTGCGCGCCATCGAGACGGGGGACCCCGTCTGGCCCACCTTCCGCGACGGCCTCGAGGTCGTCCGGATCGTCCATGCCGCGATCGCCTCCGCACGGAACCGGACGTGGCGCGACCTCCCTTCAGACCAGAGTTGAAAGGCTCGACAACATGACAATCCGCATTGGAAACGCGCCCTGTTCCTGGGGTGTGGAATTTGCCGATGATCCGCGCAATCCGACCTGGCAGAGCGTGCTGAAGGACTGCGCCGAGGCCGGTTACAAGGGCATCGAGCTCGGCCCCGTGGGCTTCATGCCCGAGGATCCGGCGATCCTCGGCGCGGCGCTGGCCGACAACGGGCTGGAGCTGATCGGCGGCGTGGTCTTTCGCCCCTACCACGACCCAGATGCCTGGGACGACGTGCTGAACGCCACCCATCGCACCGCGCGGGCGCTCCGGGCGCATGGCGCGCAGCACTTGGTGCTGATCGATTCCATCTCGCCCCGCCGCGCCCCCACCGCCGGTCGCGCCTCCGAGGCCGAGCAGATGGACAAGGCCGAATGGACCGCCTTCCGCGACCGTCTCGCCGAAAGCGCCCGGATCGGCACCGAGGAATACGGGCTGACCGTGGGCATCCACGCCCACGCGGCCGGCTTCATGGATTTCGAACCGGAGCTTGAGCGCCTTCTGGACGAGATCGACGAGACGATCCTCAAGATCTGCTTCGACACCGGCCACCATTCCTACGCGGGCTTCGACCCGGTTGCCTTCATGAAGAAGCACATTGGCCGGATCTCCTACATGCACTTCAAGGACATCGACCCCAAAGTGAAGGCCGAGGTCATCGACAGGCGCACCGGCTTCTACGACGCCTGCGGGCAGGGGATCTTCTGCAACCTCGGCCAGGGCGACGTCGATTTCCCGGCGGTGCGCCAGGTGCTGCTGGACGCGGGTTTCGAAGGCTGGTGCACGGTCGAGCAGGATTGCGACCCGACGCTCGACGTCAGCCCGATCGACGACGCGCGGGCCAACCGCGAATACCTCGAATCCATCGGTTTCAAGTAAGGAACGGACAGATGACCAAGTTGAAATGGGGCATGATCGGTGGCGGCGAAGGCAGCCAGATCGGGCCCGCGCACCGTCTCGGCGCTCTGGCCGACGGGCATTTCGAGTTTGCTGCCGGCGCGCTGGATCACCGTCCCGAGGCGGGGCGCGACTACGCGCAGCGGCTCGGCATTGCCGCCGACCGTGCCTATGGCGACTGGAAAGAGATGCTGGCCGGCGAGACCGGCCGCGACGACCGGATCGACCTCGTGACGGTCGCCACGCCCAACTCGACGCATTTCGAGATCACCAGGGCGTTCCTCGAGGCCGGGTTCAACGTGCTCTGCGAAAAACCCATGACCATGACGGTCGAGGAAGGCGAGGAGATCGTGAAGGTGGCGCAGGCCTCCGGCAAGATCTGCGCGGTCAACTACTGCTACTCGGCCTACCCGATGGTCCGGCAGGCCCGCGCCATGGTCCGCGCCGGCGAGATCGGCAAGGTGCGGCTGGTGGTGACGAACTTCAGCCACGGCCACCACGGCGACGCGACCGATGCCGACAACCCGCGCGTGCGCTGGCGCTATGATCCGGCGATGGCCGGCGTCTCGGGCCAGTTCGCCGATTGCGGCATCCACGCGCTGCACATGGCGAGCTTCATTTGCGACGACGAGGTGGAAAAGCTCTCGGCCGACTTCGCCTCGACCATCGCCAGCCGCGAGTTGGAAGACGACGCCATGGTGAACTTCCGCATGTCGGGCGGCACCGTGGGGCGGCTCTGGACCTCCTCGGTCGCCATCGGCCGGCAGCACGGGTTCGACATCCAGGTCTTCGGTGAAACCGGCGGCCTGCGCTGGGCGAGCGAACAGCCCAACCAGCTGATCTACACGCCCGTCGGCGGCCGCACCCAGATCATCGAAAAGGGCGAGGGCGGGCTGCACGCGGATGCGCAACGCCTGAGCCGGGTGGCGATTGCCCACCCCGAGGGCTTCCCGCTGGCCGTGGCCAACATCTACTGCGACCTCGCCGACGCGATCCGCGGCGAAACCCGCGACGGCCTGCCGAGCGCCGCCGACGGGGTGCGCTCCATGGCGGCGGTGCACAACGCGGTGGCCTCCGCCCGGCAGGGCGGCGCCTGGGTGGACGCGCGTCCGCCGATGTTCCGTTAAGGGATCAGGGGCGGGGTCGCAGCGTGCCCCGCTCCACCACCGTGCAGGGAAACAGCCGCGCCTCCGGGTAGCGGTCCGGCTCCGCCAGCATCGCCACCACCAGCTCTACCGAGGAGCGGATGATCTGCTGAATCGGCTGGCGGATCGTGGTCAGGTCGATGTTCTCCCACCCCGCCATTTCCATGTCGTTGAGCCCGATCAGCCCGATGTCCTCCGGCACCCGCAAACCGGCATCGCGGACGGCGCTGAGCGCGCCGATGGAAAGCACGTCATCGCCGCAGAAATAGGCCTCGGCCGGACCCTGCGCCAGCAGCGCCTGCATCTCGGTGCGGCCGGCGCGGAACGAATAGGCCGAGGCAAAGCTGTGGCTCACCGCGATCTCGGGGTGCAGCGCTATCTCTTCAAGGAAGCCCGCGAGGCGGTCCTGGGTCGAGGTCGCGGATTCCGGGCCGGCCAGCATCGCCACGCGGCCGTAGCCGCGCGCCACCAGCTCCCGCGCCGCAAGCCGCCCCGCCTCCACGTTGTCGATCCCCACCACATGCACCTGCGGCGCGCCGGACAGCCGCCCGAAACTGTGCACCACCGGGATGCCCGCGTCGCGGAACGCCATGGCGAAGGCCGGGGGCAGGGTGGAGGAGGCCACGACGACCCCGTCCACCGAATATTGCCGCAGCATCCGGACCGAGCTGTCGGGCTCGGTCTCGTTGCTGAGGTTGACCAGCAGCGGGCGCAGGCCGCGTTCCTGCAGCCCGCGGGTGAACAGATCGAACACCTCCAGGAAGATCGGGTTGTGGAAGTTGTTCGACACCAGCCCGATCAGCTTGGTCCGCCCGGTGGTCAGGCTGCTGGCCAGCGCGTTGGGGCTGTAGCCGAGCTCGGCGGCGGCCTTCTCGACCTTGCGCCGCATCTTGGCCGAGACCGACGCCCCGTCGGTGAAGGTGCGCGACACCGCGGACCGGGATACGCCCGCGCGTTCAGCAACATCCCTCAACGTAGCCGGCATCTTCCGGTCCTCCGACATCCTGCGATCCACGCCGTGTCTATCCGCTACGCGGACCGGGGTCAGTATGATTTCGTCGAACCCGAATTGCAACCGGTTGCAAAAATATACGATTCGTGTCATCGTCGGTCGGGAGCGAGACAGGACCGCTCCGAAAATGAACGAAATGGAAATCTGGGAGGATACCATGGAACGCAAGCTGACATCGCTGCTGATGGGCGCGGCCCTTGCCGTCGTACCGGTGCTGAGCGCAACGCTGGCATCGGCCGAGGGGGAGAAATACGTGCTGGTGAGCCACGCCCCCGACAGCGACAGCTGGTGGAACACGATCAAGAACGGCATCGCGCTCGCGGGCGAGCAGATGGGCGTGGAGGTCGAGTACCGCAACCCGCCGACCGGCGACCTTGCCGACATGGCGCGGATCATCGAGCAGGCGGCCGCCGCCGGCCCGAACGGCATCATCACCACGCTGGCCGATTTCGACGTGCTCCAAGGTCCGGTCAAGGCCGCGGTCGATTCCGGCATCGACGTCATCATCATGAACACCGGCACGCCCGAGCAGGCGCGCGAGGTGGGAGCGCTGATGTATGTCGGCCAGCCCGAGTACGACGCGGGCCTCGCAGCGGGCATGCGCGCCAAGGACGACGGAGTGACCTCGTTCCTCTGCGTCAATCACGCGATCCAGCAGCCGACCGTGGGCGAGCGCTGCCGGGGCTTCGCCGATGGGCTCGGCGTCGACCTCGGGGATTCGATGCTCGACAGCGGCACCGACCCGGCGGAGATCAAGAACAAGGTCCTGGCCTACCTCTCGGCCAACCCCGAGACCGACGGCATCCTTACGCTCGGCCCGGTCTCGGCCGACCCGACCATCGCCGCACTCGAGGAGAACGGCATGGCGGGCGACATCTACTTCGGTACCTTCGACCTCGGCGACGAGATCGTGAAGGGAATCAAGGCCGGCGTGATCCAGTGGGGTATCGACCAGCAGCCCTTCCTGCAGGCCTACCTGCCGGTCGTTATCCTGACCAATTACCACCGTTACGGCGTGCTGCCGGGCAACAACATCAACTCCGGCCCCGGCTTCGTGACCGCCGACGGGCTTGAGATGGTCGAGAAATTCGCCGGCGAGTATCGCTGACGACCTCCCGGCAAGGGGGCGCCAGACCGGCGCCTCCTTGTTCTCCGCTCACGCACCCCCCACACGCATTCCAGAGGATCCGATCGATGTCGGAGACACCCACCGTTGCCGTCACGGATGACGAGCGCGTCAAAGAGATGTCGACCTTCCGCAAGGCCCTGATCCGCCCCGAACTCGGCGGCATCTGCGGAACCATCATCGTCTTCACCTTGTTCCTGCTGTTCGCCCACGACAGCGGCATGTTCAACAGCCAGGGCATCATGAACTGGTCCGTGGTCTCGGCCCAGTTCATGATCATCGCCGTCGGCGCCTGCCTGCTGATGATCGCCGGCGAGTTCGACCTCTCCGTCGGCTCGATGATCGGTTTTGCCGGCATGGTTATCGCCATTTTCTCGGTCACCCTCGGCTGGCCGGTCTGGATGGCGATCCTTGTGACCTTCGCACTCTGTATCGCGATCGGCGCGCTCAACGGCTACATCGTCGTGCGCACCGGCCTGCCGAGCTTCATCGTCACCCTCGCCTTCCTGTTCATCCTGCGCGGCTTCACGATCTACCTGCCACAGACCATCGAGCGGAAGACGATCATCGGCGGCGTCTCCGACGCGGCGCAGGGCGACTGGCTCGCCGCACTGTTCGGCGGCAAGGTGCTGACCGGGCTGTTCTCCTGGTTGGGAGAGGCCGGGCTGATCGAGACCTTCGAGCGCGGCACCCGCGCCGGCCAGCCGGTGGTCGACGGCATCCCGATGCTGATCGTCTGGGCGCTCGGGCTGGTGGTCTTCGGCCATGTGCTGCTCACCCGCACCCGCTTCGGCAACTGGATCTACGCCTCCGGCGGCGACGCGCAGGCCGCGCGCTACGTCGGTGTGCCGGTGAACCGGGTAAAGATCCTGATGTTCATGTTCACCGCCTTCTGCGCCACCGTCTTCGCCACCTGCCAGGTCATGGAATTCGGCTCCGCCGGCGCCGACCGCGGCCTGCTCAAGGAATTCGAAGCGATCATCGCGGTGGTGATTGGCGGCGCGCTGCTCACCGGCGGCTACGGCTCGGTGATCGGGGCGGCGCTCGGCGCGCTGATCTTCGGCGTCGTCCAGCAGGGCCTGTTCTTCGCGGGGGTCGAAAGCTCCCTGTTCCGGGTGTTCCTCGGCATCATCCTGCTCTTCGCGGTGATCCTGAACACCTACATCCGCCGCATGATCACCGGAGAACGTTGAGATGAATCCCGAACACGCGCCTCTCATCGAGATGAAGAACATCGAGAAGCATTTCGGCTCGGTGATCGCGCTCGCCGGTGTCTCGGTCGAGATCTATCCCGGAGAATGCCACTGCCTGCTGGGCGACAACGGCGCCGGCAAGTCGACCTTCATCAAGACCATGTCCGGCGTGCACCGGCCAACCTCCGGGGAGATCCTCTTCGAAGGCCGACCGATGCGCTTCGACGACCCGCGCGATGCCATCGAGGCCGGGATCGCCACGGTCTACCAGGATCTCGCGATGATCCCGCTGATGTCGGTCAGCCGGAACTTCTTCATGGGCAACGAGCCGCTCAAGAAGGTCGGGCCGCTGAAGTTCTTCGACCACGCGCTGGCCGCCGAGGTCACCATGTCGGAGATGCGCAAGATGGGTATCAACCTGCGTGGCCCCGACCAGGCCGTCGGCACCCTTTCGGGCGGCGAGCGGCAGACCGTGGCGATCGCCCGCGCGGTGCATTTCGGCGCCAAGGTCCTGATCCTCGACGAGCCGACCTCGGCGCTCGGCGTGCGGCAGACCGCGAACGTGCTGGCCACCATCGACAAGGTGCGCAAGCAGGGCATCGCCGTGGTCTTCATCACCCACAACGTCCGCCACGCGCTGGCGGTGGGAGACAGGTTCACCGTGCTCAACCGCGGCAAGACCCTCGGCACCGCCCAGCGGGGCCAGATCACGCCCGACGAGTTGCAGGACCTGATGGCCGGCGGGCAGGAGCTGGTTGCGCTGGAGGATTCCCTCGGCGGCACCGTCTGACCCCGGTCCGCCGCCGGCCGTCCCCGGTCCGCATGTCCGGCGCCGGGCGATCCCCGGATGACCCAAACCCCGCGCGGTCGAAACCACCGCGCGGGGTCAATGCGCCCAGCTGCTGCGCACCGTTGCCCGCCTGACGCAACGGCATGGCCGGCCGGGCGACCACCTGGGGCTTCCCGGGCTTGCCGCCCCCGAGCCCGGCCCCCCAAACTGTCGCCAACGGCGCGTCCATTTCGCCGCCGATCATCCGACAGGTGGTTTCAACTCCATGATTTTCATTCGCTTTGCCCTTTGTCTCCTGCTGGTCGCGTGGTCCGGTCCCGCGCTCGCGCATTCGCCTTACTACCAGTCGGGCGAAACCGTGGAACTGCCCGGCTTCGGCGTAGTCAAGTTCCGCGTGCTTCGTGGTGACGGCCTCTACATTACGGATCCGCGTGCCATCGTGGCCGTCGACGCGGAAGGCCGGCTTCTGGCCGTGTCGCCGATCTCCTTTTCCATGAAGACGATATGCCGAACGTCGGAAGGCACCCGCTCCTGCATCGGCTACAACGCGCATGAAGGGTTGGTGTACACGCCCGATCTCACGGCCTTCGCCTCGACCGTCATGCTCGAGGAGAACGGGCGGCCCAAGACCGATCCCCGCCGCCTCGGCAACCCCTACGGTTTCACGATGCACGAGGCCGGTCTCATCGAGCGCCTGGTGCTCGATGCCAGGAAACTCGTGTGGGAATTCCCGATCACGATCGTTTCCATTCTCTGGTTTGCCGTCATGTTTGCACCCTTGTTCGCCTTCTGGCGCGAAGCACTGAACAGCGAAGACACCGAGGAGGTGATCCAGCCTCCGCAGTTGTTACCGCTCTGGGCCTCGGCCGTTGCCATGCCGATCTATCTCTGGTTTATCAATCCGGGCTCGCCCTACCTGATGGTAGTCTACATCACTTCCGGCGCTGCCCTGGGGAACCGGCTGTCGCGGCTCCGACCGCCGCGTTGGCTGGCGTTGAGCCTCAAGGGCATCGGGTTCGTCTTGATGGCGCTCATGCTTGTTTTGGCGGGTCCCCTTTTTGTTCAGCCCTTCATCGTGGCGCTCATTGCGGGACTCCTCATCGCCCCCTTCATGCGAAGGTTGATCCTCCGACGGCGCAGCAGCGGCTAGGCTTGGCGTCAACCGCAGGCTAGGCTGGGGCGACAGGGAGACGCGCGATGACCTCACAGTCCAGCCACCTCGTGAAGGGCCTCTGCCTTGCGCTGCTGGCCGCCGTGCCCGCCGCCGCGCAGGAAGCCCCGGCCCCCTTCGCGACCTTCGACAGCGCCAGCGAGCCGGTGCTGAACGACCCGCACGACCTCGCCTTCGGCCCCGACGGGCGGCTCTACGTCGCCGACAAGTTCGGCAGCCGCATCGCCGTTTTCGACCCCGAGACGCTGGACCTGCTGGAGACCTTCGGCGACGGGATGCTGCCCAACGTGCACGACATCTCCTTCGGGCCCGACGGGCGGGCCTATGTCGCCGTGACCGGCCTCGGCGCGGTCGCCATCTTCGACCTGAGCAGCGGCACGCCCGAGAGCCAGGGCCTGCTCGGCGCCTTCCCCCGCACCGAGGGCGCGCTCGCCCATTCCAACGGGCGGCTCTATGTCATGGCTTCCGGCACCGGCGTGCTGATGGCCGTCGAGGGCGAGGAGGTCGTGGCCGCGGCCGGCGGCATGCCCGGCGCGCATGACGTCGAAGAGGCGCCCGACGGCTCGATCTGGGTCGCCGACAATTTCAACCGCCGCCTCGTCCGCTTCTCGACCGAGCTGGAGCAGCTGCAGGTGCTCGACGCCCCGCACTACGGCTTCGTCGGCCCGCGCTACCTCGCCATCGACGATTTCGGCCAGCTCGTCGTCGCCGACCAGGACGCGCACCGCGTGCTGCTGATCGACCCCGCGGCCGACCTCCTGCTCGGGGTCATCGGCACCGGAACGCCCGGTCTCGGCTCCAACCTGCTCGACGACCCCGAAGGCGTCGCCGTCCGCGGCAGCACCTATTACTTCGCCGACAGCGACAACAACCGGATCGTCAAATATGTCGTCGTCCTGAACTAGGCCCGCTGAACCAGGCCCCCACCGGCCGCCGCCATCCGCGCAATGAAAAAGGGTCGCCCCGCGGGACGACCCTGTCACACAAACAGCGAAGTGGTCGACGGATCAGCCGTTTACCGAATCCTTCAGCGCCTTCGCGATCGTCATCTTGACGACCTTGTCGGCTTCCTTGTCGATCATCTCGCCGGTGGCAGGGTTGCGCACCTGGCGGGCCGGACGCTCGCGGCAGAAGATCTTGCCAACGCCGGGCAGGGTCACCGCGCCGCCATTGGCGACTTCGCTGGTGATGATGCCGGTCACGGCGTCCAGCGCGGAGGTGGCGGTTTTCTTGTCGGCATCCATCGCCTCGGCGATCGCGGCGACGAGCTGGGTCTTGGTCATCGGTTTGGTGGCCATGTATGGTCTCCTCGTTGTTGCCCTTTGTGTTGGGGCTTATTCGGCTGATTCTACGCCATGTTGTCTCAGCTCACAACGTTTTGTGGTCACGAGCGCAAGAAAACAAGGGGTTTTGTTACGATTACTCCAAGTCAGAGGAAGGCTGTTTCCTCGAAACTCCGCAATTTCCGCGAATGCAGCCGTTCCAGCGGCATCTCGCGAAGCAGTTCCATGGCTCGTATCCCGATCAGCAGGTGGCGTGCAACCTGTGTTTTATAGAAGGCCGAGGCCATTCCAGGCAGCTTCAGCTCCCCATGCAGCGGCTTGTCGGAGACGCACAGCAGCGTGCCATAGGGCACCCGGAAGCGGAATCCGTTGGCCGCGATCGTGGCGCTCTCCATGTCGAGCGCGATAGCCCGCGACTGGCTCAGCCGCTGCACCGGCCCGGACTGGTCGCGCAGCTCCCAGTTGCGGTTGTCGACCGTGGCCACGGTGCCAGTTCGCATGATCCGCTTGAGCTCGTAGCCCTCAAGCTGCGTGACCTCCTCGACCGCGTCCTCCAGCGCCACCTGCACCTCCGCGAGCGCCGGGATCGGCACCCAGACCGGCAGGTCGTCGTCCAGCACCTTGTCCTCGCGCAGATAGGCGTGGGCCAGAACGAAATCCCCGAGCGCCTGCGTGTTCCTCAGCCCCGCGCAATGGCCGACCATCAGCCAGACATGCGGCCGCAGCACGGCGATATGGTCCGTCGCGGTCTTTGCGTTCGACGGGCCGACGCCGATGTTGACCAGCGTGATCCCGCCGCCGTTCGCGCGCTTGAGGTGATAGGTCGGCATCTGCGGCAGCTTGGCCGGCGGCGGCATCTCCGCATCGGCCTCGGTGATCACCACGTTGCCGGGGCCGACGAAGGCGTCGTAGCCGCTCTCCGGGTCGGCCAGCGCCGCCCGGGCATAGGCCTCGAACTCCTCGACATAGAACTGGTAGTTGGTGAACAGCACGTGGTTCTGGAAATGCTCCGGCACCGTCGCCGTGTAATGGCTGAGCCGGGCGAGCGAGTAATCTACCCGCTGCGCGGTGAAGGGCGCCAGCGCCCGCGCGCCGTCCTCGTAGACGAAATCGTAGCCGTTCACGATGCTGTCGTGGGTCGTCGACAGATCCGGCACGTCGAAGACGTCCCGCAGCTGGAACTGCATCGCGCCCTCCTGCGGCACCGTCAGGCTTGCATCGTTCAGCACCGCGAAATGCACCGGGATCGGCGTGTCCGAGGCACCGATCATCACCGGCACCTTGTGGGTCTCGATCAGCAGGCCGATCTGTTGGGTCAGGTAGGCGCGGAACAGGTCCGGCCGGGTGACGGTGGTCGAATAGGTGCCCGGCTCCGGTACATGGCCGAAGGCCAGTCGCGAGTCGACGGGGGCAAAGCTCGTCGTCGTCAGCCGGATCTCGGGGTAGAAGGCCCGATAGCGGTGCTCCGGCTGGCCGCTGTGGATCACCTCGCCGAACTTCTCGGCAAGGAAACGCGTCGCAAGGTCATACAGCTCGATCAGCCGGTCGACCGCCGCCGCCGCGTCGTCGAACATCTCCGCCTTCGGCAACTCCGGGGTCATCACCGGGATCACGCGTCCATACCTGTTCATGTCAGCACCTCCTCGATGACCGGCACGACCTCGAACCGCGTCACATCCACCAGACCCTTGTCCGAGATCCGCAGCTCCGGAATCACCACCAGCGCCAGCAGCGAATGCTGCATGTAGGCATTGTTCAGCGTGCAGCCTGCCGCCCGCATCGCCTCGCCCAGGGCCTCGGCCTTCGTCGCGACACTCTGGGCCAGGTCGTCCGACATCAGCCCGGCGATCGGCAGCTCCACCAGCGCCTTCTCCTCGCCATCGGCAAAGAGCACCACCCCGCCGCCGACCTCTGCCAGCCGGTTTGCCGCCAGCGCCATCTGCGCCCGGTCGGTGCCCACGACGATCATGTGGTGGCTGTCATGCGCCACGGTCGAGGCCATCGCCATCGGCCCTTCGTAGCCGAAACCCTGCACGAAGGCGTTGGTCACGCCCCCGGTGCCCCGGTGCCGCTCGACCAGCGCGATCTGGCAGATCTCGCCCGTCGCCTCCACCAGGCCCTCCGAGACCGGCAGGTCGGCAGAGAGCGCCTTGGTCGGCGCCTGGTTCTCGATCACCCCGATCACCCGGGCGCGCACGTGGTTCGCCCCCTCCGGCGCCGCGATCTCGAAATCCTCCGCTGCCAGAGGCTTGCCGAGCCGCACCGAGGCCCGCGCCGCCTCCGGCCAGTCGATATGCGGGCAATCGACCTGGATCTTGCCATCCTCGGCCACCACCTTGCCGCGCGCGATCACCATCTCGATCGGCAGCGCCCGCAGGTCCGACGACAGGATCACGTCCGCCCGCCGCCCCGGCGCGATCGAGCCCAGCTCCCGCTCCAGCCCGAAATGCGCCGCGGTGTTCACCGTCGCCATCTGCAGCGCCACCAGCGGGTCGCAGCCGCACTCGATGGCGTGCCGCACCACCCGGTTCATGTGGCCCTCGTTGACCAGCGTGCCGGAGTGGCAATCGTCCGTGCACAGGATGAAGTTCCTCGGGTCGAGCCCCTTTTCCGTCACCGCGGTGATCTGGCTTTCCACGTCGTACCAGGCCGAGCCCAGCCGCAGCATCGCCCGCATCCCCTGGCGCACCCGCGCCACGGCGTCGGATTCCTTGGTGCCCTCGTGATCGTCCGCCGGCCCGCCGGCGGCATAGGCATGGAAGGCCGGGCCGAGGTCGGGCGAGGCGTAATGCCCGCCCACGGTCTTGCCCGCCGCCTGCGTCGCCGCCATCTCGGCCAGCATCTGGCGGTCGCCCGCGACCACCCCGGGAAAGTTCATCATCTCGCCCAGCCCGATGATCCCCGGCCAGGCCATCGCCTCCGCCACGTCCTCGGCCGTGATCTCGAACCCGGTGGTCTCCAGCCCCGGCGCCGACGGCGCGCAACTCGGCATCTGGGTATAGATGTTCACCGGCTGCAGCAGCGCCTCGTCATGCATCAGCCGCACGCCCTCCAGCCCGAGCACGTTGGCGATCTCGTGCGGGTCGGTGAACATCGTCGTCGTGCCGTGCGGGATCACCGCGCGGGCGAACTCCGCCGGCGTCAGCATCCCGCTCTCGATATGCATGTGCCCGTCGCACAGACCCGGCAGCATATAGCGCCCATCGGCCTCGATCACCTGCGTCCGGTCGCCGATACAATGGCCCGCATCCGGCCCGACATAGGCAATCCGCCCGTCGGCAATGGCGATATCGTGGTTCGGCAGCAGCTCCCGGCTCTGCACGTTCACCCAGATACCCTGGCGGATGACCATGTCGGCGCTCTCGCGGCCCACGGCCACGGCGATCAGGCGGGGGGCCGCGTCGGCCCAGCTTTTCAATGAAGGTCTCGTCATGCGCCACCCTTTCCCGGTTTCCCCGTCGATGCAAGACACCCTCTGGAGGCTGGCATTCGGGCGCCCATCATGCGCCTATCGGGATGACATCCAAACAACAGCGGAGCCGATATGTTCGACGAAACCGACCTGGAGCGCTTCGTGGAGGCGCAGGACGAGCACGGCGCCTGGGCCGAGGCGATGGCCGAGATCGACGCCGGGCTGAAGCAGGGGCACTGGATCTGGTACGTCTATCCCCAGCTTCGCGGCCTCGGCCACAGCCACCGCGCCACCTATTTCGGCCTCTCCGGCGCGGAGGAGGCCCGGCGCTACCTCGCGCACCCCGTGCTCGGGCCCCGGCTTGAGGAAAGCGTCCTGCGCCTCATGGCCCATGCCGGCCGCTCGCCGGAGCGCATCCTTGGCGATGTCGACGCGGTCAAGGTGCAATCCTGCGCCACCCTCTTCGCCGCCGTCGCCGCCGACCCGCGGCCCTTCGATGCCGTGCTGGAGGCCTTCTTCGGCGGCGAGCGCTGCGGCGCGACCCTCGACATGCTGGCGGAGAATGGCCGGACCTGACCCGCAAGGCCGCCCGGATCTTGCCTGCCAGATTTAACGCATGTAGAATATACCTATTCCGCCGCCGACTCAGCCCCCACATCCCCGAGGCCGTGAGGACGTCGGTTGCGGAGCAGGGCGCCCCTGCAATTTCGGGTGGTGTCCGAGTGCCTGACGGGAGCGGTCCGCCAGGCTGGGCGACGGCGGCCCCCCGGGCGACCGTCGCCGCCCAGACTCTCCGGCTTTCCTTTTCCGCGTATCTTGCACATATCTTCCCCATGACCCGTACGCTGCTCTCCCTGGGCCACGGCTACACCGCCCGTGCCCTCGCCCGCCGCCTGTTGCCGCAAGGCTGGACCGTCCTCGGCACCACCCGCTCGCCAGACAAGGCCGAGGCCCTTCGCGCAGAAGGCGTTATGCCGCTGGTCTGGCCGGGCAGCGATCTCGCCCCCGCCGTGGCGCAGGCCACCCATGTGCTCGCCTCCGCCGCCCCCGGCGCCGAGGGCGACCCCTTCCTGCCCCACATCGCCGAGGCGCTGCGCGACGCGCGGCCCGATTGGGTCGGCTATCTCTCCACCACCGGCGTCTACGGCGACCACCAGGGCGGCTGGGTCGACGAGACGACGGCCCTCACCCCCGCCACCCGGCGCGGTCAGATGCGGGTCGAGGCCGAGGCCGCCTGGCAGGCGCTCGCCGCCGAGGCCGGCCTGCCGCTGCACATCTTCCGCATCGCCGGCATCTACGGCCCCGGCCGCGGCCCCTTCGCCAAGGTCCGCGCCGGCACCGCCCGCCGCATCATCAAGGAGGGCCAGGTGTTCTCCCGCATCCATGTCGAGGACATCGCCCAGGTGCTCGCCGCCTCCATCGCCCGGCCCAACCCCGGCGCGATCTACAACCTCTGCGACGACGACCCCGCCCCGCCGCAGGACGTGCTCGCCCATGCCGCAGAGCTGCTCGGCCTGCCGCTGCCCCCCGCCGTCGCCTTCGACGAGGCCGAGTTGACCCCGATGGCCCGCAGCTTCTATGCCGAGAGCAAGCGGGTCCGGAACGACCGCATCAAGAACGAACTCGGCGTCGACCTGCTCTTCCCCGATTACCGCACCGGGCTCGCGGCCCTGCTGCGCGAGGCCTTCGACGGCTGACACCCCCGCCTGCCCTTGACGCAGGTCATGGCCGCCCGCGAGCCGCCGTGCGATCCTCCGCGCGGCCCGGGCTTCGGCGCCCTGCCGCCCTAAGCCCGGCGGACAAGGGAGGAAGTCATGCGAAAATCGATTCTGTTCAGCGCCGCATTGGCCGCGGGCGCCGGGCTGGTGAGCTCCAGCGGCGCCGTCGCGCAGGACGCCTCAGACGCGCTGCGCGCCTTTCTCGACACGCGCGACATCCCTGTGACCGTCGACAACTTCGTGCGCGCCGCCACCGACATCGAGTTCGGCAAGTATCTCGCGCTCAGCGGTGGTGTAAACCAGCTGTTCCATGTCCGGACGCCGACCCTGATCGAACAGCAACCGACCATCCGGATGAACCGCGACACGCTTTACTCGATGGCCGTGATCGACATCAGCGAAGGCGCCACGCTGACGCTGCCGGACACCGGAGATCGCTACATCTCCGCCCAGGTGGTGAACCAGGACCACTATATGAACGAGGTCTTCCTTGGCGGCGGCGACCACGCCCTGACGCTCGAAATCTTCGAAACGCCCTTCGTCCTGGTCATCATTCGCACGCTGGTCGATGCCTCCGATCCGGAGGATCTCGACAAGGTCCACGCGATCCAGGACCAGATCTCTATTGCCGCCGGCTCCGCCAGGCCGTTCATCGTACCGGACTACGACGACCGGAGCTTCGAGGACGTGCTGGAGGCCGCCAAGGGGCTCGCCCGCTTCATCCCGGACAGCCGCCTCACATTTGGCCCCAGCGACACCGTCGATCCGGTCCGGCACATGCTTGGCGCGGCCTTCGGGTGGGGCGGGCTGCCGGAGGATCAGGCCTTCTATCTTACCGTCGAGCCCGGCCTGCCGGTCGGCGTCTACAAGATCGAGGTTCCCCCAGACGTCCCGGTCGGCGCCTTCTGGTCGGTCAGCCTCTACAACGCCGACGGCTACTACGAGAAAAACCCGCTCGCCGCCTACAACATCAACTTGGTGATGGGCGCGCGCAACGAGGACGGCTCGATGACCGTCCACCTCGGCGATTGCGATGACGGGCGGGTCAACTGCCTGCCGATCACGGAGGGCTGGAACTACACCGTCCGGCTCTATCGACCGGGCGCCGAGATCCTCGACGGAAGCTGGTCCTTCCCCGAGGTCGAGCCCGCCGGTTGACAGCACAGGGAGCGGATTGGACGGGCACGCGCCGTTTTCGGTCGTTTTCCCCGGTCGTTCCGACCGACCTTCCGGTCATTTCGGGATGGTCGGGGGCTGCGGGTACGCCAGTCCGGTCGTATCGACCAAAAGCGGAGGGGAAACGACCGCGAGTCCGGTCGTTCTCCCCCCGGAAATGTCCGAAACGACCGGTCCTCAGGCCCGAGCCGCGCCGATCTGCGCCACGCCCAGCACCTCGAGCACCTTGGCCTCGATGTCCTCGGCGTTCATCCCGGCCACGGCATACATGTCCCGCGGGCTCGACTGGTCGATGAAGATGTCGGGCAGGACCATCGACCGGAACTTCAGTCCGTGGTCGAAAATCCCTTCGTCTGCAAGGAGTTGCGCGACATGGGAGCCAAACCCGCCGACCGCGCCCTCTTCCAGGGTGATCAACGCCTCGTGGTCCTGCGCGAGCTGAAGAATCAGCTCCCGGTCCAGCGGCTTGGCGAAACGGGCGTCCGCGATGGTCGGCGTAATGCCCCGTTTCTGCAGATTTTCTCCAGCGATTTCAGCCTCTTGTAGGCGCGTCCCGAACGAGAGAAGCGCCACGCGCTTGCCCTTCTGGATGATCCGGCCCTTGCCGATCTCCAGGACCTCGCCGCGCTCCGGCATCTCCACGCCGACACCCTCGCCACGCGGGAACCGGAAGGCGATCGGACCTTCGTCATGCGCCACGGCGGTCGCAACCATATGTTTTAATTCAGCTTCATCCGCCGCCGCCATCACCACGAAGCCCGGCAGGTTGGCCAGGAACGCGATGTCGAACGAGCCCGCATGGGTCGCCCCGTCAGCCCCCACCAGCCCCGCGCGGTCGATCGGGAACCGCACCGGCAACCGCTGGATCGCCACGTCGTGCACCACCTGGTCATAGCCCCGCTGAAGGAAGGTGGAGTAGAGCGCGCAGAACGGTTTCATCCCGCCGGCGGCCTGCCCGGCGGCGAAGGTCACTGCGTGCTGCTCGGCAATTCCCACGTCAAAACAACGGCTTGGATAGCGTTCGGCAAAGAGGTTCAGCCCCGTCCCGTCGGGCATGGCGGCGGTGATCGCGGTGATCCGGTCGTCCTCCGCGGCGTGCTGCAGCAGCGCCTCGGCGAACACCTTGGTATAGCTCGGCGCGTTGGACGGCGCTTTCTTCTGCGCCCCGGTCACCACGTCGAACTTGGCCACGCCGTGGCCGCGGTCGGTGGCCCGCTCGGCCGGCGCATAGCCCTTGCCCTTCTGGGTGATCGCGTGGATCAGCACCGGCCCGTCAGCCCGCGCCTTCACCGTCCGCAGTACCGAGAGCAGCATGTCCATGTTATGCCCGTCGATCGGCCCGATGTACTCGAAGCCCAGCTCCTCGAACAGCGTGCCGCCGATGGTGATGTGCTTGAACACGTCCTTGGCGCGCTTGGCCCCTTCGTAGAAGGGCTCGGGCAGGAAACTCAGCGCGCCCTTGGCGGCGGCCTTGAGGTCCTGGAAGGGGGCGCCGGCATAGAGCCGCGACAGGTAGGAGGACATCGCGCCCACCGGCGGGGCGATGGACATCTCGTTGTCGTTGAGGATGACGATCATCCGCTTGTCGAGATGGCCCGCGTTGTTCATCGCCTCGAAGGCCATGCCGGCGCTCATCGCGCCGTCGCCGATCACCGCGATGGCATCGCCGATGCCCTCGGGAGTGGTGCCCCCGAGGTCGCGGGCGGTGACGAAGCCGAGGGCCGCCGAGATCGAGGTCGAACTGTGGGCCGCACCGAACGGGTCGTAGGGCGACTCGGAACGCTTGGTGAAGCCCGAGAGCCCGTCCTTCTGGCGCAGGGTGCGGATGCGGTCGCGCCGGCCGGTCAGGATCTTGTGCGGGTAGCACTGGTGCGAGACGTCCCAGATGAGCTTGTCCCGCGGGGTGTCGAACACCGCGTGGATCGCCACGGTCAGTTCCACCACCCCGAGCCCCGCGCCAAGGTGCCCGCCGGTCTCGCTGACCGCGCTGATCGTCTCGGCGCGCAGTTCGGAGGCCAGACGTTCCAGTTCGTCGTCGGTCAGGTGCTTGAGGTCCGCCGGGCTTGTCACCCGGTTCAGCAGGGGTGTCGCAGGTCTCACCATGGCTCGGCCCTCCAGTGGCCGCGGCTCCCCACCGCGCCTTGCGGCGCGCCGGGCTTACTTCTCGCGGGCGATAACGAACCGGGCCGCAGCCCGCAAGGTCTCCGCCGTCGCACCAAAGGGGGATAACGCCTCTTCGGCCTCTTCCACAAGGGCTGCTGCCCGCGCCTTGGCGCCTTCCAGCCCGAGCAGAGAGACGAATGTCGCCTTGCCGGCGTCCTCGTCCTTGCGGAGCCGCTTGCCGGCGGTCTCCGCATCCCCCTCGACGTCCAAGATGTCGTCGGCGATCTGGAAGGCAAGGCCGAGCGCGGTCGCATAGGCGGAAAGCGGCGCCGGGTCGGCCCCGGCCAGACGCGCGCCGGCCTCGGCCGACCAGCGGATCAGCGCGCCGGTCTTGTTGGCCTGCAGCTCGGTGATCTGCGCCAGCGTGAGCGGCGCGGCGGCGGTTTCGGCGGCGATGTCCTGGGCCTGGCCGAGCACCATGCCGCGGGCACCGGCGGCCTCGGCGAGCGTCGCGATCAGCGCCACGCGGCGGGCCGGGTCGCGCGCACAACCTTCCCGCGCGAGCAGGTCGAAAGCCAGCGTCTGCAGCGCATCGCCGGCCAGGATCGCCGTCGCCTCGTCCCATTTGACGTGCACGGTTGGCTGGCCGCGGCGCAGGTCGTCGTCGTCCATCGCGGGCAGGTCGTCATGGACCAGCGAATAGGCGTGCACCGCTTCCACCGCCGCGGCGGCCCAGATCGACTGGCTCTCGGACACGCCATGCAGTCGCGCGCTCTCCATCACCAGGAAGCCACGCAGCCCCTTGCCGCCGGTCACGGCATAGCGCATCGCGTCGATGATCGGCTCGCTGCCGTAGCCCCGCAATTCCGTGGCAAGGCAGGCCTGAACCCGGCCCGCCGCTTCTGCCAGCGCTGTCTGGAAATTCATTGCGGGTCGAGCGGCGCCGTGCCGGTCGGGTTGCCCTGAGTGTCGGTGGTGATAGTCGCCACCTTCTCCTCGGCCGCCTTCAGCTTGGCCTCGCAATGGGCCTTGAGCGCCTCGCCGCGCTCGTAGAGCGAGATCGACTCCTCCAGCGGGACGTCGCCCCGTTCCAGTTGCGACACGACCTTCTCCAGATCGTTCATCGCTTCCTCGAAGCTCATCTGTTCCACCGGCTTGTCGCTCATCCGCCCTGCTCCATCAGAACCTTCACATGCGCCGCCGTGCAGGCGGCCAGCGCCTCCAGATCATAGCCGCCCTCGAGAGTCGAGACCACGCGGCCCCCGCAATGCCGCCGGGCGAGGGCGCAGATCTGCTCGGTGGCCCAGGCGAAATCCTCGGCGGTGAAGTTGAGCTGCGCCAGCGGATCGGCGACATGGGCGTCGAAACCCGCGGAAACCAGCACCAGTTCGGGCGCGAAATCCTCCAGCGCGGGCAGGATTTGCCCCTCCATCGCGCGGCGGAAGGCGGCGCCGCCGGCCCCGGGCGGCAGCGGCACGTTGATGATGTTGCCATGGGCGCCGGTTTCGTGCGCAGAGCCGCTGCCGGGGTAGAGCGGCATCTGGTGGGTCGAGGCAAAGAGCACGCGGGGCTCGTTCCACAGGATGTCCTGGGTGCCGTTGCCGTGGTGGACGTCGAAATCGACGATCGCGACCCTGGTCAGCCCGTGGTGGTCGAGCGCGCGTTTGGCTGCGATGGCGATGCTGTCGAACAGGCAAAAGCCCATGGCCATGGTCCGCTCGGCGTGGTGCCCGGGCGGGCGGATGGCGCAGAAGGCATTTGTGACCTCGCCGGCCAGCACCGCGTCAACCGCCGCGACATTGGCGCCCGCAGCCCGCAGCGCCGCGGTCAGCGAGCCGGCCATGACGTGGGTGTCGGCATCGAGCGACACCCAGCCCTCGGCGGGGATCGACGTCTCGATGAACGCAACCTGCGCCTCGGGATGTGCCCGGAGTATCTCGGATCGTTCGGCCAGTGGCGCATCGCGCCTGTCGAGCGCGTCGAACTCCGGCCCGTTCAGAGCCGCGAGCACGGATTCGAGCCGCGCGACCCGTTCCGGATGGCCTTCCGGGGTCACGTGGCCGAGGCAATCGGGATGGGTAAATAATGCGGTTGTCATCTGCAGCCGCCCTCCCTGTTCTTCGGTAGCGCGCCGCCCCTTCGGCGGCGCTGTCCGTTCACGCCCGATCAGTCGGGCGCGAGCATGTATCCGGCCCCCCGCACCGTCTGAAGGTAGCGCGGCTGGCGCGGGTCGGTTTCGATCTTGCGCCGCAGCCGGGTGATCTGCACATCGACGGCGCGTTCCTGCGCCTGTCCGCCGTCGCGGCCGAGATCCTCGACGAGCTGCGCGCGGCTCAGCGCCTGCCCCGGGGCCGCGGCGAAGATCCGCATGAGCTGCGATTCGGTTGCGGTGAGCCGCACCGGCTCCTCGCCGCGCCACATCTCGGCGCGGTCGATGTCGTAGCGCACCGGCCCGAGCCGCAACACCTTGGGCAGGGTCGCGGCGGGCTCCTCGGTCGGCATCCGGCGCAGGATCGCGTTGATCCGCAGCAGCAGTTCCTTGGGCTCGAACGGCTTGGCGAGGTAGTCGTCCGCCCCGGCCTCGAGCCCGGCAATCCTGTCCTCGGTCTCGCCCCGCGCGGTCAGCAGCAGAATCGGGGTGGCGAGCCGCTCCCGCAGCGCCGCGGTCAGGCTCACACCGTCCTCGCCCGGCATCATCACGTCGAGCACGATCAGGTCGAACTCCAGCCCCGACAGCAGCCGCCGCGCCTGTTCGGCGTCGCGCGCCGCGCTCACCAGGAAGCCGTGGCGCATCAGGAATTTCTGCAACAGCCCGCGAATCCGCTCGTCATCGTCGACGATCAGCAGATGCGCGTCGATCTCGGCGCTGCCCGGCACTCCCCCCGCCTCCTTCTGCTTCATAAGCCGTTCTCCGACAGCCTCTGGTACCGCCTGCGCATTTCGGGATCCATCATCTCCTCCAGCACCGTCCGGAACCCGGCGACCGCCGCCGGCCCGGCCGAGCGGAAGGCGTCCCGCATCCGGGCCTGCTGCACGTCACTCAACTCGCGTTCGAGCAAGGCGCCCTCGGCGGTAAGATAGAGATGACGTTCGCGCTTGTCTCGGGTGCCGACCCGGCTCTCGACCAGCCCGTCCTCGATCAGCGTGCGCAGCACCCGGTTCAGCGATTGCTTGGTGACCCCGAGAATCGTCAGCAGGTTGTTGACGGTGGTGCCGTGGGAGCGGTGGATGAAGTGGATGGCCCGGTGATGCGCCCGCCCGTAGCCGCGGGATTCCAGGATCCTGTCGGGATCGGAGGTGAACCCCTTGTAGGCAAAGAACATCGCCTCGATGCCTTTGCGCAGTTGCTCGTCGGTCAGGTAGAGCAGCGTCTCGCCGCGCTGGCCTCCGCTTGTCGGTCCGTCCGCCATATCGGATTCCGTCTTTCTTCCGTTCTTCACGTTTTATGTCAGCCTTGTTGACATTGCCAGAGCCAACTGCTAGCTCCGATCAGATTTTGCGCAACTTTGCGTCCGAAACGGACATAAACTGCGCAACTTTTGAAAACCACGCCAAGGAGAGAGACGATGGCTGGCGCATATGACGATCGAGATGGCTTCATCTGGATGGACGGGCATCTCGTGCCCTGGCGCGAGGCCAATGTGCACGTACTGTCCCACGCGTTGCACTACGCATCTTCGGTCTTCGAGGGTGAGCGGTGCTACAACGGCAAGATCTTCAAGGGCGTCGAGCATTCCGAGCGGCTGCTGCGCTCCGGCAAGCTGCTGGACATGGATATCCCCTACACGGTCGAGCAGATCGAGACGGCCAAGTACGACATGCTCAAGGCGAACGGCTGGACCGACGCCTACGTGCGCGTCGTCGCCTTCCGCGGCGCAGGTGAGGACATGGGCGTCAGCTCCGCCCGTAACCCGGTCCGCATGGCGGTGGCCGGCTGGGAATGGGGCGCCTATTACGGCGACGCCAAGATGAAAGGCGCCAAGCTCGACATCGCCAAGTGGCGACGCCCGAGCCCCGAGACCATCCCGACCGCCGCCAAGGCCGCCGGGCTCTACATGATCTGCACCATGTCCAAGCACACCGCCGAGGCCAAGGGCTGTTCCGACGCGCTGTTCTTCGATTTCCGTGGCTACGTGGCCGAGGCCACCGGCGCCAACGTGTTCTTCGTCAAGGACGGCGAGGTGCATACGCCCGATCCGGACTGCATCCTCAACGGCATCACGCGCCAGACGGTGATCGGCATGCTGCGCGACAAGGGCATCAAGGTGCATGAGCGCTACATCATGCCCGAAGAGCTCGAAGGCTTCGAACAGTGCTGGCTGACCGGCACCGCCGCCGAGGTGACCCCGGTGGGCCAGATCGGAGACTACACCTTCGAGGTGGGCGCGCTGACCCGCAACATCGCCGAAAGCTACGAGAAGCTTGTCCGCGCCTGACGGCTGCGAATTCGGCCCGGCCTTAACCTCTCCTTGAGGCGGGCCGGGCCATCCTGCGGCCATGGACAAGACAGCCCGTGCGCCGCATCCGCAGCGGCAGATCTCCATTCTGGTCGCGCTGGTCGTGGCGATCGCCACCCCGGCGACCATGGCGCTCAGCTACTACAAGCTGACCGGCGACCCGACGTTCCGGCCGCTCGCCCTGACGGTCGAACGGCTGATCGCCGGCGGCGTCGATGTGGATTACGAACATGTCCGGGCGGTGGTCCATACCGGCGACACTGCCGAGGATCGCGCCCGAGCCCAACGTCTGGGGGAGGGGGTGCAGGTGGCCTTCTACGGCAAGGGGATCGACGCCCTGGTGCAGTACGAGATCGTCGCCGGCCGGGCGCCCCCCACCGTCACCTATCACGTCGCGAGGCGCAGCTTCGGTCCCTACAGCGGGGCTGCGGCGGCGCAGGGCGTCCGCGCCGCCGTCGAAGCTCTTCGATTGAACAAGGCCGCGGCACAGGCGGGCAGGGAGCACAGCTGGTAGGTCTCGCCCGACCGAACGCCGATGCCCTGGGTTCAGGCGCTGTAGCCTCGGTCGATCTTCAGAAAGGCGCGATAACGGATGGCCGGGTTGTGCGGGCCCTTCGCGCGCCGGGCAAGCGCGACGGCTGCCGGGTGCGACCCTTCCGGGGCCAGGCGGCGGCGCACGGCGGTGAAGGGCGCGAAGCGGCCCGTATCGCGGTCGCGGTTACGGTCGAGAACATGTTTGGACATGATTTCCTCCGGGGTTGACTCGCTCTGTCCTCATCTATGTGCCGAACCTTAGCAGAGGAACCCCCACTGCCCAAATGACCTGTGACAAGCTCCGGGCCGGGATCAGCCGGCCAAACGCGCCAAAGCCCACCGCGCCGCGTCGGCGACCGCCGGATCCGGGTCCGAGACCAGTTCCCCGGCCACCGGCGCTAGCCGCCGCTCACCGGAATTGCCGATCGAATAGAGCACGTTGCGCACGAACCGGTCACGTCCGATCCGCTTGATCGGCGAGCCGGAGAACCGCGCGCGGAACCCGGCATCGTCGAGCCGGGCCAGCTCCTCGAGCCGCGGCGCCTCGAGGTCGGGCCGCGCGGCATAGCGCATCTCCCGCGCCGCGACCGCGAACTTGTTCCAGGGGCAGGCAGCCAGGCAATCGTCGCAACCGTAGATTCGGTTGCCGATCCGCGCCCGCAGATCCTCCGCCACCGGTCCGCGATGCTCGATGGTCAGGTAGGAGATGCAGCGCCGCGCATCCATCCGGTAGGGCGCCACGAAGGCCTCGGTCGGGCAGGCGTCGAGACAGGCCCGGCAGGAGCCGCAATGGTCCACCTCCGCTGTATCCGCCGGCAGCTCGAGCGTGGTGAAGATCGACCCGAGGAAGATCCAGTTGCCGAGCCCCCGGCTTACCAGGTTGGTGTGCTTGCCCTGCCAGCCCAGCCCCGCGGCCTGCGCCAGCGGCTTCTCGGCGACGGGCGCGGTGTCGACGAACACCTTCACCTCGCCGCCGGCCTCCGCGATCAGCCAGCGCGCCAGCCGCTTCAGGCGTTTCTTGACCAGGTCGTGGTAATCCTTGCCCCGTGCATAGACCGAGACGTTCCCGATCTCGGGCCGGCCAAGGTCTTCCCGCGGATCATGCTCGGGCGTGTAGCTCTCGGCCAGCATCACCACGGAGCGCGCCTCGGGCCAGAGCGCCGACGGATCGCCACGCCAGCCCATCCGCTCCGCCATCCAGGACATCTGCCCGTGAAACCCCTGCGCCACGAAGGCGCCGAGCGCCTCCGGCACATGCCCGATGGCATCCGGCCGGCAGATTCCCATGGCCACGAAGCCCTCTGCCAGCGCCTGCGCTTCCAGCCGCTCCTTCAGCCCCTCCACGGCGCTGCGCGATCTTCTTGGCGAAAATACCCTCGGGGGGAGGCCGGGGCCCCGCCCCGGACGGGGGGCAGACAGCCCCCCTCGCCGCCAGCCGTCTCAGAAATCGAGGTCGGCATATTGTACGGACGGCGGGAAGCCCGGGACCTGGTCGGCCAGCAGCCCCCGGAAGGCCGGGCGCGACTTGATCTTGGCATACCAATCCTTGACGTTGGGGCTGCGGTTCCAGTCGACGTCGGAGATGTAGTCCAGCGCCGAGATATGGGCCGCTGCCGCGAAATCGGCCAATGACATCGCGTCGCCGGCGAGCCAGCGCCGCTGGTCGAGCAGCCAGTGCATGTAGTCGAGGTGATACTTGATCGCCTTGGCCCCGGCCTTCACGTTGCGGCTCTCGGGATAGCCCATCTTGGTGATTTTCTTGTTCACCCGCTCGTAGAGCAGGTTGGCGGTCACCTCGTGGTGGAACTTGTCGTCGAACCAGGCGCAGAGCCGGCGCACCTCGTAACGGTCCTCGGGCTTGCGCGGCAGCAGCGGCGGCTCGGGAATGACCTCGTCGAGATATTCGCAGATTGCCTGGCTCTCGGCCATGACCCTTCCGTCCATCCGCAGCACCGGCACCTTGCCCGCCGGGTTGCGGCGCAGGAAATCCGCGTCCTGCTCCCAGTAGCGCTCCTCCACCAGCTCCACCTCGATCCGCTTCTCGGCCAGCACGAGGCGGACCTTCCGGCAGAAGGGCGAGAGGGGGACGTGGTAAAGACGGTTCATTTTGACTAGCTGCTCGATGGGTAGAATTTCCTTTTCTTGCCGTGCCGCGCCGATGTTTTCAATCCTCGAAACAATCCGCCCTGCCATCGACGGCGATCGTCGCGGCGCCATCGGCGATGGAGGAGGCCCTGCTGCGCAGCCAGGGCGTGGGGTTGGCGGCATCCCGCCGCTTGGGGTCGGGCAGGACGGCGGCGATCCGTGCAGCCTGGGTCGCTGTCAGGTCGCGCGGGCTGGTGTTGAAGTAGCGATGCGCGGCGGCCTCGATGCCGAAGACGCCCTCGTCCATCTCCGCCACGTTCAGGTAGACCTCGAGGATCCGCTTCTTGGGCCAGACGATCTCGACCACCGGCGTGATCGCGCCCTCCAGCGCCTTGCGCAGCCAGCTCCGCCCCTGCCAGAGGAACACGTTCTTGACCGTCTGCTGGCTGATCGTCGAGGCGCCACGCTGCGCCCCGTCGTCCAGCGCGTCGCGGATTGCGGCCATGTCGAAGCCCCAGTGGAGGCAGTAGTTCGCATCCTCGGCGGCGACGATGGAACGGGGGACGTGGACCGACATGTTCTCGATCGCCACCCATTGCCGGTCGACCGTGCCGAGCCGCTGCTTCTCGGACCAGATGGTATGCGTGGTCGGCGGGTTCACGAAGCGGAACAGGATCATCAGCGCCAGTAGCAGCAGGGGGGGCACCAGCATCAGCCTCAGGAGCCAGCGCCAGCTCGACACGACGATACGCACCGGCAGGGCCTGGCGCCGCGCCTGTGTCTTCTTCGCCTTGCCCTTGGCCGGCGCCTTCTTCTTGCTGCTCGTCCTGGCCACGGCTTCGTCATGCCGCCCGGCAGGGGGACCGTCAAGCACAGAGCGGCACTGGGGGGCGCTTGCCTCGTCGCGGGGCGCGGTCAGTGCGGATCGGGCAACAGGCTGTTGACCGGGGTCATGGCAAGCCGGGCGCGACAGGCCGAGGATGGGCGGCGGGAGGATACGAGGATGAAGACGAACGCACTTCCTCATTACGACGACCGTATCAACACCACCGGATGCTGCCCACGGTTCAATCCCGAGGGCTGGGACGGGGTGGCCCTGCATTTCGAGGACAAGCCCTTCCTGCGGGCCGAGACCCGCAGCGCCATGCACGTTCCGATCAACATGGGCAGCACGTTCGAGCGGGTCGGCACGCGGATGGAGGCGGCGGGCGCGCTCGACACCGACAACATGATCGTCCTCAGCCGGGACCTGTCGCCGTGGAAGGCGGAGCACCTTTTCGCGACGGACAGGCCGGTGGAGGGGGAGGAGATGACGACGCTGTCGGGCGATTTCGTCACCAAGGTCTTCGAAGGTCCCTATCGCGAGGCACGTGCCTGGAACGGAGAGATGGAGCAACTGGTGCGGGATCGCGGCGCTGAGCCGTCGGACATCTACTTCTTCTACACCACCTGCCCGAAATGCGCCCGCGCCTATGGCGAGAATTACGTGGTGGGCGTCGCACGGATCTGAGGGCCGCACGGCACCGCCCGGCGGAACGAAAACGGGCCGCCCTGAACGGGCGGCCCGGTGTCGTTGTCGCTGGGGATCCGCTCTATTCAGCCGGGATCGCGCCTTCCTCGGTGGTCAGCGGGAAGGGGATGTGGATCAGCATTTCCTTCGGGCAGATCTGGACGAAATGGCCCAACTCCAGATCCCAGTGCTGCAGCAGGTTCGCGGCCTTGGCGGATTCGGTCTCGGCGACGTGGCGCTCGATCAACTCCCGCAGCTCGGCTTCCCAATGGGAATGGGTCACCGGGCAGGTCACCAGCGTCTCCATGTTGATCAGCTCCTGCGCGCGGCCATCGGGATCGTAGACATAGGCCATGCCCCCGGTCATGCCGGCGCCGAAGTTGGCCCCGATCGCGCCGAGGATCACCGCGACCCCGCCGGTCATGTATTCGCAGCCGTTGGAGCCGCAGCCCTCGATCACCACCTTCGCGCCCGAGTTGCGGACCGCGAAGCGCTCGCCCGCGCGGCCGGCGGCAAAGAGGTAGCCGTCGGTTGCGCCGTAGAGCACGGTGTTGCCGATGATCGTGTTCTCGTCGGCCTTGAGCGGCGAGTTCATCGGCGGCCGCACCACGACGGTCGCCCCCGACAGGCCCTTGCCGACATAGTCGTTGGCGTCGCCCGCGACCTCGATCTTGAGCCCCGGCGCGCCGAAGGCGCCGAGCGACTGGCCCGCGGAGCCGGTGAGCTTCACGGTCAGATGGTCGGGCTGGAGCGCGTTGCGCATGCCGAAGCGCTGCACGATGTGGCTCGAGGTGCGCGTGCCGATGGTCCGCAGCGTGTTCTGAACCGCATAGGACAGCTGCATCTTTTCGCCGTCCTTGAGGAAGCGGCTCGCGTCCTTGACGATCTGCGCATCCAGCGTGTCCGGCACCTCGTTGCGCGGCTTGTTGACGTCGTAGACGATCTCCTGCGCGCCATCGACGGTGATCAGCAGCGGGTTGAGGTCGAGGTCGTCCAGATAGGCGTTGCCGCGGCTGACCTGGGCCAGCAGGTCGGTGCGGCCGATCACCTCGTCGAGGCTGCGGGCGCCGAGCTCGGCCAGGATTTCCCGGACTTCCTGGGCGTAGAAGGTGATGAGGTTCACCACCTTGTCCGCCGTGCCGGTGAACTTGTCGCGCAGCTTCTGGTCCTGAGTGCAGACGCCCACCGGGCAGGTGTTCGACTGGCACTGACGGACCATGATGCAGCCCATCGCGATCAGCGCGGCGGTGCCGATGCCGTATTCCTCGGCGCCGAGCATGGCGGCGATGACGATGTCGCGGCCGGTGCGCAGGCCGCCATCGGTGCGCAGCGTCACGCGGTCGCGCAGCTTGTTCATCGCCAGCACCTGATGTGCCTCGGTCAGGCCCATCTCCCAGGGGAGACCGGCGTATTTGATCGAGGTCGCCGGTGACGCCCCGGTGCCGCCGTTATGGCCGGACACCAGGATCACGTCGGCTTTGGCCTTGGCCACGCCGGCGGCGATGGTGCCGACGCCGGAGGAGGCCACTAGCTTGACCGTCACCTTGGCGCGCGGGTTGATCTGCTTGAGGTCGTAGATCAGCTGCGCGAGGTCCTCGATGGAGTAGATGTCGTGGTGCGGCGGCGGCGAGATCAGGGTCACGCCCTTGGTGGAGTGCCGCAGACGCGCGATCAGCTCGGTGACCTTCATGCCGGGCAGCTGGCCACCCTCGCCGGGCTTGGCGCCCTGGGCAACCTTGATCTCCAGCTCCTCGCAGTGGTTCAGGTACTCGGCGGTGACCCCGAAACGGCCGGAAGCCACCTGCTTGATCTTGGCCGAGGGGTTATCGCCGTTGGGCTCGGGCACGAAATGCGCCGGATCCTCGCCGCCCTCGCCGGAGTCGGACTTGGCGCCGATCCGGTTCATGGCGACGTTGAGCGTCTTGTGCGCCTCGGGACTCAGCGCGCCGAGCGACATGCCGGGCGTGACGAAGCGCTTGCGGATCGAGGTGATGCTCTCGACCTCCTCGATCGGCACGGTGCGGCCGAGCGCCTTGAAATCCATCAGGTCGCGCAGGTGGATCGGCGGGTTGGACTGCATCTTCTTCGAATACTGCTTCCACAGCTCGAAGGAGCCGGTGTTGCAGGCGGTTTGCAACATGTGCATCGTCTGCGCGCCCCAGGCATGGGTCTCGCCGGATTTGCGGGCCTTATAGAAGCCGCCGATGGGCAGGATGTCGGTGCCGCCGAGCCAGCCCTTGGCGTGGATCTTCTCGGTCTTGCGCTGGATGCCGACGATGCCGATGCCGGAAATGCGGCTGATCATGCCGGGGAAGTATTCCGCCACCATGGCGCGGCTGAGGCCGACGGCCTCGAAGTTCAGGCCGCCGCGATAGGACGAGATCACGGAGATGCCCATCTTGGACATGATCTTGAGCAGGCCGGCGTCGACCGCGGCACGGTATTTCGCCACCGCCTCGGTCAGCGAGCCTTCGAGCAACCCGCGCGAGATCCTGTCGGCGAGGCTGTCCTCGGCGAGATACGCGTTCACCACCGTTGCGCCACAGCCGATCAGCACGGCGAAGTAATGCGGGTCGATGCATTCGGCAGAGCGCACGTTGAGCGAGCAGAAGGTCCGCAGGCCCTCGCGCGTCAACCACGAATGCACCGCGCTGGTGGCCAGGATCATCGGCATCGGCACCTTGTCGGCCGACTGGTGATGGTCGGTCAGCACGAGGTGGCCGGCGCCGGAACGCACCGCCTCCTCGGCCTCCGCACGGATCCGATGCAGGGCCTCGCCGAGGGCGTTGTGGTGCCCGTCGGCGGCGAAGGTGCAGTCGATTTCGACCATCGGCGCGTTGAAGTTGCGCACCAGCTCGTCGAACTGCGCGTTGCCGACAAAGGGGCTGTCCAGCACGATGATCTCGGTCTGGCTGCTGTCCTCGTCGAGCACGTTCTTGAGGTTGCCGAAGCGCGTCTTGAGGCTCATCACCCGGTATTCGCGCAAGGAATCGATCGGCGGGTTGGTGACCTGGCTGAAGTTCTGCCGGAAGTAGTGGCTGAGCGGGCGATACTGCTCGGAGAGCACCGCGGCGGGTGTGTCGTCGCCCATCGAGGCGATGGCCTCCTTGGCGTCCTCGGCCATCGGCAGCAGGACCTGCTCCAGTTCCTCCACCGAATAGCCGGCCGCGATCTGCCGCTTGCGCAGGTCCGCGCCGGTGAACATCGGCTTCTCGGCGACGCTGGCAAGCACCTCGTCAAGCTCGTTGATCTTGCCGACCCATTCGCCGAAAGGCTGCGAGGCGGCGAGCCGGTTCTTGATCTCGGTGTCGTGGTAGAGCTTGCCCTCGGCCATGTCGACGGCGATCAATTGCCCGGGGCCCAGTGCGCCCTTCTCCACGACCGTGGTTTCCTTGGTCGGAACCATGCCGACCTCGGAACCCGCGATCAGCAGGCCCTCGCCGGTGACGACATAGCGCATCGGGCGCAGGCCGTTGCGGTCGAGCCCGCCGCAGACCCAGCGGCCATCGGTCATGGCCAGCGCCGCGGGGCCGTCCCAGGGCTCCATCACCGAGTTGACGTAGGAATACATGTCACGCCATGCCTGCGGCAGTTCCACTGCCTGCATCGACCAGCTCTCGGGTACCAGCATGGTCTTGGCCATCGGCGCGGAGCGGCCGGCGCGAACCAGCATCTCGAACACGGAATCGAGCGCTGCCGAATCCGACGAGCCCTGAGCGATGATCGGCTTGATGTCGTCCGCCAGCTTTCCGAAGGTCGCGTGCGCCATCCGGATCTCGTGGCTTTTCATCCAGTTGATGTTGCCCTTGAGCGTGTTGATCTCGCCGTTATGGGCTAGCATGCGGAAGGGCTGGGCCAGCCACCATTGCGGGAAGGTGTTGGTCGAATAGCGCTGGTGATAGATCGCGAAGGCGCTCTCGAACCGCTCGTCCTTGAGGTCGGGGTAGAATTCGGCCACGTCCTGCGCCAGCATCATCCCCTTGTAGATCACCGACCGGCAGGAAAGCGAGCAGACGTAGAAGCCCGGCACACGGGCGGCGGCGGCGGCCTTCTCGATGCGGCGACGGATCACGTAAAGCTCGCGCTCGAACGTCTCCTCGTCCACACCCTTGGCGTTGGAGATCAGGATCTGCTCGATCTCCGGACGGGTCGCGTTGGCCTTGTCGCCGAGGCACTCGATATTCACCGGCACATGGCGCCAGCCGTAGATGTAGTAACCCATCCGCAGGACTTCGCTTTCCACGATGGTCCGACAGGTTTCCTGCGCGCCGAAATCGGTCCGCGGCAGGAAGATCTGGCCCACCGCGATCAGGCGGTTCACGTCCGGCTCGTGGCCGGTGCGGCGGATCTGGTCGTAGAAGAAGGGCACCGGGATCTGCACGTGGATGCCCGCGCCGTCGCCGGTCTTGCCGTCGGCATCCACGGCGCCGCGGTGCCAGACGGCCTTGAGCGCGTTGATGCCGTCCTCGACGACCTTGCGGCTCTTCTTGCCGTCGATGGCGACTACGAGGCCCACGCCGCAGGAGGAGTGCTCGTCTTCCTCCCGGTAGAGGCCGTTTTCGGCCATCCATTCCCGCTTGGCTGTTTCGGCTTCGGCCCAGGCGGCGTCAAAGTGAGTCAATTCCCGAGTCATTCGCGTACCCTCCGCGGTTGGGACAGCTTGCGGCCCGGGGCCGGCAGAAGCGTGTCGGTCGAATTCTGAAGGGCGCCGGCGGTCAGCGGCGCAGTTGTCTGTGTCGATTCACCCTCGGTCAGGGGGCGGAACAGGATTTCCTCGGTCGCCTCGCATTCGAAGCGGGGCATCATGTCTTCGAAGCCCGGCTCGCCGGGGCGGATGAACCGGACGGGGCTGAAATCGTTCTCCTGCTCTTCCATGCCCTGCACGAAAGTGTCGGGCCCGAGGAAGAACAGGCGTTCTTCCGGCAGGACGTACTGGTTGCCGAAGACCGAGTATTCCTCCTCCCCCGACAGCGCGTCGAGCGCGGTGGCGGAGAATTCCGTCTCAAGGAGTGTGACGCCGTCGATCACGACCTCGCGGCCGCTCAGCGTGTCTATCCCCTGGTGGACGATGTCGCGGATGCCGTCGGGGCCGGTCTCGCGCATCACGAAGGCGTAGCTGTCCGTGCCGGTTTCGATCAGATTGCTGAGCGAAGCGGGGTCGGGGCCATCCTCGACAAGAAACTCGCGACGCCCGTCCTCGAAATATCGGCTGTCGAGCCACTGGAATTCCGGGCTGTAGACGGAGACCGAGAACAGCCCGTCGACGGTGTAATGCGCCTCCCAGGTGTTCTGCTCCGGGTCGGCCTCGCAGCGCCAGTAGTGGGAGACGCCGCACCCTTTCATTTGGACCGTCAGGAACCCCTCGCAGCCCTCGGGAACCTGCACGCCCGACTGGGCATGCGCGGCCGGGGCCGTGGCGGCGAGCGCCACGGCAAGACCAGCAATCCGATGAGCGTTCCAGAGTTCCATGTTCATTCCAGAGCTGTCAGGTCGGGTGCCGGACCGCTGCACGATCCGGCCTTTTCGCAAAGGGGGCGGCGCCGTGGTTACTCGGCGGCGACCCCGGTGCTGGCGGCCTCGAATGCCTCGAGCATAGCGTCGGCCGCCTCGCGCCCGTCGCGGATCGCCCAGACCACGAGGCTCGCGCCGCGCACGATGTCTCCGACGGCATAGACGCCGGGCATCGCGGTCTCGTGGGTTCGGAAGTTCGCCTTCACGGTGCCCCAGCGGGTCACCTCCAGCGCCTCCTCGCCCCAGAGCGCGGGCAGGTCCTCAGGCTCGAAGCCGAGCGCCTTGATCACGAGATCTGCCTCTTCGACATAGTCGGCGCCCTCGATCACCTCCGGCGACTGGCGGCCGGAGGCGTCCGGCGCGCCAAGGCGCATCCGTTGGACCATCACGCCGCTCACCGGGTCGCCGGCGAAGCCCTGCGGCGCGGTCAGCCATTCGAAGACGACGCCCTCTTCCTCGGCGTTCTGCACCTCGCGCTGCGAGCCGGGCATGTTTGCGCGGTCGCGGCGATAGAGACATTTCACGCTGTCGGCGCCCTGCCGGATCGCTGTGCGAACGCAGTCCATCGCGGTATCGCCGCCGCCGATCACGACGACCTTGCGGCCCGCGGCGTTCAGCTCGCCGCTCTCGTATTCCGGCACCGTGTCGCCAAGGTTCTGGCGGTTGGAGGCGGTGAGGTAGTCGATCGCCCGTACGATCCCCCTGGCACCGGAGCCCGGCCCTTGAAGGTCGCGACTCTTGTAGACGCCGGTGGCGATCAGCACCGCGTCGTGCTTCTCGCGGATCTCGGCAAAGGAGATGTCGCTGCCCACGTTGCAGTTGAGCACAAACCTCACGCCGCCGTCCTCGAGCTGCTTGTTGCGGCGCATCACGACCTCTTTCTCCAGCTTGAAGCCGGGGATGCCATAGGTCAGAAGCCCGCCGGCACGGTCGTAGCGGTCATAGACGGTCACCTGCACGCCGGCGCGGCGCAGCGCATCGGCTGCCGCCAGCCCGCCGGGGCCCGCACCGATGATGCCGACGCTTTCGGAACGCTCCACCGCAGGACGGATTGGCTGCACCCAGCCTTCTTCCCATGCGGTGTCGGTGATGTATTTCTCCACTGCGCCGATGGTGACGGTGCCATGACCGGATTGCTCGATCACGCAATTGCCTTCGCACAGCCGGTCCTGCGGACAGATCCGCCCACAGATCTCGGGGAAGGTATTGGTGAGCTGGCTCAGCTCGTAGGCCTCCTGCAGGCGCCCTTCGGTGGTCAGGCGCAGCCAGTCCGGAATATTGTTGTGCAGCGGGCAGTGCGACTGGCAATAGGGCACGCCGCACTGGCTGCACCGGCTCGCCTGTTCGGTTGCCTTGGCATCGGCGAACTCGCCGTAGATCTCCTTGAAGTCATGCGCGCGCGCTTCCGCGGCCCGTTTCTCGGGCATCTGCTTTTCCACGGACACGAACTGGAGCATTCGCTGTTTTGCCACTGGCTTGCCTCCGTTTATCGGTTGGCGCTGATTACATGGACTCACGGGAGAAATAAAGTCACAAATGGTGACCTAAATGGACCTATTTTTTCGCCCAAGGGCGCTCCTGGAGCGAAAAAACTCTGATTTAGGTCAGCACAACTTACTAACTTTGTCGCTTTTCTTTAATAATCATCTGGTTAGGATGCGCACAAAAATCCCCTGAGGCACCGGGTTCATGTCGCTCTTCCACATACTTCTTGTCGCAATAATCCAAGGCGTTACCGAGTTTCTGCCGGTCTCCTCCTCGGGGCACCTGATTCTCCTTCCGAATCTTACAGGCCTCGATGACCAGGGACAGACCATCGATGTGGCGGTGCATGTCGGAACCCTGTTTGCCGTCATCCTTTATTTCTGGCGCGACGTTCGGGAAGCCGCGATCGGCCTCGGCCGGCTGCTTCGCGGGCGGGTCGACACGTCTGGTGCCCGGCTGGCGCAGCTGCTGCTGATCTCGACAATCCCGGTGACCTTGCTCGGGCTTTTGCTGAACATGACCGGACTGGATCAGGCGATGCGCGGGATCGCGGTGATCGGCTGGACCATGATCCTCTTCGGCATCCTGCTCTACTGGGCGGACCAGAACGGTGATGACCGCTTGGATGCAAAGGACTGGAGCGTGAAACACGCCTGGATCATGGGCCTCTGGCAGGCGGTGGCGCTGATTCCCGGCACCTCGCGCTCGGGCATCACCATCACCGGCGCGCGGATGCTCGGCTATGCCCGCCATGACGCGGCGCGGCTGTCGATGCTCATGTCGATCCCGACGATCATCGCTTCCGGCAGCCTGCTCGGTCTGGAAGTGGCGGCAAGAGGCGACCTGAACCAGATTCGCGATGCCGCCATCGCCGCGGTCTTCGCCTTTGCGGCCGCGCTTCTGGCGCTGATCCTGATGATGCGCCTGCTGCGCAGCGTCAGCTTCACGCCCTACGTGATCTATCGTCTGGTTCTGGGCACGATCCTGCTGGGCATCGCCTACTTCTGAAGTGCCTGACGCTGGAAAGAAGAACGGCCGCGCATTGGCGCGGCCGATGTCATGTTGGAAAGATGTGCTCTTGGCAGGTCAGGCGTTGAGGTTTCGCGCCGATTCCGTAAGCGTCTCGTATTGGCCGCTGGGCCGGTAGCGCCACAGGTATTCCGGCAGCACCGCTTCCATCGAGGTCGGCGTGATCCCGAGTTCCGCGAACCCCTTCGCACCGTCGCTCACCACGTTGTCGGTGGCGAGGTTCTTTACCTGGTCCAGTGTCAGAGGAGCGCCGATGATGCCGAAGCTCAGCTTCTCTGCCACGCCAAAGGCCCGCGCCATCAACTTGGCGGGCCCGAACCCCATGTCGTGCACCAGACGGCGGCGGCGGATGATCCGCAGCATCATCTCCATCAGTTCGCGGAAGGTGTCCACGTCGGGGCCGCCGAGCTCGTAGATCCCGGGTGCCGCCTCGCCGGTGGCGCCAAGCACCGCTGCCTGTGCCACGTCGTCCACGTAGACCGGCTGGAACCGGGTCTCCGCACCGACGATGGACAGAACCGGACCCAGCCGTGACATCGTGGCGAAACGGTTGAAGAACTCGTCCTCGGGCCCGAATATGACTGACGGCCGCAGGATCACCGCATTCGGCATGTGACGCAGCACACCGGCCTCGCCGGCGGCCTTGGTGCGGGCATAGTCGCTCTCGGATTCCGCCGAGGCGCCGATCGCCGAGATATGCACCATGTGTGCGACGCCTTCGGCGGCTGCCAGTCGGGCAATCCGCTCGGGGCCTTCCGCCTGAAGCGCCTCGAAGGTGTTCTTGCCGTGCTCGGCCAGCACGCCCACGCAGTTGATCACCGCATCGGCACCGTGCATCGCGGCCTTCACCGATTCTTCGTGGCGCAGGTTGCAGGGCACCGGTTCGACCTGGCCGACCTCGCCGTAAGTCCGAACGAAGAGCGCCTCGTCGGGCTCCCGCGTAGCCACCCGCACCCGCCAGCCGAGCTTGGCCATGCGCCGCGTGATGTAACGTCCGACAAACCCGGAGCCGCCATAGATCGTGACGAGCCTGGACATGGAAATACCCTCCGTACGGTGCCTTGGCATGGAGATAGCGCCCGCCGTATCGCGGAACAAGCCGCGATTGCACCGAGGGCCTGCGTCGACACCGATCGGGATCGGGAAAAAATCGTCAGAATGGCCGTTGACACCCCCTCGGGCCGGATATAATGACCGCGCTCACGACACCTGCCCAGGTGGCGGAATTGGTAGACGCGCTAGCTTCAGGTGCTAGTGTCCGTATGGACGTGGAGGTTCGAGTCCTCTCCTGGGCACCATTTCCCAAAGAAACATCAATATGTTCAAGGCATTGACCTTGAAATCGCTACACATTCGCTACACATGGCGCGTGGAGTGAGCATGAAGATCTTTGTTGAGATGGACTACCTAACGACCAACCGAAAGTCTGGCAAATACAAGTACAGGCGTAGGGTTCCGCAGGAACTGGTGGCCACGATTGGCAAGCGTGAGTTCTCTGTCTCGTTGAGGACGAGCAACGCCGCTGAAGCTGCCCGTATGTACCCGGAAATCCACCTGGAGTGCCCCATCTGAACTGGTCCACCGTTATGTTTAGGAAACGGAGGACAGAGAATGGCGAACA
>NZ_JBHTJT010000022.1:0-17974 GCF_042676185.1 Tropicimonas aquimaris | reverse complement strand
AGATGGAACCAAGGCGGGTCATGCACTAACAATCAAACCGGACCAGTCAGATCAGGCTCCCCACTAGTGAAAGGGAAGTATGCAGCACTTAAGTGGCTGGATACACCAGAGACAGATCGAGAGTCCCTTCCCGACCTGACAGATGAAATTGCAAGGCTGGCAAAGGAAACCGATGCTTTGCAGTTGCCAGACTATCCAGCTCCCAAGCCGAGCCGCCTTGCACAGCCGCTGGATAGAATCCAAGAGACCAAGTTACGGTTTCTGCCAGATGAGCGACTGACCATTACTCTCGGACGGGATGAGTACACAGCGGACCTAACGAATACCGCACTCCCCTCAGACTCACTTGATGATGACGGCGAAGACAAAGAGCTTGTTAGCTATCAGGAGCTGTTTCTAATCATCCGGAAGCCTGACTTCCTGGGTAATGCGAAATGGGAGTTTTCCCATGGCAAGGCCCGGCTGACAGCTCGGATTGAGGATCCTGACTGGATGGAAGATTTTCACGCCAGAAAGCATGCGATCTTTCCTGGAGACGCACTCCGCGTGAGGATTCGCCTCGAGCACCAATACGACGCGAAAGGCAACCTCACGGGCGCCAAACAGAGCATCGTCAAGGTCTTTGACGTTATCCCGGGCCCAGGCCCGGAGGATGATCTGTTCGAAGAGTAGATTGGTTTCCCGAGCTACAAGCTAGTGAAGCATCGATAGCTGCAATCCGCAAATGCCCACCTACACGGCATTTTCGTTACCCCAGGCGTTACCCTCCCGACAAACACCAAAGAAAAAGGCTTAGGCGTTTCCGCCTAAGCCTTTGAATTCTATGGCGCGCTGGGGAGGATTCGAACCCCCGACCCCTTGATTCGTAGTCAAGTACTCTATCCAACTGAGCTACCAGCGCGTGAGGCGTTCAATTAGACTCGGCCGCCGGGCGATGCAAGAGCCAATCGAAGAAAATCACTCCGCAACATCGGCGACCATCGCCACCGCTTTTGGAAGGAAGATCGCGAAGGCGGTTCCCTCCGGTCCAGTATGAAGCATGTCGAGCCGGCCGCCGTGGCCGCGCACCAGATCTGCGGAGATCGCGAGGCCGAGACCGGTGCCGCCCTTGCGAGTGCCGCCTTGGAACGCCTGAAACAGGTATTCGCGTGCCTTGGGCGGCAGGCCGGGGCCGGTGTCCTCCACCTTGATCGTCCAGCCTTCGTCGGTCTCGTCGGCCGAGATGCATATCTCGCCTCCCTTGCCGGTGGCCAGGATCGCCTGGCGGGCATTCCGGATGAGGTTGCTCAGAACCCGGTAGAGCTGTTCGGGGTCGGCCCGGAGATACATGCCGGCGGGGATGTCCTCGCCAAAGCTGACGTCCTCGTTGCCGACAGCGAGGCGTTCGCTCTCGACGACGTCGAAGACGAGCGGGGCGAGCTGGATGTGTTGCAACCGCGGCGCGGGCTCTTCGGCCTTGCCGAATGCCAGCGTCGACTCGCAGAGCGAGACCGCCCGCGATATCGAGTTCACCAGCTTGGGCGCGGCGCGCTGCACGGCCGGATCCTCGCTGCTCTCCATCCGGTCGGCGAACAATTGCGCCGAAGTCAGGATGTTGCGCAGGTCGTGGCTGATCTTGGCCACCGCAGCCCCGAGTTGGGCGAGCCGCTCCTTCTGGCGCAGGGCTCCGGTCAGCTGGGTCTGCATGGATTGCATCGCCTCCTCGGCCTCCCGCAGCTCGCGCACGCCGGCCTCCGGCGCGATGATCCGGCGGGCATCCTCGGGCGCGGTCGCATAGCTCTGCATGACATCGACGAGGTGACGGATCGGCGCGACGATCAGGCTGCGCACGGAGAGGAAGAGCAGCAGGGCCGTAACGGCCGAGATCACCGCCGAGAGCAGCAGGATGCGCAGGCCGTAGTCGACCATCGCGCTGCGAAGCTCGCCGGTCATCATGGTGACCTCGATGAGCAGGCCGGCCTGCTGGACCGGATCGCCGATCACCCGGACGACCTGCGGCTCCGGCTCGAGGATGCAGGCGATGGCATCACGTATCAGTTCCAGCGCGCTGGCGTTCCGCAGGTCGTAGGTCGCCTGGATCGGGGCGGGAATGGGTGAGGACAGCACAAGCTGCCGGATCTCGTTGCGCCGCAGAACCACGTTCAGCACCCCGGCGTTTTCCAGCAGCTCGGCTTCGAGCTCCTCGTCCAGCATGTCGTCCGAGGCCAGCACCGCCAGCGACGCGATCTGCGCCCGCTCCAGGTGCGACAGCAGGAAGTCCTCGCGGAACCGCGCCACCGAGGGCACGAAGATCAGAACCTCCGCCAACATGACGAATGCCACCGTCAGAAGAAGGAAGCGGCCGGAGAGCGAATTGAGGAACATCTGCCTAGAGTGCCTTACGGGACGTGGCGCTGTATGAAGCCCACCACTTTCTTGACCCAAGGACTATCAAACAGACGCGGGGAGAAATAGGCCCCTGCGACGCGCTTGTTGACCTCCGACAGCGTCGGGTACGGCAGCACCGTATTGGTCAGCGCCTTCATCTTGAGCCCATTGGCCAGTATCATCGCCCAGGTGCCGATCAATTCTCCGGCCTGCGGGCCCACGATGGCGGCCCCGACCGGGCGTCCCTTGTGGACCATCACCTTGACGAGGCCCGTCGTGCGGCCCTCGGCGATCGCCCTGTCATTCTGGTCGTAGGAGAAGCGAATCACCTCCAGCGCGTCGCCATGACGGTCGCGGGCCTCGGCCTCGGTCAGACCGACCTGCGCCAGTTCCGGATCGGTATAGGTCGCATGCGGGATATGGGAATCCGATGCTTTGGCCGGCAGGCCAAACAGGATCGAGCGCGCGATCACCCCGGCGTGGTAGTTCGCGACATGGGTGAACTGCTGCCGACCGGCGACATCGCCGATTGCATAGACGCGCCGGTTGCTGCTGCGCAGGGCGTCATCGACCTTGATGCCCGTCTTCTCGAACGCGACTCCCGCGGCATCCAGGCCCAGCCCCTCCGTCGTGGGGGAGCGCCCGGCCGCGACCAGAAGATGCGTGCCGGTGATCGCCGCCTCGCCGCTGTGCACGGTGATGTCGCCCGCCGATCCGGTGACCTTCTCGACCTTGGTGTCCTCGAGGATCTCGATGCCCTCGGCGCGCAGCCGGTCGAGGGCAATGGCCGCCAGTTCCGGATCTTCCCGCCCGAGGGCGCGCATCGCCTCGATGACGGTCACCCGGCAGCCGAGACGACGGTGGGCCTGGGCCATTTCCAACCCGATCGGCCCGCCTCCGATGATAATCAGGTGCTCCGGCCGTTCGCGCTGCTCGAAGAGCGTCTCGTTGGTGAGGAACGGCACATCGGCCAGCCCGTCGATGGGCGGCACGAGCGGGCGGGACCCGGTCGCCACCACGAAGCGGCGGGCGGTGATGCGATGCGGGCCGGCCTCGACCTCGCTCTCGGAAACAAAGCGCGCGCGGTCGCGGAGCACGGTCACGCCAAGCCCCTCGAAGCGTTCCTGGCTGTCATGCGGCGCGATGGTTTCGATCGCGCCGCGGACATGGCCCATCGCCGCGGCATAGTCGATCACTGGCTCGACGGAAGCGACGCCAAAGGCGGCGCCCGAGCGCATGCCATGCGCGTGCTTGGCGGCGGAGATCAGCGACTTGGACGGAACGCAGCCGAAGTTCAGGCAATCCCCGCCCATTTCGCCGGCCTCGATCAATACCACGCGTGCGCCCATCTGGGCCGCGCCGGCGGCCAGCGACAGGCCACCCGACCCGGCGCCGATGATGCAGATATCGGTTTCGATGCGATCCATCGCTCAGTCCTCCTTGCGGCCGCGAACCGCCCGGAGGACGATCGGCAGCGCCGCCAGAACGCAGAGCCCAAGGAGCGGCAGCAGGATATGCGGCTCGAAGATCACGACGAGATCGGGGGTTCCGCCCGTGGCCAGCACCTCGCCCAGCCCGCTGCCGACCGAGGTATAGACCAGCCCGCCGGGGATGATGCCGAGAAAGGTCGTGATCGCGAACCGGCCGAGCGGCACGCCCACGAGCGCCGGCACGAGGTTGGCGACGAAGAAAGGCACCACCGGCACCAGCCGGATCAGGAACAACATTTCCCACTGGTTGGCGTCGATCCCGGCCTTGATCTTGCGGACCTGCCCCTCGGAGGCGTCCATCCGCGCCGCGAGCGTCTCGCCCAACCCGCGACGCGCGGCAAGAAAGATCACGCAGGCGCCGATCGTGGCGCCAAGCACGTTGAAGAGCACGCCCGGAAACAGGCCGAACAGGAAACCGCCGGTCAACGTGGCAACCGTGGCGCCCGGCAGGGAAAAGGCGACGATGACGATATAGACAGCGACGAAGGCAAGCGCCGTGGCCACGAAATGGCTGTCGCGGAAGGCAATCAGCGCCTCGCGGTTCTCGGCGAGGGTCTCGAAGCTCAGGGCATCGCCGAGCAGGAAGGCGCCGGCCACCGCCACGATGGCAATGGCGGCAAGAGGGAGGGCGCGCGTAAAATTGGCACGTCTGGGCTGGGTCGTGTCGCTCGGCATGGGTCTTGGCTTGCTCATGATGTGATATTGTCATGTCGAACATGAGCGTTGGCGCGGAAATGCGACAGAGGGCTCACGCCCGCTTGATGCGCCACCTGCCCTTTCGTGATAAGTCCTGCGTCCCGGCGCGGGTTTTGAAACATCCGGTCTGGAAATCGGCCGCCGAAAAACCTGAATGTTGCAGGCTTTCTGTGAGCAAACCGAATTGACTCGGGTCGCAATCTCGCTTAAGCGCCGGGCTTCGAGATATCAGAGCCTTCGAATCCGTGCCGGATTTGGGCCCAAGCACAAGAACGGAGACGGAGCGATGAAACGCACCTATCAGCCTTCCAACCTGGTTCGCAAGCGCCGCCACGGCTTCCGTGCGCGCATGGCCACCAAGGGTGGTCGCAAGATCCTGAACGCCCGCCGCGCCCGCGGCCGGAAGTCGCTCAGCGCGTGAGCCGGGGGCGGCCACCGATGGCCACCCTGACCAAGCGCAGCGAGTTCCTGGCGGCCGCCCGTGCGGGGCGTGCCGGGACGCCGGGATTTCTGCTTCAGGCGCGCAAGCGCCGCGATGACGAGGCCGATCCGTCGCTTGTGCGGGTCGGCTTTACCTGTTCAAAGAAGGTCGGCAACGCCGTCGCCCGCAACCGCGCCAAGCGCCGCCTGCGGGAGATCGCCCGAGCCGTGCTGCCCGAGGCCGGGCGGCCGGGCTGGGACTACGTGCTGATCGGCAAGGCGGGCGCGACGGCCGACCGGCCGTTCGACGCGCTGCTGGACGATCTGCGAACGGCGCTGGAGCGAGTGCATTCGCCCAGGCCGCGCAAGTCATGAGCCCCGCCGCCTGGATCCTGTCGCTTCCGATCCGCGGCTACCGGCTCATCTTCTCACCCTGGGTCGGCTTCAACTGCCGCTATCAGCCCACCTGCTCCGCCTATGCGCTGGAGGCGCTGCGCAGGCATGGCGCGGTTCGCGGAGGCTGGATGGCGCTCAGGCGGATCGCTCGGTGCAACCCTTTCGGCAGCTGCGGCTACGACCCCGTACCCGGCACCGACCCGGAGCACGACGCCGCCCACCGTCACTGACCGCCGCTGGGCGGTCGTGCCTTCGGCGAGGGTCTTTCCGGACAGAAGAAGCCGTCAGGCCTTGCGCCAGTCGAAGAAGCCCGGGCCGGCCCGGTCAAGAAGGCGGGCCGCGATCTCCCGCCCGAGCGCTGCGCCGTCGGCAATCGGCGCGCGGCCGTAATCGGTGAGGCATTCGCTGCCGTCGGGCCGCAGGATCTCGCCCCTCAAGGTCACCTCGCCCCCCGAGAGCTCGGCAAGCCCGGCAATCGGGGTTTCGCAGGAGCCGTCGAGCGCCGCGAGATAGGCGCGCTCGGCTGCCAGCCGTTGGCCGGTCGGCCCGTCGTGGATCGCGTCGAGCAGGGCCGCCGCCGCGCTGTCGCCGGTGCGCCGCTCGATGCCGATCGCCCCCTGTGCGACCGCCGGGAGCATGTCCTCGGCGGCGATCGGCGTGCGGCGGACATCGTCCATCCCCAGCCGGTTCAACCCCGCACAGGCGAGAAAAGTCGCCTCGGCCACGCCCTCGGTGAGCTTGCGCATCCGCGTCTGCACGTTGCCGCGGAACTCCACCACCTGCAGATCGGGCCGGCGGAACAGAAGCTGGGCACGACGGCGCAGGGAAGAGGTCCCGACCACCGCGCCCTCCGGCAGATCGCCGAAAGCCATGCCGTCGAGCGTGACAAAGGCGTCACGGACGTCCTCGCGCGGCAGGTAGCAATCGAGCGTCAGCCCGGCGGGCTGCTCCACCGGCATGTCCTTCATTGAGTGGACAGCGATATCGATCCGGCCGGTGAGCAGGTCCTCCTCGATCTCCTTGGTGAAGAGCCCCTTGCCGCCGATCTCCTTGAGCGGCCGGTCGGCCGCGATCAGCGCCCGGTCGTCGCCCGTCGTCTTGATCACGACGATCTCGAAGGCGGCCTCCGGCAGATCGAATGCGGCGGCAAGCCGGTTTCGGGTCTCGTGGGCCTGCGCGAGGGCGAGCGGGGAGCCGCGGGTGCCGATCCGGAGCGGTCGGTCGGGGGAGGGAAGAGCCTGTGTCATGGGCCGTGCTTAATTGCCGCCCCGCTGACTGACAACTCCCCCGCGACTTGACTTCCCGTCGCAGAGGCCGCACCCAGCGATGCGCCGACGAGGGAGAGGGCCCGATGACCGTGACCAAGAAACTGCTGCGCTCGCTTGCCGGTGAGGTTCTGCCAACCCCACCCATCTGGATGATGCGGCAGGCCGGGCGCTACCTGCCGGAATACCGCGCCACCCGCGCGCAGGCCGGCGATTTCCTGTCGCTGTGCTACAACCCTGACCTCGCCGCCGAAGTCACGCTGCAGCCGATCAGGCGCTACGGCTTCGATGCCGCGATCCTGTTTGCCGACATCCTGCTGGTGCCGCAGGCGCTCGGCGCCGACCTTTGGTTCGTCACCGGCGAAGGACCGCGGCTCTCCACGGTGACCGCGCAGGCGGAGTTCGACGCGCTCAAGGGCAAGGACGACATCCACGAGGTGCTCTCGCCGGTCTACGAAACCGTGCGGATCCTGTCGCGCGAACTGCCCTCCGAGACCACGCTGATCGGCTTTGCCGGCGCGCCCTGGACTGTGGCGACCTACATGATCGCCGGGCGCGGCACGCCGGACCAGGGGCCGGCCCACGCGTTGATGGCCGAGAACCAGCCGCTGTTCGACGCTCTGATGGAGCGACTGACCGACGCGACGATCGAATACCTCTCCGCCCAGGTCGAGGCCGGCGCCGAGGTGCTGAAGCTGTTCGACAGCTGGGCCGGCTCGCTGAAGGGCGAAGCGTTCGACCGCTATGCGCTGGAACCGGCGAAGAAGATCATCGCCGAACTCAAGGCGCGCCACCCCGACACGCCGATCATCGCCTTCCCGCGCGAGGCCGGCGAGCGCTACATCGGCTTCGCCCGCGCCACCGGGGCCGATTGCGTGGCGCTCGACAACTCGGTGAGCGCAGACTGGGCCGCCGAGCACGTGCAGGTGGATGGCTGCGTGCAGGGCAACCTGGCGCCGACGCACATGGTCACCGGCGGACAGGCGCTGGTCGACGAGACCCGTCGGATCGTGAAGGCCTTCTCGAAGGGCCCGCACATCTTCAACCTCGGCCACGGTATCACCCCCGATGCCGATCCGGAGAACGTCGCGCTGATGATTGAGACTGTCAGGAACGGGTGATCCGTTCCTTGCAGGCCTTGCGGCGGGCCTGGCTCTCTGCGGGCCAGTGTTCCCTGAGGTCGTAATACTGCGGCACGGCGGGCGCGCCCTCCGGCAGTACCACCCAGGGCTGCTTGCTCTCGGTGAAGATGTGGATGCTTGGCGGACAGGCATCGGGGTCCTCCAGTGTTCCGACCCGAACGAAGTGGAACACAGGGGACGCATAGGTACTCCACAGCGCAACCTTGCAGGTCGGGCAGCGGGCGATCTTCTGTCCCCGACCGCTTTGGGTGGGCGTGTCGATCACCTCCGGTGAGCCGCTGAGAACCGAAAACCTGTCCGCCTCGATGATCGCGTTCATTGCGAAGGCGGAACCGGTCTCGCGCTGGCACCACCGACAGTGGCAGCAATGGACAAAGAGCGGCGCCTCGGCCAGCTCGTAGGTGATCTCTCCACAATCGCACCGACCGCGCATCTCAGGTCTCCTCCCTTGCCCCGGCCGACTCCGCATCGCGAATCTCCGCGAGCGAGCATCTCTGCCGCCCTTCGGCATCGAAGTTCTCCGCTGCGAGCCAGGCTTGCAAGGCCGTACGAACCCGGGGCCAGTCCCCATCGGTAAGGGCGAACCAGGCGGTATCGCGGTTGCGCCCCTTGTAATGGGTCGCTTGCCGAAAGGTGCCTTCGTAGAGGAAACCGAGCCGCTCCGCTGCCGCGCGCGAAGGCGCGTTGAGTGCGTCGCATTTCCACTCGTAGCGGCGATAGCCGAGGCCCGTCATGGCATGGTCGGCCATCAAGAACATCGCCTCGGTCGCCATCGGCGTGCGCTGGACCAGGGGCGAGAAGTTGATGTGCCCGACCTCCACCGAGCCGTTGCCCGGATCTATCCGCAGGTAGCTCGCAAGGCCAAGGCACTGCCCCTTGCCCGCCTCGCGGACGGTGAAGAACATCGGGTCGTCGCCGAGGCAGGTCGCGCGCATCCAGTCGGCCAGCGCCTGGGCACTGTCGAAGGGCCCGTAGGGCAGATAAGTCCAGATCCGGTCATCGGTGCTTGTCGCGAAGGCCTCGAACAGGCTAGCCGCATGCGCCTCCGGATCTGCCGGTTCGAGGGTGCAGAACCGCCCCTGCATCGGCGCCTTGTGCGGACGCGGCCGTGGCAGCGCCACGTCGAGCGGCCAGCCGATGGGCTGACCGAGCGCGTTGGTACGCGGCTCCCGCGTCAGTACCATTTTGCGACCGGCGGCAGGGACATCAGCACCGCGTTGGCGTCGTGCCCGGTGGCGAGGCCGAACTTGGTGCCGCGGTCGTAGACGAGGTTGTATTCGGCGTAGAGCCCGCGATGGACGAGCTGCGCTTCTTTGTCGGCCTCGGTCCAGGGCTGGTTCCGCCGCCGTTCGGTCACCGGCAGGAACGCCGGCAGGAAGGCCTCTCCCACCGCCCGCGTGAAGGCGAAATCGGCATCCCAGTCGCCGGTGTTCAGGTCGTCGTAGAAGATCCCGCCGACACCGCGCGCCCGGCCCCGGTGCGGAACGAAGAAATACTCGTCGGCCCAGGCCTTGAACCGTTCGTAGTAGTCGGAGGCATGCGCATCGCAGGCGGTCTTGAGCGCCGCGTGGAACGCGGCGGTGTCCTCGTCGTACTCGATGCAGGGGTTGAGGTCCGCACCGCCGCCGAACCACCAGGCGTGCGGCGTCCAGAACATCCGCGTGTTCATGTGGACGGCCGGCGTGTGCGGGTTCTGCATATGGGCCACGAGGCTGATACCGGAGGCCCAGAAACTCGGGTCGGTCTCGATCCCCGGCACGCCACGCGCCGCCATCGCCTTCTGCGCCGCCTCACCCAGCTTGCCATAGACGGTCGAGACATTGACGCCGACCTTCTCGAAGACCCGGCCACCACGCATGACGCTCATCAGCCCTCCACCCGCGTCGCCACCGTCGTCGGAGGCGCGTTTCGTCTCGGTCACCTCGAAGCGCCCGGCCGGCAGGCCGGCCATCGGACCCTCGGCCTGGCTGTCCTCCAGCGCCTCGAAGGCGGCAACGATCCGGTCGCGCAGCTCGCGGAACCAGGCAGAGGCACGCGCCTTTTCCGTGTCGAATGGCTGGGTCATGTCAGGCTCTCCCTCGCAGATCATCGGAGCGCTAGCAGTTTTGCCGAGAACGGGCCAGCCCCGGAGGCGATTGGCGCGGCCATGCAGGGGGTCTAAGCTTCTGATATGCGACACCTGATTCTCCTGCTTGCCCTACCTGCGCTCGTGGCCTGCGCGCCGACACGGCAGACCTGCCTCAAAGCCGCGACCCAGGATGTGGCCGTGGTCGACCGGCTGATCCTCGAGACGCAGGAGAACCTGTCGCGCGGCTACTCGCTGGATCGCGAAGCCTATGTCACCAACACGGTAGACCTGTGCCTCGGCAGCAGCCGCGGCGGATATGGCCGTGGATTGGGCGTCGGTTGGAGTTACTGCAACACGCCGACGACGCGCTACCGGGAACGCCCCGTGGCCATCGACCGCGCAGCCGAGCAGCGCAAGCTGCAGGAACTGCGGCAAACCCGCTCCCGGCTGGTGAAGGAATCGGAAGCAGCACTTCAGCAATGCAACCTGCGTTACCCGGCCGGCTGAATGTCAGAGCGGTCGTCGCGGGCTAGTGGGCCGGCGCCGAGACCGGGTCGAGAAGGGTGCGGCCGCCATCCACGGTCATGATCTGGCCGGTCATGAAGGCCGCTGCGTCGGAGGCCAGGAACTGCGCGGCCTCGGCCACCTCGCCCGGCTTCGCGATGCGGTGCATCGGTGTATGGTCCCGGATGTTCGTCCGGTAGTCGGCGTTCTGCTTGAGCGCGCCCTTCAGGCTGTTCGACAGCACCGAGCCGAAGGAAACGCCGTTTACCCGGATCCGGTGCGGTGCGAGCGCCACCGCCAGCGAGCGGGTCATCTGGTCGAGCGCCGCCGTCGATACGGAGTAACCGAGCAGCTCGGGGTGGGTGCGCCGCGCCGCAATGGAGGAGAGGTTGATGATCGAGCCGATGGTGCTGGGCCTTTCGTCCGGCTCGATATCCTCCACCTGCTTGATCATCCGCTTCGCCACCGTCTGGCTGAGCCGCAGCGAGGTCATCAGGTTCTGTTCGAGCAGCATCTGAACGGCGTCGTTGTCCGGGTCCAGCGGGTCGGAGGGCACCATCTGCCGGCAGGCGTTGACGAGGATGTCGACCCGCTCGAAGGCGTCGATCGTGGCCGAGAGCAGGTTGGCAATGGTCAGCCGCTCGCGCAGGTCGCCGGCAAAGGCGCGCGCGGTGCCGCGGCCGCCGTCGCCATTGGCCTCGCCCAGCTCGTCGCAGAGCCGGCCTTCGTCCATGTCGGCGAACATCACGTTCGCCCCCTGGTCGACGAAATGCCGAGCGATGGCGAGCCCGACGCCGTTGGCGGCGCCGGTGACAATGGCGGTCTTACCTTCGATAGAGAAGCTCATGGGAAGTCCTGGTGGTCCTTGCCTCGGGGGCGTGGGGGGATGTTAGCCGAAGTCAGCGCCGCGAGCGCGTGGCGGATTGCCCCTGCGGGCGGCGCGCGGCGAAAAGCTTGAAGGACGGCGGCCCGGCAAGCTCGCGGGTCTCGCGGAAGGCGGCCTGCAGCGGCGCCTCGTAGGGAAGATGCCGGTTGGCGACCATCCAGAGCGTGCCGTGGGGCGCGAGCAGCCGGGCGGCGCTGGCGATGAAGGCCGCGCCGAGGGAGGGTTCGGCCTCGCGGCCCTTGTGGAACGGCGGGTTCATCACGATGTGGTCGAACGCCCCGGCGTCGGTCCAGGTGGTGGCATCGGCCCAGTGAAAATGCGCGCGCTCGTCGCGAATGTTCATGCGGGCGGCCTCGAGGGCCGCGTGCTCCGCCTCGACCAGGGCGCATTCGGTGACGCCGCGCCGCTCGAGGACGTGGAAGGCGAGATAGCCCCAGCCGGCACCGAGGTCGGCGACGCGGCCGGGCATCTTCTCGGGCAGCGCCTCGGCCAGCGCGACGGAGGCCGGGTCCGGCCCGTCGGCGGAAAAGACGCCGGGCGCGGTGACCCATCCGCTCTGCAAGGTCTGGACCAGCGGCAGGTCCCAGTCGGCGAAGGTGCCGGGGGCGGCCTGGAACTGGAACACCTTTCCATGGGCCTTGGCGAAGGGCGCCGAGACCTCGGCCCGGGCGCGGATCTCGCGCAGCAGGGAATCGATGCCGTCGGTCTTTTGCCCGTCGACGATCACCGAGCCGCCCTGCGCGCTCGCACGGGCCACCAGCGCCCGGGCCTCGGCCTTGGCGCGGGGCACCATCACGAGGGCTGCGGCGAAATCCTCCGGCGCGGCAGTCCCGACCCGGTAGCCTCGTTGCAACCAGGCGTCGTGGTCCGGACGGCTGCCCTGCACGATCTGCACCCGTTCCCGCGGCATCGCGGAGAGATCGTCGGTCTCGCGCGGGCGGAACACGGCGATCGGCCCGGAGGCGGGCAGATGGATAGCTCCAGACTGGAGCGCGAGGCTGAGGCGGCTATCGGACATGGGCGGCAGGTTCTAGCCTGCCCGGCAAGCCACGTCACGCGAAAAATGCGCCGGTGGGCTCCCGCCGGCCCGCACGTCATCGGAGATGACATCCGACCCGTTGGGCCCAGCCGCGCGCTGCGCGCGCGGCAGCCGGCCCGGACCGGCACGCCGGGCGTCGCTGCGCCGCAGCGCTCGAATGCTGCAAACGCAAATGATTCGAATGGTTTACTGGCGTCAAAACGGTTGCTTTGTGGCACTTCGGCAGTAATCTTTCCCGGGCGGACAGGAGGAGGAACCTGCGGGGAGGAAGGTGACCGGCGACGCCGGAACCCGATTGAACGAGATGGCGGATCTGCCGCGCACCCGGGCCCAGATCGGGCCGGTGTGGCGCAAGGACCGAGACGCCAAGGACATTTCAGGGACCCGCGCGACCTTTTGCTTCGACGATTTCAGCGCTCGTCAGACGGCCACCACCCGCAAATCGGGGCGCAGCTGACGCGGCATCGATTTAGAACGGATGCGGGGAAAAAGTCCGCATCGGCCAGGGAGGACAAGAATGGCGAACGTGAAACTCACGGTAAACGGGCGCGCGGTCAGTCGCGACGTGCCCGACACCACCCTGCTCTCCGAATTCCTTCGGGAGATGCTGCGCCTGACCGGCACCCATGTGGGCTGCGACACCAGCCAGTGCGGGGCCTGCGTGGTGCATGTGAACGGCAAGGCGATGAAGAGCTGCACGGTGCTCGCCGCCGCGATTTCCGGGGGCGAGGTGACGACGGTCGAGGGGCTGGCCAACGGCAGCCTGCACCCGATGCAGACCGCCTTCAACGACAACCACGGGCTTCAGTGCGGCTTCTGCACGCCGGGCATGATCATGACCGGGGTCGACATGGTGAACCGCTACAAGGCGGCGGGCCGGGAACTGACCGAGGAGGCGATCCGCCACGAGCTGGAAGGCAATATCTGCCGCTGCACCGGCTACCACAACATCGTGAAATCCATTCAGGACGCCGCCGCCAAGATGTGAGCGGCCGCCCCGCGGGGCGTGGCTCACGCGGCAGACACTGAATCCAGGGAGAAATTCTATGAGCGAAGGAATCGGCGCGCGCGTCAAGCGCAAGGAAGACAAGCGCTTCATTACCGGCAAGGGCAAGTATACCGACGACATCCGGATGGAGAACCAGGCCTACGCAGCCTTCGTCCGCAGCCCGCATGCCCACGCGAAGCTGCTCAGGATCGATGCCAGCGCCGCGCTAGCGATGGATGGCGTGATTTCGGTACTCGAAGGTGGAGAGCTGAACGCGGACGGGATCGGCAACATCATCACGGGTTGGGCGATCACCTCCAAGAACGGCGAGCCAATGAAGTGCGGCGCTTGGTCGGCACTGGCCGTCGGCAAGGTACGCTACGTCGGGGATGCCGTGGCGATTGTCGTTGCCGAAACGCAGGCACAAGCTCGTCTGGCTGCTGAGGCCGTGGTGGTTGAATACGAGGAACTGCCCGCATCCATTTCCACCGCCGGCACGCTGGACCCAAATGCGCCGCAGGTGCACGACAACGTGCCCGGCAACCTGATCTATGACTGGGAGATCGGGGACGAGGCCAAGACCGACGCGGCCTTCGCCAGTGCCGCGAACGTCACCGAGCTCGACCTGATCAACAATCGCCTGTCGCCCAATGCGATGGAGCCACGTTCCGCCATTTCGGTCTACGACGAGGCAGAGGAACACTACACACTCTATACAACCAGCCAGAATCCTCATGTTGCACGGCTTTTGCTCTCTGCATTCTACAGCGTCGCGCCCGAGCACAAGCTTCGGGTCATTGCACCCGATGTTGGCGGCGGCTTCGGCTCCAAGATCTATGTCTACCCAGAAGAATTGACCTGCCTCTGGGCCTCTATGAAGACCGGGCGGTCGATCAAGTGGACGTCAGACCGGTCGGAGGCATTCCTGACCGACGCGCACGGGCGTGACAACGTCACCAACATAAAGATGGCGTTCGACGAGAACAATCGCATCACTGCGCTCAAGATCCATAACATCGCCAACCTCGGAGCCTATGTCTCCCTGTTTGCGACAGTGACGCCAACGTACCTGCACGGAACAAACTACTCTGGCGTCTACGACATCCCGGCAATCTACGGGAACGTGAAGGCCGTGCACACCAATACGACGCCGGTCGACGCCTACCGGGGCGCAGGGCGCCCCGAGGCGACCTACATGCTGGAGCGCGTCATCGAAACCGCGGCACGCGAACTCGGGGTCGATCCGGGGGAACTGCGCCGGATCAACTACATCAAGGAATTTCCCTACCAGACGCAGGTCATTCTCAACTACGACTCAGGCGACTACGTCGCCACGCTCGACATGGCCCGCAAGGCCGCCGACGTGGACGGCTTCCCGGCACGCAAAGCCGAGGCGGCTTCGAGGGGCAAGTTGCGCGGGCTCGGCTACGCATCATTCGTAGAGGCAAGCGGAATCGCCCCATCCGCAGCGATCGGGTCGCTCGGTGCCGGGGTTGGCCTATGGGAATCCGCAGAGGTGCGCGTCAATCCGGTCGGAACGATCGAGATACTGACTGGGAGCCATAGTCACGGACAAAGCCACGAGACGACCTTCGCCCAATTGGCAGCGGAGCGTTTTGGCTTGCCAATCGACAATATCCAGATCGTCCATGGCGACACCGACAAGGTCCAGTTCGGCATGGGCACCTACGGATCGCGCTCTGGCCCGGTTGGCATGTCGGCAGTCATGAAGGCTCTCGACAAGGTCGAGGCGAAAGTGCGGAAGATCGCAGCACACACGCTCGAGGCCTCCGAGGACGACTTGGTGATCGAGAACGGCGAAGTGAAGGTTGCAGGCACCGACAAGAAGATGGCTTGGCACGAAGTCGGCCTCGCCGCCTACACCGCACACAACCTGCCGGATGGGATGGAGCCGGGGCTCAAAGAGGGCGCATTCTTCGACCCCGTCAACTTCGCCTTCCCTGCCGGAACTTTCATCTGCGAAGTCGAAGTGGATCCGGAGACTGGCACGACCGAGATCGTGCAGTTCGTCGCTGCGGACGATTTCGGGACCATCATCAATCCAATGGTCGTGGAGGGCCAGGTTCACGGCGGCGTCACTCAAGGCATCGGCCAAGCGCTATTGGAGGGCGTCGTCTACGATGGCGATGGCCAGCTTCTTACCGGGTCCTACATGGACTATGCCATGCCACGCGCCAGTGACGTTCCGAGCTTCGTGGTGGAGCATGGCTGCACACCTACGCCCAACAACCCGCTCGGCATCAAGGGCTGCGGCGAGGCCGGCGCCATCGGCTCGCCGCCGGCGGTGATCAACGCCATCACCGATGCCATCGGCACCAACGACCTGCAGATGCCCGCAACCCCGCAGGCGGTCTGGCGCGCCATCCAGGCGGCCAAATCGCCCATGGCGGCCGAGTAAGGGAGGAGACGAGATGTATCCGACGACCTACCACAAGCCCGAAACGCTCGAGTCCGCTGTCGCCATGCTGCAGGGGTCCGAGGAAGGCAAGATCATCGCCGGAGGGCACACGCTGCTGCCGACGATGAAGAACCACCTCGCGGCCCCGACCGACGTGGTCGATATCCGCGGGATCGCCGCCCTTCACGGGATCTCCGACGACAGCGGCACGCTGGTGATCGGCGCGACGACAACCCACGCCGAGGTTGCCGGCAGCGCCGTGGTCGCGGCCGCCTGCCCGGCGCTCGCCTGCCTTGCCGCCGGGATCGGCGATCCGGCGGTGCGCCATGCCGGCACGATCGGCGGCTCGCTCGCCAACAACGACCCGGCGGCGGATTATCCGGCCGCGGTGCTCGCCCTTGGCGCCACGATTGTCACCAACCAGCGGGAGATCGCGGCGGACGAGTTCTTCGACGGCATGTTCGCGACGACGTTGGAGGAGAGCGAGATCATCACCGCGGTCCGCTTCCCGGCCTGCGAGGCGGCTGGGTATTCCAAGTTCCCCAACCCGGCGTCGCGCTATGCCATGGTCGGCGTCTTCGTGGCGAAGACCAATGGCGGTGTGCGCGTCGCCGTCACCGGCGCGGGCGAGGACGGGGTGTTCCGCCACGACGGGCTGGAAGCGGCGCTCTCGGCCAGCTTCGCGCCCGAGGCAGTGGACGGGGTCTCGGTCAGCCCGGACGGGCTTCTTACCGACCTGCACGGCGACGCCGCCTACCGGGCCAACCTGGTCAAGGTGATGGCGAAACGGGCGGTCCTGGTCTCGGCCTGACCCGTCCCGATCACACGGAATGGGAGCCGGCCCAGCCACGGGCCGGCTCCTTTCCATTGCGCCTCCCCGGCAGCCATTCCGGCCGCTGCCTCGACAGAAAGCCGCTGATGCGGCAGACTGCTGGTATCAAACGAGATTCTTGACGAGCCCACGCCCAGCGGCGCGGGCAGGCATGCGATGTGGAACCGGGTACTCGATACATCCCTGCGCCGTCTCGTGGGCACCGGCACGCTCACGGTCGTGGATGCGGAAGGCAGCGCGCGCACCTATGGCGCGGGTGACGCGCCACGGGTCACGGTGCACCTGAAGGATCCGGACCTGGCGCAAAAGCTGCTCCGGAACCCGGATCTCGCACTGGGCGAGGCCTACATGGATGGCCGCCTGACCATCGAGGAGGACGATCTGCCGGCCCTCATGGCGCTGCTGCTGATGAACCGGGGAGATGGCCGGACGATCCCGGCGATCCAGGCCAACCTCGCGCTGCGGCAGATGCTGCGCCGGGCGGCACAGACCAATCCCCTGCCCCGCGCCCAGGCCAACGTGGCGCATCACTACGACATCTCGCAAGCGCTCTACGATCTCTTCCTCGACGCGGACCTCAACTATTCCTGCGCCTATTTCAGACACCCCGACGACACGCTGGAGACGGCGCAGGCGCAGAAGAAGGCCCATATCGCCGCCAAGCTCCGCCTCGAGCCGGACATGCGCGTCTTCGACATCGGCTGCGGCTGGGGCGGCATGGCGCTGACGCTGGCGCGCGACCACGGCGCGCGGGTGCTCGGCGTGACGCTGTCGGAAGAGCAGCACCGGGTCGCCAGCCAGCGGGTGCAGGAGGCGGGGCTTGCGGAGCGGATCGAGCTGCGGCTGGCAGACTACCGGACCGTGACCGGCAGCTTCGACCGGGTCGTCTCGGTCGGCATGTTCGAGCACGTGGGCGTGCCGCATTACCGAGAGTACTTCTCCCATGTCCGGGACCGACTGACCGGGGACGGGGTGGCGCTGATTCACACCATCGGGCGCTATACGCCACCCGGATCGACCAGTCCCTGGATCACCAAATACATCTTTCCCGGCGGCTATGTCCCCGCCCTGTCGGAGGTGATGGCGGCGGTGGAGAAGGAGCGGCTCTGGACCACCGATGTGGAAGTCTGGCGCCTGCATTATGCCGAGACGCTGCTGAAATGGCGGGAGCGCTTCGAGACCAATATCGACGCGGTACGCGAGATGTTCGACGAGCGGTTCTGCCGGATGTGGCGCTATTATCTCGTGGCCTCCGAGATGTCCTTCCGCCACCACAACCAGGTGGTGTTCCAGCTCCAGCTTGCCCGCCGGCAGGACGCCGTGCCGCTGACGCGGGACTATCTCCACCGCTGATCCGGAAACGAAAAAGGGCCGCCCCGAAGGGCGGCCCAGATCCCAGATCTCGAGAGTGATTACTCGACGATCTTGGAGACGACGCCGGCGCCGACGGTGCGGCCGCCTT
>NZ_JBHTJT010000021.1:0-187755 GCF_042676185.1 Tropicimonas aquimaris | reverse complement strand
AGATGGAACCAAGGCGGGTCATGCACTAACAATCAAACCGGACCAGTCAGATCAGGCTCCCCAGCATGCCCCTGACGCTCGAGATGCCGCTTCCACAACCAGCCAAGATCTCTATTACTTTCAACGATCAAAATACGCATGTTGCCTCCGTGCCACTAATCAATCGGCACTTCCATCCGATCATTAACTGCGCCAAATTTCCTAACCAAAGGTTAACCGGGCGGACACCTTTGTTAACGCATTCCGACTCCAGCGGGATTTCCGACTGTACCCCAAGGGCGCAACCTGGTTACCAACGCGCGGGTGGAAGCAGGACGACCGATTCTCCGATGACCGACCTACTCAGGAGCGATGACGGGCCGCGCGACCACGGCGGCGGGATCGATGCGGCCGTGGCCCGCTGGGGCGGCACGAGGGCGGGTTGGCTGGATCTGTCGACCGGCATCAACCCCTGCCCCTATCCGCTTCCGGCGCTGCCCCCGGACGCCTGGACCGCGCTCCCCGATGCCGCCGCGACCGAGGCGCTGCTGGCCGCCGCGCGCGCCTTCTGGAGCGTGCCGGATCGGCTGGACATTCTCCCAACCGCCGGCGCTTCGGCCGCCATCGCCCGGATGCCCGCGCTCGCCAGCGGAAAGCGGGTCTACATCCCGCAGCCAACCTACAACGAACATGCCGCCGCCTTCAGGGCCGCCGGCTGGGAGGTCAGCGCCTCTCCCGAGCCGGCCTGTGACGCCACCGTGCTGGTGCATCCCAACAACCCGGACGGCCGCTGCTGGCAGGAGCGCGAGTTGCCGAGCGCCGGACTCCTGGTGCTCGACGAAAGTTTCAGCGACGTCTGCCCGGAACAAAGCCTGCTCCCCGTCGCCCAATCGCGGCCGGAGACGCTGGTGCTCAAGAGTTTCGGCAAGTTCTGGGGACTGGCCGGGCTCCGGCTCGGCTTCGCCATCGGTGCGCCAGAGCGCATCGACGCGCTGCGCGACATGATCGGCCCATGGGCGGTCTCCGGCCCCGCGCTGGCCATCGGCGCCACTGCACTGACCGACACGACATGGGCCACCCGGACGCGCCAGCGCCTGTCCGAGGATGCCGCCCGCCTCGACCGAATGCTCGCCCGTGCAGGCGCGCCGGTGGTTGGCGGCACCGACCTGTTCCGCCTCTACGACACCGCCGACGCGCGGGCGCTGCAGGATCGGCTCGCCGAGGCCCATATCTGGACCCGCCGCTTCCCCTATTCGGACCGCTGGCTCCGGCTTGGCCTGCCCGGCTCCGACGACGGCTGGCAGCGCCTGGACGCGGCGCTGCGATGATCGGCACCGAGACCGCCCTGCTCCTTGCCCTGATGCTCGACGCCGCGATGGGAGAGCCGGGCTGGCTCTGGTCGCGCTTGCCGCATCCTGCGGTGCTCATGGGGCGCGCGGTCGGCTGGCTCGACACGGCGCTCAACCGCGGCCGGCACCGGCGGTTTCGCGGCATCCTCGCGCTGCTGGTCCTTGTCATCGTGGCCTGGGCCCTCGGAGCGGCGCTCGCCCGGATATCTCCCTTCGGTCTGCTGGACATCATCGTCGCCGCGATCCTGATCGCGCAGCGCAGCCTCGTGGAGCATGTCGCCGCCGTGGCGCAAGAACTGCGTACAGGCCTACCCGAAGGCCGCGCCGCCGTCGCCATGATCGTCGGGCGCGACACAGCCGGGATGGACGAACCCGCTGTCGCCCGATCGGCCATCGAAAGCGCGGCCGAAAACCTCTCGGATGGCATCGTCGCCCCAGCCTTCTGGTTCCTGCTCGGCGGCCTTCCGGGGATCCTCGTCTACAAGGCCGTCAACACCGCCGACAGCATGATCGGCCACCGCACCGAGCGGCACGAAGCCTTTGGCTGGGCCTCGGCGCGGTTCGACGACTTGCTGAACCTCGTGCCCGCCCGCCTCACCGCGCTGCTGATCCTGCTGGGGCACGGCCACTTCGTCGGTTGGGGCGCGGCAATCCGCGAGGCGCGTCAGCACCGCTCCCCCAATGCCGGCTGGCCCGAGGCCGCCATGGCGCGCTGCCTTGGCGTCGCACTTTCCGGGCCACGCAGCTACGGCGGACAGATGCGGGATTTCCCATTCATAAACCCGGACGGGCGACGCGAGATCGGCGCGGCCGAGATCGACGCCGCAGTCCGTGCGCTCTGGCGGACATGGTTCGGCCTCTGCCTTTGCGTGGTTGTGCTGTCGATCCCCTGAGCCACTCGACAGCGCCCGGCCAAGCTGCCAGAGTGCCGGCGGCCGGGGCGATGGCGTCGCCCCATCGCTTGGCCATCTCGTCCTGAACGCCGGGACCTTTCTTGCGAGGGGTCCGTCACAGGTGGGACCCCCGATCGGAGGTCGAACCATGACGACTGAACGCCCGCAATCCTACCGGTTCCACAATGGCGAGAAGGCCGCCCTGCCCTTTGCCGTGGCCGAGTACGAGGCCCGGCTCGCCGGGCTTCGGCAGGCGATGATCGATGCCGGGCTCGATGCCTGCGTCTTCACCTCGATGCACAACATCGCCTATTACTCCGGCTTCCTCTACTGCTCCTTCGGCCGCCCCTATGGCCTTGTCGTGACCGCGAAGGATTGCGTGACGATCTCCGCCGGCATCGACGCGGGCCAGCCCTGGCGGCGCTCGGTGGGCGACAACATCACCTATACCGACTGGACCCGGGACAATTTCTGGCGGGCGGTCCGCCAGGTCACGGGCAGCGGCGCACGGCTGGGGATCGAGGAGGATCACCTGACGCTCCAGCAATCCGCCAAGCTCGCCGCCCATCTCGAGCCGGCCAGCACACAGGACATCGCCGCCGCCTGCATGGCCCAGCGGATGGTCAAGAGCCCGGCCGAGATCGAGTTGATCCGTGCCGGAGCGGCGGTGGCGGACGTGGGCGGCTACGCCATCCGCGAGTCGATCCGGCCCGGCACCCGCGAGATCGATGTCGCCATCGCCGGCCGCGATGCGATGGAACTGGAGATCGCCCGACGCTTCCCGGATGCGGAGTATCGCGACACCTGGGTCTGGTTCCAGTCCGGTCTCAACACCGACGGCGCCCACAACCCGGTCACCGCGCGGACGCTGGAGCACGGGGACATCCTGTCGCTCAACACCTTCCCGATGATCTCGGGCTACTATACCGCGCTGGAGCGAACGCTTTTCGTGGGCGATGTGGACGACGCCTCGCTGGCGATCTGGGAGGCCAATGTCGCCGCCCACGAACTCGGCATCTCGCTGCTGAAGCCCGGCGCCTCTTGCGCCGAGGTGACCCACGCGATCAACGATTTCTTCGCCGAGCGCGACCTGCTGCAGTACCGGACCTTCGGCTACGGCCATTCCTTCGGCGTGCTGTCGCATTACTACGGGCGCGAAGCCGGGCTGGAACTCCGCGAGGATATCGACACGGTGCTGGAGCCCGGGATGGTAATCTCGATGGAGCCGATGCTGACCTTGCCACAAGGCACGCCCGGCGCCGGCGGCTACCGGGAGCACGACATCCTCGTCATCACCGACAATGGCAACGAAGACATCACCGGCTACCCCTTCGGCCCCGGATTCAACGTCGTCCGCTAGCGCGGGCGGGGTGGGTTCACTCCCGCCCCAGCACCCCGGCCAGCGCAAAGATCAGCACCGCGAGCGCTGCAAGGAACAGGAATGCGATGCGCAGGGAGGTGAGCTCCGCCACGAAGCCAATGATAGGCGGCGACATGAGCAGGGCGCTATAGCCCAGCGTCGCGACCGCGGCGATCGCCTGCCCGGGCGGCACCACCGGATCGCGCGCCGCGCGGCTGAAGGCCAGCGGCACGATCGCCGCATAACCCACGCCCATCAGAGCGAAACCGACGAGCGCCTGCGCCAGCCCGGTGGAGGTGATGACAAGCAGCAGGCCAAGCGTGGCCGAGACCCCGCTGATCCGCGCCACGCGCACCGGCCCCGCGCGGATCACCAGCCGGTCGACCAAAAGGCGCATCACCACCATGACCACCGAGAAGACAGTGAAGCCGAGCGCGGCCCGCGCCTCGGTCACGCCTAGATCGACGGCAAGGAACAGCGCGCTCCAGTCCGCGACCGAGCCCTCGCCCGAGCCGGAAGCCAGAGTCATCAGCCCGACCAGCAGGAGCGCCCCGCGCGGCAGGGCGAAGGCCGGCGCGCCGGCATCGTGCGGACGAACGTTGGACGTCCAGGGGATGTAGGCGAACCACTGGAACAGCGCGCCGAACCCGAGAGCGGCGAGCAGGAAGTGCATCGGCACCGAAAGCCCGAGCGCCGTGGCGCCCGCGCCGGCCGCCGCTCCGATCCCCGCGCCGAGGCTCCACATGGCGTGGAAGGACGACATGACCGAGCGGCCCATGTGCTTCTCGACCTCGGTCGCCCAGCTGTTCATCGTCACGTCCATGGAGCCGTGGCACATCCCGAAGAAGAACACGGCCAGGGCCAGCGCGGGCACGCCCGGCGCCACGCCGATCAGCACCAGAGAGAGCAGATAGGCCCAGCCGATGCCGTGGGTGAGCCGCACCGCGCCGAACCGGTCTGCGGCGCGCCCTGCCAGCGGGAAGGAGATCAGCGCACCCAGCCCCATGACCAGCAGCAGAAGGCCGAAGCGCGCCTCGCTCAGCCCGTAGCTCTGCATCACGGCCGGGATGCGCGCGGCCCAGCTTCCCAGCAGGATGCCGTTCAGCGCAAATGCGGCGGCGACCGCGCGCCAGGGGGTGCGAATGTCAGGCATGGCGGATCTCCAGTCCGGTCGCTGCAAGGGCGGCGGTGTCTTGGGGGGCGGCATCGGTCACGAGCAGGTCGAGCTCGGCACAGGTGGCGACGCGGTGCCGAGCCCGACGCCCGAGCTTTTCAGCCCCGGCCAGAACGACGCTCCGGGCGCTGGCCGCTTGCATGGCGCGCTTGACCGCGGCCTCGTCGAGATGGTCTGCGGCAAGCCCGAAGCCGGCCTCCAGCCCGCAGGCCCCCAGAAAGCAGATATCGGCCGCGACGCCGGCGATCGCTCCGCAGGCGTCCGCCCCGGTCGAGATTCCGCCGAACGCCGAGAGCTTGCCGCCGATCAGGACGGTCTCGATCCCTGCGGCAAGCGTCGCGGTCGCCACGGCGGGCGATGGGGTCACGGCCAGCGCCCGGGGCAGCGGCGGCAGGCTGGCGACGAGATGCGCAACGGTCGTGCCGCCGTCGAGCATCAGCACCATGCCGTCCTCGACGAGCGGCAGGGCGGCGGCGGCGATCCGCCCGGCGGCAACGTTGGGGCGCCGCATCCGGGTCGCGAGCGGCTCGGCCGGCGGCGTGACCGGCAGCGCCCCGCCCCTGACCCGCCGCAGCGCGCCCTCGGCTTCCAGCACCAGAAGGTCGCGTCGGATCGTATCCCGCGACACGCCGAATTCATCGGCTAGCGCGGCGAGCGACAAGGGCACACCAGCGGCCGCGCGGGTCCGCAGGGTGGCCTGTCGCGCATCCGGGGTATTGAGCACTGGATCGGAGGTCATTGCGGCCTCATGCAATTTCATGCACATTTCTGCAAAATATTGCACACCTGTGCAAGACGGTTTCCCGCAGCTTGCAACGAAAAGCGCCCCGGACCGACGGTCGGGGCGCATTTCCTGGTTCAGAAGCGTCCGTGACCTGCTCAGGCCGGCTCCTCGGTTAGTGTGACGGCGCGGGCAATCGCCGTCAGATATTCCTGGTTAAGGCTGCTCATGACCCACTCCCTGATCTGCTCGCGCAGCTCGACCGGGGTCGGCTCATGGACGAGCGGTTCTCCGACTGAGAGCTTCGGCTGACCATCCAGGTAGCGCTCGTTCACCAGAATGCATCCATCCCGCGCTTGATGCTTCACGAAGTCGATGATCGCGGGATGGTCGAGCGTCAGCGATGGCGCGCCGTGAGCCTTGTCGAATTCCCTCAGCCGGTTGATCGTGGACTTTCGGATTTGCGCGATCTTCTTCTGGTCCTTCCCCTCCAGATCCCTCGGAAATGTCTCGTTCAGCATCAGGAGCCATGCGGTGGACGGCCCACTGAGGCTTTCATTGGACCGGAAGGAACTCGCCGGCATGGGAACCTGCAACCCCGAGATCTCCTGCAGGCGGAACATGAAGTCGCTGACGACGTCGCCTCCCACCAGATTCGAACGGTCGAAGGCCCTTACATGGAGCCGTTCGCGCCCGATCCGCTCCTCCCAGCGTTGCAGCGCCGCGGCCTGCCACAAGCCGGTGTCCTTCTCCCATGTGGCAAACAGATCGCGTAGTCTGGCACCGCCGCGGATGCGCTGGTTGGTCTTTGACGCGAAGGCCGAAACCGGGTCGCGCAGGTAGCAGATGGCATGCACATCGTCGAAGTTCCGCTCCAGCCGGGCGAGGAAGCCGGTCCGATGCGAGAGGTTCAGGAAATGCTCGGCCGACATGACGGCGACGGCGGGCTTTTCGTCGGCGAGCCGCGCTTCAAGTTTGTCCCAGCTGTCGCGGCTCCATTGCTCGGCGTCTTCCACCGTCTGAAACCGGGCCGCGAGGAGCGTCGGCAGGCGGTTCATCCGCTGGTAAAGGGTGGCAAACTCCCGTGAGCCGGCAATATAGGTGATCCCGGCGTCCTGCAACGCATCCCTGCTGGCCTGCAGCCCGAGTTGGATGGACGTGCTGCCCGCCTTGGGGCTGCCGATGTGAACGATCAGTTTCATGCTCGGACCTTCTCTGCGCGCTCTTGTTGTTTTTTCTTCAGATCAGCCGAATCCGGCTGTCTGCTGCGCGGCACATCACCCGTAGGACCTGCCGCCTCTGCGCCATTCCTACCGGCGCGCCAGGATGAGTGCCAATGCATTTTGCGTCCGGGCCGGCACCAAGACCGGCCCGGACGATCCGGATCAGTCGACCCAGCGGACCCCGGTCAGGTCGTTGGCCTGGGTCGGCGCGTTTTCCCACAGCCCCTCGATCTTCGCGTTCGCGACGCCCGTCTTGGCGAGCTGGAAAAGAAAGCCGTTGACGTAGTCATCCGCAATCATCTGCTGCGCGGATTTCAACAGCGCGCTGCGCGCCTCCGGATCGGTGGTTGCGTTCAGTTCCTTGATCAGCGCCTGAAATTCCGGCTTGGCGTACTGGAAGTAATAGTCCGGCCGGGCGTAGATGTTGATGTCCGCCGGCTCGGTGTGACTGACGATGGTCAGATCGAAATCCTTGCCCTTGAAAACCTGCTCAAGCCATTGCGCCCATTCCACATTGCTGATCTCGGTCTCGATACCGACATTGCGCAACTGGGCCGCGAGGATCTCGCCGCCGCGACGTGCATAGGAGGGGGGCGGCAGCGCGAGGCGCAGCTTCAGGTCGGTCTGCCCGGCCTCCTCGAGCAGCTTCCTCGACATCTCGGGGTCGAAGGCCGATTGCGCGGTGAGATCGACATAGTCGGGGTTGTGCGGCGCGAAATGCGTGCCGATCGGCGTGCCATAGCCGAACATCGCCCCATCGATTATCTCCTGCCGGTTGATCGCATGGGTGATCGCCTGCCGCACCTTCACATCCGCCAGCGGGCCGGCGGCGTTGTTCATCGCCAGGATCGTCTCGCCCTCGGTCGAACCGACGACCACCTTGAACATCGGGTTCGCGTCGAACTGGGCCAGGGTTTCGGGCGCCGGGAAGTTCGGGAAGGCGTCGACATCGCCGGCCATCATCGCCGCGAAGGCCGCGTTCGGATCGGAGATGAACTTGAATGTCGCGCTGGCCAGTGCGGGCGCATCGCCCCAATAGGCATCGTTGCGCGCGATCTCGATCCGGTCTCCCTTGACCCATTCGACCAGCTTGAACGGCCCGGTGCCGACCGGCGCGGTGGCCGCGTCGCCCACCGTCTCGGGGGCGAGGATCACCGCATCGCCCCAGGCCATCTTGAAGGGGAAGGCCCCGTCTGGGCCGCCAAGCGTGACCTGCACGGTCAGCGGGTCGATAACCTCGACCTTGGAGATGCCGTTGAACAGCGCCTTCTGCGCGTTGGTGGATTCCTCCGCCCGCGCCCGGTCCAGCGAGAATTTCACATCCTCGGCGTCCATCGCGCTGCCGTCGTGGAACGTGACGCCTTCGTGAAGACGAAAGGTATAGACCTTGCCGTCCTCCGACACCTCCCAGCTTTCGGCCAGACCAGGCACGATCGACCCGTCGGGAGCGAACCTCGTCAGCCCCTCGAAGATATTGGCATAGACCACCTCGTCGATCGCCGCGGCCGCGCCCCCGGTCGGGTCGAGATTTGGCGGCTCCAGAGCCATGCCGATGGTGATGTCTTCCTGTGCCGCGAGACTGGCGGAAGCCACCAGAGAGACGGCCGCTGCACCAAGCAGAGATCGGATGAACATGAGTCGGTTTCCCCCGGTTATGGAATTGCGCCGAGGCTACAGGGGCACAGGCCGGAGAGTAAAAGGAAATTCGGGACGCGGCTCAAAATCCCGGCCATAGGCCGGACCGCCGACGCTCAGTCGAGGGATTCCAGGAAGGCATAGAGGTCCGCGGCTTCCGACTTGAGCCGGACCTGCCAGGCCATCTTGGACCGTGCGCCGCGATCGCCGGTATAGCTCCGCAGGAAATCGTTCGGATCCTGCAGATAGGCGATGAAGTTCGCCTCGTCCCAGACCAGCCCATCCTCGGCCGCCGCCTTCAGGCCGGCCCCGTACCGGTACTCGGAATCTTGCCCCGCCGGCTGGCCTGCGATGCCGACGAGATTGGGCCCGAGCCGCCCCGTCCGCCCGGCGAGCGTCTGGCCGGCCGCGTCCCGCACGACGTGACAGGCCGCGCATTGCGCTTCGAAGATCGCAGCCCCCTCGGAGGCATCCTGAGCCAGCGACGGGCCCGCGCCGGAAGTCAGTAGCGCGAAACCGATGGCGAGCTTGCGGATCATTTGGTGGCTCCTGGGTCTGTCTGGCTGAGTGGGGGCGTCGAACTTCGCCTGAGGTCCGCTGGAGGTAACGCCGCGGGCGCGGCGGGTCAAACGCAACGGGCAAAAAGCCGCATCGCGGGAGCATGTTTGCGAAGCGAAAATCCTGAGGTGTCAAGTGCCTGGCGCGCCGGGCCGGCTGCTTTCAGGAAGCATGCGCGGCCCCCTGTGTCACCATGTCGAGGTGAAGTGCGCTGCGATCGCGGCTTAGATCGGGCAGACCCTAAAGCTCGCACGGACCTTGGCATTTCAGCCGGGGCCGGACAGATCGACCAGAGGCGCTCACGACCAAGACCGACAGAATGACCGACCAAATGATCCCCGCCTGGGTCGATGGCACGCTTAAGCCCGTCGACAAGTTGGAAGTCCACCGGCGTGGACTTCGGCACAAGGCGGTGTCGGTCTTCGTGATGGATGGAGAAAACGTGCTGCTGCAGCGGCGCGCCGCCACCAAGTACCACACACCGGGGCTCTGGGCGAACACCTGCTGCACCCACCCGCGCTGGATGGAGCCCGCCGCCGATTGCGCGGTCCGGCGCCTGCGGGAGGAACTGGGCGTGACCGGCCTCTATCCGGCGCATCGCGACCGGGTCGAGTACCGTGCGGATGTGGGGAACGGGATGATCGAGCACGAGGTCGTCGACATCTTCATGGCGATGGCGGAACGCAAAATGAAGGTCGATCCGAACCCCGATGAGGTCGCCCAGGTGGAATGGGTGGGGTTCTATGACCTGACAGCCGAGATCGCGCGGCGGCCGGAGCGTTTCACGCCTTGGCTCAGGATCTACCTTGACGAACACCGCGACAGGATCTTCGGCACGCTGATGCGGCCCTGAGGCGCGGGAGACGATCTTTATTCGAAAGATCGCGCCTCCGGCGGGGGAATTTGTCCCAAGAAGAAGGACGACCGGCGGCCAGAACGGCCGCCGCGCAGCGCCCGATCAGGGCTGCTTGTCGTCCTCGTCGTCCTCGTCGTCGCCGGAGGGCAGGTTGAAGAAGCTGTCGGCATCGACGATCGGATCGCGATCCTCTTCTTCCTCTTCACCGCGCGGGTCGCCGGAGAGCGTGAAGGTTTCCAGACCGGAGATGGCGGTCGGGATGCGCGGCTCCGGATCGGCGGCGAGCGACTGCTCGGTCGAGACCAGCTTGCGGCGCTCGTCGTCGCTCATGACCTCGCCGTCCGCGGCTTTCTTGGCGGCGGCCTTCTGCACGACGGCATCAAGTTCGGACTGCTTGCAGAGCCCGAGCGCCACCGGATCGATCGGCTGCATGTTCTGGATGTTCCAGTGGGTGCGCTCGCGGATCGACTGGATCGTCGGCTTGGTGGTACCCACCAGCTTGGAGATCTGACCGTCCGAGAGCTCCGGGTGGAACTTGACCAGCCACAGGATCGAGTTCGGCCGGTCCTGACGCTTGGAGAGCGGTGTATAGCGCGGGCCACGGCGCTTTTCCTCGCCCACGGCGGCAGCGTTGAACTTGAGCTTCAGCTTGTGCTGCGGGTTCTGCTCGGCCCGGTCGATTTCGACCTGATCGAGCTGGTTGTTGGCGACCGGGTCGAAGCCCTTCACGCCGGCAGCCACATCGCCATCGGCAATGCCCTGCACTTCGAGTTCGTGCAGACCGCAGAAATCGGCGATCTGCTTGAAGCTGATCGTCGTGTTGTCGACCAGCCAGACGGCGGTGGCTTTCGCCATCAGCGGCTTGTTCATGTCTGCCTCCTTCGCACATTTCTCCCGTGGCCGGGAAACGGCCGCAGCCTGTCGGGCCGCTTTTCCTCGTTTTCGGGAATTGCATGGCATATAAGGCGACGGCGACGGAAAGGAAAGACCTAATGCGCTGGATGCTTCTGTGGGCCATGCTGGCCGGAACCGCCTGTGCCGAGGGCGAGCGGGCCGGCGATTTCGACTATTACGTGATGGCCCTGAGCTGGTCGCCGAACTTCTGCGCCATCGAGGGCGACGCCAAGGGCGCCAAGCAATGCGACCCGGCGCTGGATCACGGCTGGGTGCTGCACGGGCTCTGGCCGCAATACGAGGCTGGCTGGCCGAGCTTCTGCAACACATCGGCGCGCAACCCGTCGCGGGGCCAGACCGCGGCAATGGCCGACATCATGGGGTCCGACGGGCTCGCCTGGTATCAGTGGAAGAAGCACGGGCGGTGTTCGGGGCTGGAGTCGGATGCCTACTACGCGCTCGCGCGCGATGCCTTCGAAAGCGTGACCCCGCCGGCGGTTCTTCGAAAGCTGGACAAGACGGTCGCCTTGCCGGCTGCGGTGGTCGAGGAAGCCTGGCTGCAGGCCAATCCGGAGCTTTCCCGCGACATGGTGACGATCACCTGCAGGGACGGACGGATCATGGAAACTCGGATCTGTCTGACAAAGGATCTCGACCCGCGCGCCTGTGGCAGCGATGTCCGTCGCGACTGCACATTGCCCGACGCGCTTCTCGATCCCATCCGTTAGGGCCAGCTCGGGCGAAGCCCTGGCGCTTTGCGATCTGGCGCCCCCGTGCTATTCTGACGCTACGTCAACTTATTGTTGCCGATTCTTATGCGGCCCCTTCGGGGACAGCATCACTTACTTATTTTTTTGTTGCGCCCCTGGCCGGGCTGGATCCGGTGGGATCGGCGCCCGACGAACCAGGAGAGTTACCATGCGATTTTCGTGGATATTTCCCGCAGCTCTTCTCGTGTTGCTGCCAGCTGCGGCCATTGCGGAGGACGCCCAGAACGTTCCCGCCAACAAGCAGACCAAGGCCGGCCTCTACCTGACAGCGGTTGAAGCGGCCGATATGCTGAAGGATGAGAGCGTCATTCTGATGGACGTTCGCAGCCGTTCCGAGCTCACCTTCGTCGGCGTCCCGACGCGGGTGAACGTCCATATCCCGCTGATGGTGATGCCCGAACATGCTAGCTACAATCCCGACAAGCAGAGCTATGCGCTGGAGAGCAACACCGCTTTCGAATTCGATTTCCTGGATTATGCGGAAGCCATCGAAATGGAGGACGAGAGGCCGATAATTCTGATCTGCCGCTCCGGGTCACGCAGCGCGAAGGCCGCCGACATGATCTTCGACCTCGGTTTTTCCAATGTCTACACGGTGATCGACGGGTTCGAGGGCGACAAGGCGTCCGATGGCCCCGAGAGGGGCCACCGGGTGATGAATGGCTGGAAGAATGCCGGTCTGGGCTGGGGCTACGAGATCACGCCGGAGCAGGCCTACCCCGGCGACCAGATGTAGCCACCCCGGGTCAGGCGTCGGGCGCGTCGCTCACCGCCGGCGGCTCGGCGGCGGTGTAGGCCTCGGGCTCCAGCATCTTCCAGATCACCGCGCCCACCGCGCCGCCGATGAGCGGCGCCACCCAGAACAGCCAGAGCTGCAGGATCGCCTTGCCGCCACCAAAAAGCGCGACACCGGTGGACCGGGCCGGGTTGACGGAGGTGTTGGTCACCGGGATCGAGATCAGGTGAATGAGCGTCAGGCCGAGGCCGATGGCGATAGGCGCAAAACCGACCGGCACGCCCTTGGAGGTCGCACCAAGGATGATCACAAGGAACATGGCCGTCATCACGATCTCGGTCACCAGCCCGGAGAAGAAGCCGTAGCCGCCGGGCGAAGCCGAGCCGTAGCCGTTGAGGGCGAAATTGCCCGCCGAGGAGAAGCCGTCCTGGCCATGGGCGATGATCCAGAGGACCAGGCCCGCCGTAACCGCGCCCGCGACCTGCGCCGCCCAGTAGGGCAGCAAGTCCTTGCCGTCGAACTTGCCGGCGACCATCAGTCCGAAGGACACTGCGGGATTGAAATGCCCGCCCGAGATGTTGCCGACCGCGTAGGCCATGGTCATGACCGTGAGGCCGAAGGCGAGGGAGACACCGAGGAAGCCGATGCCGACATCGGGGACGCCCGCAGCGAGAACCGCCGCGCCGCAACCGCCTAGGACCAGCCAGAATGTGCCGATGAATTCCGCGATGAGTTTTTTGGACATGTCGAAGTAATCCGCTTGCAAGAAATGGGCCCGCGCCGACATGGCCGGGCCTGCGCGGAGAATCTACGCGCGGCCTGTGACAATCACGAAACGAAAAATGCTGCGGGTCTCAGCAGATCCGAAGCACGATCTTCCCGACGTGGCCGGAGCTCTCGATACGCGCGTGAGCGGCGGCGGCCTCTTCCAGCGGAAACTCCGAGTCCATGACCGGAGCGACGCGGCCCGCCTCCAGCAGCGGCCACACCCGCGCGCGCAGCGCCTCTGCGATCCGGGCCTTGGCGAGGTCCGATTGCGGACGGAGGGTCGAGCCGGTGATCGTGAGCCGGCGCATCATGACCTGAGCGAAGTTGAGCTCCACCTTGGGCCCTTGAAGGAACGCGATCTGCACCAGCCGCCCGTCGTCGGCGAGAGCCTTGACGTTGCGCGGCAAGTAGCTGCCGCCGACCATGTCGAGGATCAGGTCCGCACCGCCCTCCGCGCGCAGGACCTCCACGAAATCCTCGTCGCGGTATTTGATCGCCCGCTCGGCGCCCAGACGCAGGCAGGCAGCGCATTTGTCGTCCGAACCGGCGGTCGCAAAGACCCTTGCGCCGAAATGCCGGGCGAGTTGGATCGCCGTCGTGCCGATGCCGGAGCTGCCGCCGTGCACGAGGAACCGCTCACCCGCGCGAAGACCGCCGCGCATGAACACGTTGCTCCAGACGGTGAAGAAGGTCTCGGGCAGGCAAGCCGCCTCGCGGAGCATCATGCCCTTCGGGACGGGCAGCGCATGGGCGGCCGGCGTGACCACGTATTCGGCATAGCCGCCGCCGGGCAGGAGCGCGCAGACGGCGTCGCCGACCCGCCAGCCCGAGACGTCGGGGCCGACCGCCGCCACTTCGCCGGCGGCTTCCAGCCCCGGCAGGTCGCTCGCGCCCGGCGGCGGGTTGTAGCTGCCGGCCCGCTGCAGGGCATCGGGCCGGTTCACCCCGGCATAGGCGCTGCGGATCAGGATCTGTCCCGGACCGGGTTGCGGCACCGGGCGGGTCGCCGGGGTCAGCACCTCGGGCCCGCCGGGTTCGCTGATTTCGATGGCGCGCATGGTTTCGGGCAGGGTCATGACCGGGCTCCTCCTTGGACTCGCCCCGTTTCTGGACCGACGCCGCCCGGTATGCAATCGGCGCTCAGCGCGGACGGAAGGCCGCCGTGCCCCTCACGCCCTCTTCGCTCTCGCCGGGTTCGGACCAGTGGCCCGGCATGTGCTCTTCCGTCTTTCCCGCGCCGGGTGCCCGGACCTTGCCGAGGAGCCAGTTCGGACCGGCGAAGAGCCGCTTGAGCACCGGGTTTCCCGACACCTGCGCGCGCATCTTCTCCACCCGCAGCACATCCTCGACTCGCCGCTCCAGAAACGCCCAGGTCGCCTCGTTGCCCTCGCTGTCATCCCCAAGCCAGTAGAGTATCGTGCTGCTGTAGACCGCCGAGAGGGAGGCGCGCTTGGAATACCAGTTGATGTCGTCGGAACTGTCGCCGAGCGCGCTCCAGATCCGGTCGGCGGTGGCCCAGATTGCGCGCGCGCCGTCGGCGGCGTATTGCGGCAAGGTCAGCAGCGTGGAGCCGCGCCGCACTGCCTCCTTGTCGTCGATCGCCTCGATCCGCAGACGGATGGCCAGCATGATCCGGTCGCGCAGGCGCATCGTCGGCAGGTCCTCCAGCGCGAGCTGCTCCAACATGATCCGGTCGCCCCGCTCGTGGTAGGCAAGGGCGAGGTCCACCCCGCCACGCGGACAGATCACCCGGCCGACGGCCAGGTCGACCCCGGCATCGCGGCAGGCAGCACGGAAGGTGGCGTCGCTCCAGCCGTCGAAGGCGACATGGATCAGCGCCGCGTCCAGGAGCCGTTCCTTGATCTCGGGATGGGCTTCGCTGGTGGTCCGGACGAGCGTCTGGGTCATCGGATACCTCGTGTTCGGGTTTTCGGCACGTGCTGATGGACATGGCCGCTTGCCTTTGCTATACGGCCCACTCCTGCAATCAGATGCAACTCTAACAGGAAAGGTGGTGACAACCACATGCAGGTCAGTGTTCGCGACAATAATGTCGATCAGGCGCTCCGCGCTCTGAAGAAGAAGCTGCAGCGGGAAGGCGTTTTCCGCGAGATGAAGCTCAAGCAGCACTTCGAGAAGCCTTCCGAGAAGAAGGCGCGCGAGAAAGCCGAGGCGATTCGCCGTGCACGCAAGCTGGCGCGGAAAAAGGCGCAGCGCGAAGGGCTCCTCTGAGTCAGAGATGAGACCCACGGCGCCATCTCCGGCGCGACTGAATTGACATGGCGGACGCCAGTCACGAAACCCCCGGCCACGTCGGGGGTTTTATTTTGCGCAACCGCCACCGCGTGTTCGGTTCGCTGGCGCAGGGGAGCGGTGGCGCGGCGCACAGCCGGCGGGGTTCCTTCCGGGCGGGGAATGCATAGATCGATCCGGAAACGAAAAGGATCAGACATGAACATCCAGACCCTGGCTATTGCGCCCGATCTTGCAAACTTTCCGATCACCCGACGCTGGCCCGCCCGGCACCCCGACCGGATCCAGCTCTATTCCTGGCCCACCCCCAACGGCGTGAAGGTGTCCATTGCTCTCGAGGAGATGGGACTGTCCTACGAGGCGCACCAGGTGCGGCTCCGCCCCGAGGATGTGAAGAGCCCGGAGTTCCGGTCGCTTAATCCCAACGGCAAAATCCCCGCGATCATCGACCCCAACGGACCGGACGGCGCGCCGATCGGGCTGTTCGAATCTGGCGCGATCCTGCTCTACCTCGCGGAAAAGACCGGCCAACTGGCCGGAGGCAGCGCGCGGGACCGGCAGATCGTCACCCAATGGCTGATGTTCCAGATGGGCGGCGTCGGGCCGATGTTCGGGCAGCTCGGGTATTTCCATTCCTTTGCCGGCAGCGAGATCGGGGACCCTCGCCCGCGCCAGCGCTACATCGACGAGGCAAAGCGCCTGCTCGGCGTGCTCGACGAAGCGCTCGAGGGGAAGGAATGGATCGCCGGCGAATATTCGATCGCCGACATCGCCATCGTCCCCTGGTTGCGGGCGCTCGGCACGACCTACAATGCGCTCGAACTGGTCGGGATGGAGGATTTCCCGAATGTCAGCGCCTGGCGCGACCGCTTCCTTGCGCGTCCGGCGGTGCAGCGTGGCCTGAACACCCCGCCGCGGGACTGACGCTCCGACGTTTCAGCCGGGCAGCGCGCCCGTGAGCACGTAGGTCAGGATCTGGACGACCTGCTCGGGCGTCTCCGCAACCGCAAGCGCGGCGGCGTCGATCTCCTTCAGCGCGTGCTGATGGTCGGCGCCGTGCAGCACGATCAGCGACTTGCCGAGCGCCGCGGCATAGCCCGCGTCGAAGGCGGCGTTCCACTGCTTGTACTTCTCGCCGAAGCGCACCACGACCACATCCGCCGCCTCGATACCGCGGCGAGTGCGGATCGCGTTGAGCTTGGCGCCCTTGTGGTCATGCCAGAACTTGTCCGGCTCCGCGCCAAGGATCGCCACGCCGCAATCGTCGCTGGCGGCGTGGTCGGTCACCGGGCTGTCGAAGCTGACATCCAGCCCCTCGGCTCCAGCGATGATGCGTTCGCGCCAATCGGTGTGAATCTCGCCGGAGAGATAGATTTTGAGGGGCATGGATCTTCCTTCGATTGCGTCTCTGGATCAGGCGGCCACGGGGTGGTGCCGGTTCAGGTTCCACCACATACGATAGAGCTCCAGCAAGGCAAGGGGGGCAAAGTGGATCAGCGCGGCGGCGGGGTGCTCCCAGTTGTGCAGCGCAGCCCAGTGCAGCAGCGTCAGCACGGCGGCCGGGTAGGTCCAGCGCTGCACGGCCTTCCACCGTTTCGGCCCCATGCGCCGGATCGCGCCGTTGAACGACGTGGCGGCAAGCGGGATGAAGATCGCGAAGGCGAGCCAGCCTGTCCAGATGTCGAACCGGCCGACCTGCGCAAGGATGGTCTCCAGCGTGCCCCTGTCGATCACGTAGAACAGCGTGTGCAGGGCCGCGTAGCCGAAGGCCGCGACGCCGAAGTAACGCCGGTTCTTCACCAGCCAGCGCGGACCACGCCAGCCCGGCAGCAGCCGCGTCAGCGGCGTTGCCATCATCGCGATGATCATGAAGCGAGCGGCGAATTCACCCGTCGGGTGCACGAGGACGTGCAGGATGCGCGAATTGGTGGAGGCTGAGAGCTCCCACAGCATACCCGCGGCGGGCAGTGCGAGAAAACCCCAGAGGAGGTAGGGAGAAAGACGTTTGAGCATGGAGACCCCGTTTCGGTGGCTGGGTAATGCCACTGAAACGGAGTCGGCCGGGAATTCCGTCGCGCCGAGCGGATTATCAGCCGCGCAGCGTGCCGCCGGTGGCCCTGGCGACCTTCTCGATCACCTTCTTGCCCACGGCCTCGATCTCCTCTTCGGTGAGGGTCTTCACCTTCGGCTGCAGGCGAACGGTGATGGCGAGCGATTTCTTGCCCTCGCCCATTTGCGCCTCGGCCTTGGGCCCGTGGAACTCGTCGAAGACCCGCACTTCCTCGATCAGCGCCTTGTCGGCGCCAGCCGCGGCATTCACGACGTCCAGCGCCTCGACATTGGCGTCGAGCACGAAGGCGAAGTCGCGCTCCACCGCTTGCAGGTCCGACAGTTCCATCGCACCGCGGCTCGCGCTCTTTGCCTTGGGGAAGGGGATCGCCGCCAGGTCGACCGTGAAGGCCACCGCCGGCCCCTTCACATCCAGCGCCGCGAGCACCTTGGGATGCACCTCGCCAAAGACGCCGAGAACGTTCTTGGGCCCGAGGCAGATCGCGCCGGATCGGCCCGGGTGGAACCAGCCAGGCGCGTCGCGCCGGATCTGTACCTTGGCCGGGGCGCCGATGGCGGCCAGCACCGCCTCGATGTCGGCCTTGGCGTCAAAGGTATCGACGCCGCGGCGCGTGCCATGCACGTCGCGCGGGCCGGTGTGCCCCACCAGCAGGCCAACGGCCACCTGGTTCTGCTCCTCCGGCTCGCCGCCGTGGAAGGCCGGGCCGACCTCGAACAGGGCGAGGTCGGCAAAGCCGCGCGCCTGGTTGCGGGCGGCCGCCTGCAGCAGGGCAGGCAGCGGCGAGGGCCGCATGTGGCTCATCTCGGAGGAGATCGGGTTCTCCAGCTTCGTGGCATCCCCGCCACCGCCGAACAGCTCCGCTGCCGCCTGGTCGATGAAGGAATAGGTCACGCATTCATTGTAACCGAGCGCCGCCATCGTGCGTCGGGCCATCGACTCGCGGCGCTGCATCGGCGTCAGCACCGGCTCTGGCACGCCCGGCGTCGCCCGGCTCATCGGGACGCCCTGCAGCTTGGTGAGCGAGGCGACGCGCGCCACCTCTTCCACCAGGTCGGCCTCTCCCTGCACATCCGGCCGCCAGCTCGGAACATGGGCCATGTCGCCCTCGAGCCGGAAGCCCAGGGCCTCCAGCGTCGCGCGCTGCTCGGCGTCGGGGATCTCCATGCCCACCAGGCTCTCGACCCGCTTGGTGTCGAGCCGATAGGCGCGGTCGGTGTCGCGCACGGCGCCGGCCACGATCAGCTCGGACGCCTCGCCGCCCGCATGGTCGACGATCATCCGCACCGCATGCTCCAGCCCGATGGGGGTGAACGCCGGGTCCACGCCACGCTCGAACCGGTAACGGGCGTCCGAATTGATCTTGAGCGCGCGGCCCGTGTAGGCGATCTGGATCGGATCCCAGTAGGCGCTTTCGACAAAGACGTTCACCGTCTCCTCAGTGCAGCCCGTGGCGGCCCCACCCATGATCCCGGCAATGCTCTCCGGACCCTCATCGTCAGAAATCACCATCTGCCCGGCCTGCAGCGTGTATTCCTTGTCGTCCAGCGCCACGAGCGTCTCGCCGCCCCTGGCCCGGTGCACACGCAGGTTGCCCTTCACCTTGTCGGCGTCAAAGACGTGCAGCGGCCGGTTGCGGTCGTAGGTGAAAAAGTTGGTCACGTCGACGAGAAAGCTGATCGGGCGCAGGCCGATGGCGCGCAGCGCGTCCTGCAGCCATTGGGGCGACGGGCCGTTCTTCACCCCCCGGATCAGCCGGCCGGCGAACAGCGGGCAGCCGTCGAGCGTGTCCTCGTCGATCGTCACCGTGAGCGGCGCGGCGAAGGCGGCCGGCACCGGATTGACCTCGCGGGGGATCAGAGTGCCAAGCCCGCGGGCCGCAAGGTCACGCGCCACACCTTCGACGCCGAGCGCATCGGGGCGGTTGGGGGTGATCGCGATCTCGATGACCGGGTCGACCTTTTCTGGACGGTTCTCGGCCAGCCAGTCGGCAAAGCTTTGCCCGACCTCGCCCGAGGGCAGCTCGATGATGCCGTCGTGCTCGTCCGACATTTCCATCTCGCGCTCGGAGCACATCATGCCATGGCTCTCGATGCCACGGATCTTGCCGACGCTGATGGTGGTGTCGATGCCGGGCACATAGGTGCCGGGCTTTGCGACCACCACGGTGATCCCCTCCCGGGCATTCGGCGCGCCGCAAATGATCTGGCTCTCGCCCTCGTCGGTCTGCACGATGCAGACCCGGAGCTTGTCGGCGTCAGGATGCTTCTCCGCCTTGTGGACCTTGCCGATGGTAAAGGCACCGAGCTTCGCCGCAGGGTTTTCCACCCCCTCGACCTCCAGCCCGAGGTCGGTCAGGGCATCGAGGATCTCGTCGAGCGTCGCCTGGGTGTCCAGGTGATGCTTGAGCCAGGAAAGCGTGAATTTCATGGGTCGGCCCCTGCAGCATTCGGAAGTCGCGTGTCCTTATCCCATCCCGCGCGGAGCGTGAAGGCCTGACAGCCGCGAAGCCCCATTTCGGCCCGGATCGGCAGCCGCCGTCCGTTCCTGCGCGCGGCGCAACGGCCACCAACCTGCTGCACACGTGTTGCGCGAGCGAGAACAAAGCGCAGCGATTGTCGCCACACTCAGCCCCCTGCCGCCCCGTTTTCGCCACATTTCAGCCCTATCCTGAACACGTTCCCGGTGGGGGCCGGAACTGTGTTCGTAACGATTGGAGGCACGCTATGGGGGCGATTGCCAGGACTTTGGGTAATCTGGCCAAGCCATTGGCTCTCGGTCTGCTGATGCTGGTTGCTCTGGGGCTTCTTTCCAGCGATCCCGCTTCGGGAAACCGCGGAGCGGGCGGCTTTGACTGCCGGGGGTTCACCGACAACGCGGAACTGAACCGCACCATCTGCCGGTTCAGCCCGTCCCGGATCTGGAACACCCCGGTGGTGGATCTGGTGCCCTGGCTGGCGCCGAAGGAACCCGCGCCGGGATCGTGACGGTCAGCCTGTCGGGCTTCGGAACGGCGCGAGATCCTCGACCAGCCTGAACCGCTCGCAGACCAGCGCCATCTCTGGCTCGAACCCGCCATTGCGGGTGAAATAGGCGCGGTGCCCGTCGCGCCAGCCCTAAAGGCTGTCGTCCTCGCCCTCGGCGAGGGCGAAATTTTCGGGCACGTCATTGAAAGCAAGGATCTCCACGCTCACCGTCTCGATCACCAGCGCCGGCCGGCCATCCCAGTCCAGCGCGATGTCCCTGCGGCCCGGTGACGGAAGCGCCTCGCCGCCGGCCTCGAAATCCCGCAAGGCCCCGCAGGTCGCCGTCTTGACCCCGGCGCGCACCAGCGCCAGCAGCCGGTCGCACAGAGCGCGGCTGTCGCCGAAGGTGAAGGTCTCCGCTCCCGGATAGCGCTGCCTGATCTCTTCGCGCATACCCTCTCCTTCCATCGCCCCGCCGCGCAGCGGCGCCCGGCCCCAAGGGGCGTCGATGCCTCCGGCATCGTCGGCCGAGGGGCACCCCCGGCCGCCGTGGCTCAGCGGTTCAGCCCGCCGTGCACCGTCGGCATGTCGAGCGTCGCGAAGCCGTAGTGGCGCAGCCAGCGCAGGTCGCTGTCGAAAAAGGCGCGCAGATCCGGGATCCCGTATTTCAGCATCGCCAGCCGGTCGATCCCGATGCCGAAGGCAAAGCCCTGCCAGGCCACCGGGTCGATGTTGCCGGCGGTGAGCACCTTGGGATGCACCATGCCCGAACCCAGAACTTCCAGCCAGTCGTCGCCCTCGCCGACCTTCACCGTGCCGCCTTCCCAGGAGCAGCGAATGTCGACTTCGGCAGAGGGTTCGGTGAACGGGAAGTGCGAGGCGCGGAACCGCGTCTCGACATGGGTGCCGAAGAAGGCGGAAAAGAACTCCTCTAGTACCCACTTCAGGTTGGCCATCGAGATGTCCTTGCCGATCGCCAGCCCCTCGACCTGGTGGAACATCGGCGTGTGCGTCTGGTCGTAGTCGCAGCGATAGACCCGGCCCGGGCAGATGATCCGGATCGGTGCACCGTGCTTCATCATCGAGCGGATCTGCACCGGCGACGTATGCGTGCGCAACACGTGCGGCGCACGATTGTCGCCCTCGGCGCGCGCCATGTAGAACGTGTCCATCTCGGCCCGCGCGGGGTGGTGGCCGGGGATGTTCAGCGCGTCGAAATTGTGCCAGTCGTCTTCGACCTGCGGGCCTTCGGCCACCGCAAAGCCCATGTCGGCGAAGATCGCGGTGACTTCTTCGGTCACCTGGCTGATCGGGTGGATCGTGCCCTGCCGGCGCGGCCGGCCGGGCAGCGTCACGTCGAGCCACTCGGCCCGCAGCCGCTCTTCCAGAGCCACGTCGGCCAGCGACGCCTTCCTGGCCGCCAGGGCGGAGTTGATCTCGTCCTTCAGCGCGTTCAGCGCGGGGCCTGCGACTTGGCGCTCCTCCGGGCTCATCTTGCCCAGCTCTCGCATCTTCAGGCTCACCTCGCCCTTCTTGCCGACGGCCTGCACCCGCAGGGCCTCCAACGCGCCCTCGTCGGCCGCCTCGGCAATCGCCGCGATGTATTTCTGCCTCAGCTCTTCCATGGCTGGCTCCCGTCACTCCGCTCAGCGCCGACCGCAAGGGGCAGCGCCGAAAAACCTGCGCGTGGGTATCACACCGGCGTTCAAAGGCAAGGGCGCCTGCGCCCTGCGACCTGTCGGCGCGGAACTGCGGCGCCCCTTGTTCGCCGCGGCGCAGAGAGCCTAAGACACGCTTATGAAGCCCAAAATCGTTACGACGCTGGAGTCGTATGACCGCGCGCTCTTCCTGGCCGATCTTCAGGCCGGGGTGACGGTGGCGATGGTCGCGATTCCGTTGAGCCTTGCCATAGCCATCGCCTCCGGCGCCGATCCCGGCGTCGGGCTGGTGACGGCCGTGATCGGCGGCTTCCTGATCTCGCTGCTCGGCGGCAGCCGGGTGCAGATCGGCGGGCCGACCGGCGCCTTCATCGTCGTGGTCTACGGGGTGATCGCGCAATACGGCTACGACGGGCTGGTGCTCGCCACCTTCCTCGCCGGCCTGATCCTGCTGACCGCTGGGGCGTTCCAGGCAGGCAATCTCATCGCCTTCGTGCCGGAACCGGTGATCGACGGCTTCACCATCGGCATCGCGGTCATCATCGCGGCCAGCCAGATCAAGGACCTCTGCGGGTTGAGCATGGACGAAGTCCCGGTCGACTTCCTAGAAAAGGTCCCGGCGCTCTGGGCGGCGCGCGACACGCTGGCCCCCGCCAGCCTCGGCATCGGCCTGGCCACCATGGTGCTGATCATGCTGCTGCGGCGCCTGTTTCCGCGCTTCCCGGGCCTGATCGTGGCGGTGTCGCTCACCTCGGTCGCGGCCGCTCTGCTGGCCCTGCCGGTCGACACGATCGGCGGCCGCTTCGGAGCGCTGCCCAATCACTTGCCGATGCCGAAGCTCCCGGACCTGAGCCTGCAGCGGGTAACCGAGCTCCTGCCCTCGGCCTTCGTGATCGCCTTTCTCGCCGGGGTCGAGTCGCTGCTCTCCGCGATGGTTGCCGACCGGATGATCGGCGGCCGGCACCGCCCGAATGCCGAAGTTCTGGCACAGGGTGCGGCCAATATCGGCTCGGCGCTGTTCGGCGGCCTGCCGGCGACCGGTGCGATCGCGCGCACCGCGACCAACGTGCGCGCCGGCGGCAAGACCCCTGTCGCGGGCCTCGTGCACGCGCTCACCATCCTCGCAGTGATGATGCTGGCCGCCCCGCTTGCGGGTCACCTCGCCATGCCAGCGCTCGCCGGGCTGCTCATGCTGACCGCCTGGAACATGAGCGAGCCGCACAAGTGGCGGCATCACCTGCAGCGCCGGACATCCGACAAGGTCCTTCTGGTGCTGACCCTGGTGCTGACGGTCGTTGCGGACCTGACAGTTGCGATCGGCGTCGGGATCGCGCTTGGCCTCGCCCTGCGCCTGCGCCGCCGCCATGTCCCCGAAGCCGAGTGGACGCCGCCGGAACGGTAGGCGTCAGGCGGCCAACCCGAACATGGCGCGCGCCTCCCAGCCCCTGAGAACCGGCCGGGCAAGGTCTCCCTGCCGGGCATGATCGGTGATCAGCTCCGGAAAGAGCGCTTTGAACTCCGCAAGCATCTCCGGGGTCATCGCCGAGACGCTGTTGCTGGCCACCAGGAAGCTCTCGGCCGGGACGCCGTTGGCCCAGACCAGTTCATGCTGGTCGAACATGAAATGGTGGTATGTGACGGTGCCCCCTTCCTGGCGGGCGACATCGCGTCCGTTGACCAGGTGCTTGGCCGCCACCAGCGCCTCGCAGGAGCCCGTCGCCAGCTCCAGGTCCGCCGAGCTGACGAGCATCCGGTGCTGCGGCGAAACGAGCAGCTCCCGCTCCGCGCCGAGCGCCCCAGGCGCGAAGCGGATCGGCGCCATCTCACCCGTCGCCTCGACCTCGCGCGCCCCGATCCAGCGGATCGGCCGGGCGCCGCTGTCGAGCGTCAGCACCAGGTCGCCGACCTGCAGGTCCTCCACCGGGCGCTCGCCCAGCGGTGTGGTGATCATGGTGCCGGAGGCAAAGCAGATCATGCCGCTCGACGCCGGGTTCACCGTGGTCAAGGTCACGGTGTCCGGGTTCGGCTGGTTGAACTGGATCGTGTAGGTCGCCGCATTCGGCTCGGTCGGGACGGGGATATTCTCCGACACCGCGCCGGCCGCCGGACCGTTCAGCGCGGTGATGTTCGTCGTACCGCCGCCGATGTCGTAGAACTGCAGCACCTCCGACGTGCTGCTGTTGACCAGCGCCGCCGCCTCGAAATTTCCGGCGGCGTTACTGTCCGGATCGGTTAGCAGGAGCGGCAGGTTTTCCGACGACAGGACATAGACGTACTCGTTCGCCTGCGCGTCATAGCTGACCCAGACCCGCGGGTCGGTCAGATCGACGACGAGCCCGACCGCGCCGTCCGCCTCGTAGAACGCAACAGTAAAGTCCGCCGGATCCTCGTCCGGGGACAAGGCGACCTCCAGGAACTCGTCGATCCCGGAACTGGCCGCATAGGCGTTCGAATAGTGAAGTTCGCTGATACGCGCCACAAAGCAACCCTGACAACCAAAGCCCCGCACACCCCGGGCACAGCGGTCACCCTCGCGCAAAAATCCGAAGAAATTCCTTCATTCTGGCGGCGATTTTGGGGCGAAACGGGCGACAATCGCATGCCAGGCAAAGCATCGGACACGAAAAAGCCCCGCGCGGCGTCGCCGGCGGGGCTTTGAACTTGTGGCTGCGGTCAGGCTCAGGCCAGCGCGGCCTTGGCCTTTTCCACGATCGTGCCGAAGGCTTCCGGCTCGTGCACGGCCAGGTCGGCCAGCACCTTGCGGTCTACCTCGATGCCGGCCTTGGCCAGGCCGTTGATGAAGCGCGAATAGGTCAGCGCCTCGTCGTGGGCACGGACGGCCGCGTTGATTCGCTGGATCCACAGCGCCCGGAACTGGCGCTTGCGCGCCTTGCGATCGCGGGTCGCGTATTGATTGGCCTTGTCGACGGCCTGGGTCGCAGTCCGAAAGTTGGTCGACCGGGCGCCATAGTAACCTTTGGCGGCCTTCAGGACCTTCTTGTGACGTGCGTGGGTGACGGTTCCGCCTTTAACTCGGGACATATCTCAAGCCTCCTCAGCGCGCGTAGGGCATGTATTTCTTGACGATCTTGGTATCCGGGTCCGAGAGGACCGTCGTACCGCGTGCGTCGCGAATGAACTTTTTGGTGCGCTTGATCATGCCGTGGCGCTTGCCGGCCTGGGCGGATTTGATCTTGCCGGTCGCGGTCACCTTGAACCGTTTCTTGGCGCCGGACTTTGTCTTCATCTTGGGCATTTGCCTACTCCTTGACTGGATCGGTCGTTCCGTCCCGACAGGCATGCCACTTTCGGCCCGCCGCAACGGCTGAAGCCGGGCGTATAGGCTCAGATGCGGGAACAGGCAAGAGTAAAAGCGAGCCCGATTCGACGATCAGGCAATTCGGCGAGCGGCCGGACGGCGCCGGCGCCAACTCAGCCCGGCCCGCCTCCGAACACTCGAACAAAGACGCCCGGAATGGTTTTGGCTGTGTAGGAGCCGGAGGGTTTTTGCGAAACGGCAAAGGCAATCATCGCCCCGGCGATCACAAACATCAAAACCGCCATTCCTGGCCTCCGACCATGCGTGAAGGCATTCAGCAAGGCAGGAAAGGACAGCAAGCCGAAAAACGTGCCCAAAACGAAAAACAGGTCCGGATCGAGGTTCACGCACGTTCTCCCGCTGCTTTGAACCTTCGATTATTCGGGATCGGTGTTGAAAATCAACCTTTCGTCGCAGGGGGCCACCCGCAGGATGTTGGTCGAGCCCGGAATGTTGAACGGAACGCCCGCCACGACCACGACGTTGTCGTCGGAATCCGCGAACTGGCCCTGACGGGCAGCACGCGCGGCCGAGACCACCGCCATCTTGAAGCGGCTCACGTCGCCATGGGTCATGAAGCAGTTCACGCCCCAGGACAGGCACAACCGACGGGCGGTCGCGGTGAAGGGCGTCAGCGCGAGGATCGGAACACGGGGCCGCTCGCGCGCCGTCTTCAACGCGGTGGTACCGGAATGGGTGAAGCAACAGATCGCCTTGACGCCGGTATTCTCGGCGATCTCGCGTGCCGCGGCGACGATGCTGTCGGCGGTCGATGTTCGGTCGACCACGCGCGCGGCCTCGATGATGTCGCGATACATCTGGCCCTTCTCCACCTCAACGGCGACCGCATCCATCGTGCGAACGGCCTCTAGCGGGTATTCGCCGGCGGCCGATTCCGCACTCAGCATCACCGCGTCGGCGCCCTCGTAGATGGCGTTGGCAACGTCGGAAACCTCGGCGCGCGTCGGCATCGGGCTCTCAATCATCGATTCCAGCATCTGCGTGGCGACGATCACCGGCTTGGCCGCCGCACGGGCGCCGCGGATCAGCCGCTTCTGGATCGGCGGAACGGCCTGCACCGGCAGTTCGACGCCCAGATCGCCGCGCGCCACCATGATCCCGTCGGAGACCGCGAGGATATCGTCGTAGGCTTCCACGGCGGCCGGCTTCTCGATCTTGGAGAGCACCGCGGCGCGACCGTTGACCAGTTCTTTGGTTTGCAGCACGTCGTCGGGGCGCTGCACGAAGGAGAGCGCCACCCAGTCAACGCCCAGTTCACAGACAAACTCGAGGTCCGCCTTGTCCTTGTCCGAAAGCGCAGCGACCGGCAGCACCACATCGGGCACGTTCACGCCCTTCCGGTTCGAGATCGTGCCACCTGTCACCACGGTGCAGTTCGCGAAATCTTCGCCGCATTTCTCGACCCGCAGGCGGATCTTGCCGTCGTTGACCAGCAGGCTCGCACCCGGGCGGAGCGCCTTGAAGATCTCGGGGTGCGGCAGGCACACGCGGCTCGAGTCGCCTTCGGTGGGATCGAGGTCCATGCGGAAGGCCGCGCCTTCCACCAGTTCCTCGGAATCGCCGGCGAACACACCGACCCGAAGTTTCGGGCCCTGGAGGTCGGCGAGGATCGCGATTGGCCGCCCAAGTTCGCGCTCGATCTGACGGATGATCGTGTGGCGTTCGCGGATTTCGTCGTGGCTGCCGTGGCTCATGTTCAGGCGGAACACATCCGCCCCGACCTCGAAGAGACGGCGTATCGTGTCATAGTCGTCCGAAGAGGGGCCAAGGGTGGCCACGATTTTCACATTCCGCATCCGTCTCATCGGACAACCTTTCGTATGGTGCTGGGTTGGTGCTGGGTCGCGCGGGACAGTTAGCGGTAAACTTCCCCAATTGCCAGACCGTCGGCCTCTGGCTCTTCGCCGCAGGACGCATTACACCCATGCGCGGAATACATCACACCGTCATGACATACCACGCCTTTCATACCGCCGGAGAAGACCGGGACAGCCGCTGGCTGATCACTTGCGATCACGCAACCAACACCGTCCCCCCGCAGATCGGCGGCGGGACACTGGGTCTGCCGCAGGGCGACATGGCCCGCCATATCGCCTATGATCCCGGTGCAGCAGGGGTTGCGCATGCACTGGCAGACGGGCTCGGGGCGCCACTGATCACGTCGAACTTCTCCCGCCTGGTGATCGATCCGAACCGCGGCGAGGACGATCCGACGCTGCTGATGCGACTCTATGACGGCACCATTATCCCGCAGAACCGCCATGCCGACGCCGCCGAGACCGAACGTCGCATGGAGCTTTGCTACCGCCCCTATCACGCGGAACTTGGCCGACTCGCGGCCTCCCGTGCCGACCGGGTGATCGTCGCGGTGCACAGTTTCACCCCGCAGTTGCGCGGCCGGCCGCCACGGCCCTGGCATGTCGCCATCCTGCACTCGCCGCCGCACAATGCCCTGTCGGTGAGCCTGATCCGTCGGCTGCGCGCCGATCCGGAGCTCTGCGTCGGCGACAACGAGCCCTATGCAGGGCACCAGCCCGGAGACTCGATCGACCGGCACGCTCTGCAACATGGCCGGCCCCACGTGCTTCTGGAACTTCGGCAGGATCTGCTGGATACCGTAGAGCAGCAAAAGGCGTGGGGGCGCAGGCTTGCCCCGCTGCTTAAGGCCGCGCTGCAGGACTGCAAGATCTGATTTCCCCGGAGGAGGACCGACCATGGACGACCAGACCCGCATCGAACTCGAAGCCGCCGCTTTCCGCCGGCTTCGCCAGCACCTGATGACCGACCGCGTCGACGTGCAGAACATCGACCTGATGAACCTCGCCGGATTCTGCCGGAACTGCCTGTCCCGCTGGTACCAGGAAGCCGCCGCCGAGCGGGGGCTGGAGATGGATCAGACCGAAGCACGCGAGATCTTCTACGGCATGCCCTACGATGCCTGGAAGTCGCGCAACCAGAGCCCGGCCAGCCCCGAGAAGCAGGCCGAGTTCGAGAAGGCGTTCCGCGACAATGTCGGCCCCGCGGACAAGGTCTGAGCCCTGGGCGCGGGAACGCTCTCACCGGCGATGACCGATTCTCGCCTCCTTTTGGCCCTTCTCGACGGCAATTGACCAAGCGCCAGCAACAGAGCACCCATTGGGTGAAAATTGTTGCGGGCAAATTCCGGAATTCGGCAGAAGTTTGACCGAATTGCGGTGGCTGGCTAGCTTTTCTTCGGGGGCGAAAGGAAGAGCATGCTGAACATCATCGCACTTGGCATCATCCTTGTCGCCATCGTCCTGGCCTACACGGACCTGTTGCGCTCCACGCGCGATGTCTCGCTCTCCATCAGCACCTCCGCCCACAGGGACGCCGCCGGTGCGCCGCGACGGACCCCGGGCGTGGCGCTCGACCTGTCGAGGGGCGTGCCCGTCACCCTTCACGGCTTCGACCCGCGACACGAAGCGCTGGTGGTGCAACTGTCCCGGGTCGCCTCGTCCAACAACGAGGACTCGGGCTTCGCCATCCAGCCGGACGCGCGCGGCCGGGGCCTCGAACTCCTCTTTCTTGACCGAGTGCTCGTGCGGCTCCCCGGGGTTCCCGCCGACAGCGATCTCGACCTGTATCTCGAAACACCGTCCGCTTGACCTCGCCTGACGCGTACGAAAAAGGGCGGGAACTTCCCGCCCTCTCCGGTCCGCATCGCCTAGCCGGCCCTTGCAGCCGGCAGAGCAACCTCAGACCGCGACCTTGCGGCTCTCGTCGAGATAGATCTCGCGCAGCCGCCGAGACACCGGACCCGGCGTTCCGTCGCCCAGAACCGAGCCATCGATCTCCACTACCGGCATCACGAAGGCCGAGGCCGAGGTAAAGAAGGCCTCGTCCGCCTGCTGCGCCTCCTCGATGGTGAAGGGACGCTCCTCGACCTCCATCTGCGCTTCGCGGGCGAAGCGCAGCACCGCCGCGCGGGTGATCCCGTGCAGGATCTCGGTGCCGAGGTTGCGGGTGATGATCTTGCCGTTCTTGACGATGTAGGCGTTGTTCGACGTCCCCTCGGTCACGAACCCGTCCTCGACCATCCAGGCATCGTCGGCGCCAGCCTTCTTGGCCATCATCTTGCCCATCGAGGGGTAGAGCAGCTGCACCGTCTTGATGTCGCGGCGGCCCCAGCGAATGTCTTCGACCGAGATCACCTTGATTCCCTTGCGGGCTTGCGGGCTGTCGGCAAGGCCGGATTTCGACTGGGTGAAGAGCACCAGCGTCGGCGGCACCTCCTCACCGGGGAAGGCGAAATCACGGTCGGCCGGAGCGCCGCGCGTGACCTGCAGATAGACGAGGCCCTCGTCGATCTCGTTGCGCGCCACCAACTCCCGGTGGATCTCAAGCAGCTCGCCCATGGCGGCCGGCTCTGGCATCGACAGCTCGTTCAGCGAACGGCGCAGGCGCGCCTCGTGACCGGCGAAATCGATCAGCTTGCCCCCGAGCACCGAGGTCACCTCGTAAACCCCGTCCGCGAACAGGAACCCCCGGTCGAAGACCGAGACCTTGGCCTCCTCCTCCGGCAGATATTCCCCGTTGACGTAAACGATCCGGCTCATGGCGGTCTCCTATCCCCACAATTCCCGCGACGGCGGGTGTACGCCCTCGCTGTCATAAATCAGCGGTGTGCCGCGGTCTTCGGCCAGCAGCAGCGGGCCGTCAAGGTCCACGACGGCCACGCCTTGCGCAAGTATCACGGCCGGCGCCATCGCCAGCGAGCTTCCCACCATGCAGCCGACCATGATCTCGAACCCGGCGGCCTCGGCCTCGGCCCGCAGGGCCAGCGCCTCGGTCAGCCCACCGGTCTTGTCGAGCTTGATGTTGATCATGTCATATTTGCCCTTGAGCGCCGCCAGCGAGGCGCGGTCGTGTACGCTCTCGTCGGCGCATAGAGGCACCGGTCGCTCCAGGCCCAGAAGGTCGTCGTCCCCACCGGCCGGCAGCGGCTGCTCCACCATCGCCACCCCGAGCCGCAGCAGATGCGGCGCGAGGTCGGAATAGACCTCGGCGCTCCAGCCCTCGTTGGCATCCACGATGATCTTCGACGCCGGAGCGCCGGCCCGGACCGCCTCGAGCCGTGGCATGTCGTCGGGCGTGCCCAGCTTGATCTTGAGCAGCGGGCGGTGCGCATTGGCGGCGGCGCTGGCCTGCATTGCCTCCGGCGTGTCGAGCGACAGGGTGTAGGCCGTTTCCAGCGGCCCCGGCTCGGCGAGCCCGGCAAGCTCCCACACCCGCTTGCCCGCACGTTTCGCCTCGAGGTCCCACAGCGCGCAATCCACCGCGTTGCGCGCCGCACCGGGCGACATTAGTTCCTGCAAGGCTGCACGGTCGAAGCTCTCGGGCAGCGCCGCGATCTCGGCGGTCACGCTCTCCAGGCTCTCGCCATAGCGCGCATAGGGCACGCATTCGCCCCAGCCTTCGGCCCCGTCCTCCTTCAGGACGGCGGTGATGACCTGCGCCTCCGACTTGGAACCTCGTGCTATGGTGAACACCTGGGCCAGCCGGAAAACGTCCGGCCGTATCGTCACTTCCATATTCACGCCTTTCCTCTGCCGAACGCCGCCCGGCTTCTTCTGTCCGGAAATATCCCCGCCGGAGGCATGAAGACTCTCGCCTCCGGATTTCACAAGCGCCGCGCTCAGGTGACCGCGACCAGCGCGTCCACGAGCTTGCCCGCGCCATGCCGGAACGGATCCACCGCCGGCAGGCCGAACTCGGCCTCGAGCCCGGCAAGATAGGCGTTCGCCTCGTCGTCCGACATGTGCTGCGTGTTGACCGAGATGCCCACCACCTGCACGTCCGGGTTCACCCGGCGGGCGAGGGTCAGCGACAGGTCGCGCAGCTCCTCCAGCGTGGGCAGGGTGTAATCCGGCAGGCCGCGCATATGCGCCCGGGTCGGCTCGTGGCAGAGGATCAGCGCGTCGGGCTGGCCGCCGTGGACCAGCGCCAGGGTCACGCCGGAATAGGAGGCGTGGAACAGGCTGCCCTGGCCCTCGATCAGGTCCCAGTGGTCGTCGTCGTTGTCCGGCGTCAGGTATTCGATGGACCCGGCCATGAAATCGGCGATCACCGCGTCGAGCGGGACACCGTCGCCAGTGATCAGGATGCCGGTCTGGCCTGTCGCGCGGAAGGTCGACTTCAGGCCACGCTTCTGCATCTCGGCATCGACGGCCAGCGCCGTGTACATCTTGCCGACCGAACAATCGGTGCCGACGGCGAGGCAGCGCTTGCCGGTCCTCTTCTTGCCGTTGGCGATCGGGTACTTGACCGACGGGATCCGCACATCGTGCAGCGTCCGACCCTCGGCCTTGGCAATCTCCACCAGCTCCGGCTCGTCCCGCAGCAGGTTGTGCAGGCCAGAGGCGAGGTCGAACCCCGCCAGAAGCGCCTCGGCCAGCACATGGCGCCACTCCGGCGAAATCACCCCGCCCCGGTTGGCGACGCCGATCACCAGCGTCTTTGCGCCGGCGTCCAACGCCTCTTGCAGGCTCATGTCGCGGAGGCGCATGTCGGCCTTGCAGCCCTCCATACGGAACTGGCCGACGGCGAACTCTGGGCGCCAATCCTTGATGCCCTGGGCCACCTTGGCGGCGAGTTGGTCCGGCGCATCGCCGAGGAACAGAAGGTAGGGGGTTTCGATCATCTTCGCATCTCCAATTTCGGGGCACGCTAGCACAAGGCGCTACGCGAAATTTTTCGGCAGTTGCGCAGATCGACACCAGAAGAGCGATTTTTTCCGATCGGGCGACGCGAAATTCGAACAGAATTCCAATGCCCGCCTATTGTGCAGTTTGAAAACTCGCCGGAATGCGTTTGATTCGGACCAGAGGTCGCGCCTGCCGCCCGGATGCTGCCGGGCGGCGCCTGATCAGGCCGCCAGCCCCTTGGCGCCAAGGCCGAGGTATTTCTTGCGGCGCTGCGCGACGAGGGCCTTGCGGTCGAGTCCGTCGAGTTCCGCGAGCATGGCACCGACCGCCTTGCCGACCCCCTCGATGGCGCGCGCGGGATTGCGATGCGCGCCGCCCAGCGGCTCCGGGATCACCCGATCGGTGACGCCAAGCTCCTTGAGGTCCTGCGCGGTCAGGCGCAGCGCCTCGGCAGCCTCGCGCATCTTTTCCGCGTCCTTCCACAGGATCGACGCACAGCCCTCCGGCGAGATCACCGAATAGACCGAGTGCTCCAGCATCGCCAGTCGGTCGGCCGTGGCGAAGGCCACCGCGCCGCCGGATCCGCCTTCGCCGATGATCACCGAGACCAGCGGCACACCGATTCGCAGGCAGGCCTGCGTCGAGCGCGCAATCGCCTCGGACTGCCCGCGCTCTTCCGCGCCCTTGCCCGGGTAGGCGCCGGGCGTGTCGACCAGCGTCACCACCGGCAGGCCGAACTTGTCGGCCATCTCCATCAGGCGGATCGCCTTGCGGTAGCCCTCGGGCCGCGCCATGCCGAAGTTGTGCTTGATCCGGCTGGCGGTGTCGTCGCCCTTTTCCTGGCCGATCACCACCACGGGGCGATCCTGGAACCGCGCCAGCCCGCCCATCACTGCGTGGTCATCGGCAAAGTTCCGGTCACCGGCGAGCGGCGTGTATTCGGTGAAGAGGGACTTGATGTAATCCCGGCAATGCGGCCGCTCGGCGTGGCGGGCGACCTGGCACTTCTGCCAGCGGGAGAGCTTGCCATAGAGGTCCTTGAGCATGGTCTGCGCCTTGGCATCGAGCGCGGCGGCCTCCGACTCCACGTCCATCTGCTCGTTCGACCGGGCCAACGCCCTGAGTTCCTCCGCCTTGCCTTCGATCTCGGCCAGGGGTTTTTCGAACTCCAGATAGTTCATGCAGCGGCTCCCGTATGTGATCGGCTCCCATATGACCCCGAGGCAATGGATTTGCAACAGATCGCCATTGAGCGAGCCGTGGTATTCGCACCCATCGCACCAATGCCTGCGACGTGGCAGGAAGCCTGCCCTTTCGTCGGCGACTTGGCGTGTTTGCGCGAAGCCAGACGATAGCCTTTTGTCCGGCGTCCTCACCGGCTTCGTGGAGATGACCCGCTTGAATGGGTAACGTCCTCATCGGGCTTCGTGAAAACGATACGCAGTCTGTGGCACACTTCCTCGAACGAACAGGAGGTGCCCACATGAACGAAGTCGATATCACCACCCACCCGGACCGCCGACTTGCCGCGGTGGCCCATAGCGGCCCCTATGACCAGATCGGCCCCGCCTATGACACGCTCTCGACGCTCGCCGAAGCCCGCAATCTCGTTCCCGAGGTCAAGAGCATGATCGGCATCTTCTACGACGATCCCGACAGCACGCCTGCGGCGGAACTGCGGAGCCATGCTGCATTCGAAGTCGGCCCCGAGACGCCGATCGACGCCCCGCTCGAGCAGATCGAGCTGCATGGCGGCAAGGTGGCCGTCTACCGTCTGAAAGGGCCCTATTCGGGGCTCAAGGCGGTTTACCACTATCTCTATGGCACCTGGCTGCCCGACTCGGGCGAGGAGCCCCAGGATGCGCCGTCCTACGAGATCTATCGCAATATGCCCGGCAACACAGCGCCCGAGGATCTGATCACGGACATCTGCATTCCGTTGGCCTGAGTCGGCGCGTCGATCATTCAGAAAGTTGCCGGCCGGGAGCCTCCCCTCTCCCGGCCGGCTTGGCAGAACGATACGGCCGGTCAGCCGGCGATCAGTTCAGCCTGTTTCACAACCACCTCGGCCTGCTTGATCGAGGCGATATCCACCAGGCGCCCCTTGTAGACGGTCGCGCCCGCGCCCTCGGCCTTGGCCTTTTCCATAGCGGCGAGGATCTCGCGGGCCTCGGTTACGGCTTCTTCCGAGGGCGTAAAGACCTCGTTGGCAAGCGCCACCTGCTTGGGGTGGATCGCCCATTTGCCGACCATGCCGAGCGTCGCCGAGCGCCGCGCCTGCGCGACATAGCCCTCATCGTCCGAGAAATCACCGAACGGCCCGTCGACCGGCAGCACGCCGTGGGTCCGGCAGGCCGCCACGATCGCCGCCTGCGCCCAGTGCCATGGATCCGACCAGTGCTTCACGCCCTCGCGGATCATGTAGTAGTTCTCCTGCGTGCCGCCGATACCGGTGGTCTGCATGCCCATGGAGGCCGCGAAATCCGCGGCGCCTAAGCTCATCGCCTCCATCCGCGGCGAGGCGGCGGCGATTTCTTCGACATGGGCAATTCCGGCGGCGCTCTCGATGATCACTTCGAATGCGATGGGCTTCGTGCGGCCCTTCGCACGCTCGATGGCCGTTACCAGCGCATCGACGGCATAAATGTCTCCCGCACAGCCGACCTTCGGGATCATGATCTGGTCCAGCCGGTCCGAGGCCTGCTCCAGCAGGTCGACCACGTCGCGATACCAGTAGGGCGTGTCGAGCCCGTTGATCCGAACACTGAGCGTCTTGCTGCCCCAGTCCACATCGCCGATCGCCTGGATGATGTTCTTGCGGGCTTCCGACTTGTCATCCGGTGCCACGCTGTCCTCGAGATCAAGGTTGATCACGTCCGCGGCGCTGCCTGCCATTTTCTCGAAGATCGCAGGGCGCGAGCCCGGGCCGAACAGTTGGCACCGGTTCGGACGGGCGGGAGCAGCAGGTTGGATACGGAAGCTCATATATCTCTCCGGCAACGATATTTCGCCTTGGGTCCGCAATTGGGTAGATTATTGCTCGCGCGCTTGCAAGGGCCTTTTCGCTCCAGCAGCATCCCGACGTCAAGACAGGAAACCATCTGCGGCACGATACGGCCGCGGATCATGACATCCACTGAGAATTCAACGCCGTAAAGGCCAGCGAAGGCGTCAGCCCTCGGTCTCGCCATCCTGAGCAGTGCCGGAGACGATGTCCCGCAATGTCCGATCGAGCCAGACGCGCCCGGCGTCGACCTTTGCGACATATCCGGCAAGCGACTCCGCAGAAGAGGGGAACGACTCGGCGACCTTTTCAGACCGTGCATAGACCAGCGCGAGGGCGCCAAATATCAGGAATGCCAGCCCGATACCGATCCGCGAGCCGCGCTTGCGCATCTGCCGGGTCTCGTAATCCAGGTGGCCGCGCCCGTCGTAGCCTTCGTCATCTCCATCCAGCGAGGGGGAGATCTCCTCCACGTCGGGCAGCAACTCCCGGCGCGACGCCACCGGTGCCGGCGCAGGATACCCGGCGGGCGTATACCCGTAGGGCGCGAACTCGTCGCGCACCGGCGCCTTCTCCGCATAGTCTGCGGTGCCATGCTTCGGCGTCGGCTCGGGCTCGGGCATAGCCAGTTCCGGCTGATAATCGGGAATCTCGGATTCGGCGCGCCGGGCTGCCTGCTCGCGCTCCGCCTCCTCCCGCAAGACCGACAGCACGTCCTCGTCGACCCGGCGGCGCGCTGGCTCCTCCACGGGTTCCTCGGCCGCCGATTCGGTGGCCCCACTCATAGGGGCCTGCTCGGGAGCCGCGCCGAATTCCGCGCTGTAGTCCGGCTCCTCCGGCGCTTCGTCGATTTGGTCTGTCTGTGGGCCTGCGTCCTCGTACTCCGCCACGGTCTCCTCGACCGTGTCCGCCTGCCGAGCCACGGTTTTGGGCTCAGGTTCGGGCTGCGGGGCTGGCGACTGCAGCCCCCGCGAGGGTTGCTCCCAGCCAAGCTCCTCGGCCAGTTCCGGATCGTGGTCGGGGTGCCGCTGGAACCAGGTGTGCCCGCAGCTCGAACATTGCACATCCCGCCCGGTCTCCGGGATCACCCGGTCGTCAACCGCGTATTGCGCCCCGCAATTCGGACAGATGAGCTTCATGGCGTCCTCTCGACCCGGGCAAAAAACCGCCGCCCGTCTAAGGTGTTGTTTTGCGGTTTTGTAGCAGCGGCAAGTGAAAACTCAAAGCCAATGCAGCCCATTGCTGGCTGCGACCCGTTGAAACCGCTTCCCGCCTCGGGCAGAACGGGCACAAATGGCAGGGAAACCCCACGCGTGATCGACTTCCAGAACGTCGCCTATTCCTACGGCAGCGACGCCCTCCTGCGGGATGTCTCGCTGCATCTGGCGCCGGGCTCGTTCCACTTTCTCACCGGCCCCTCCGGAGCCGGAAAGTCGACGCTGCTCAAGCTCTGCTACATGGAGCTGATGCCCAGCAGCGGACAACTCGATGTCTTCGGCCGCGAGGTGCGCAGCATGAGCCGGGACGACATCGCCCGTACGCGCCGCCGGATCGGCGTCGTGCACCAGGACTGCCAGTTCCTCGACCACCTGCCGCTGACCGAGAACCTCGCGCTGCCGCTCACCGTCGCGGGCCGCGATCCGGAAGCCGAGGCCGGCAACATCCGCGACCTGATGGGCTGGGTCGGGCTGGCCGCGCGCGCCGGCGCGACCCCGCCGGAGCTGTCGGGCGGCGAACGTCAGCGGGCCGCGCTGGCCCGCGCCGTGATCATGGACCCGGAACTGCTGCTGGCCGACGAGCCGACCGGCAACGTCGACTGGGAGATGTCGCTCAGGCTGCTGCAGCTGCTGGTGGAGCTCAACCGCCTCGGCAAGACTGTGCTGGTTGCGACGCACGACCTGAACCTGATCCGCGCCGCCAAGTCCCAGGTGCCGGCGCGGGTGCTGCGGATCGCCAATCGCGGGCTTCACCTGGCGGGGGCGGACCTGTGAACCGCCTTGCCGACCTTCTCGCCCTGGTGACCGGCCGGTTCGGCGCCGACCGCGTCGTGCCGCCCACCGGCTTCACCGCCCGGCTCACCGTCTTTACCTCGGCCGCCATGGCGTTCCTCGCCGTGTTTGCTCTCGCCCTTTCGCTCGCCACCGACCGGCTGGCGACCCGCTGGTCGGAAGCGCTGGCCCGGACGGCGACGGTACGGATCTCGGCGCCTGCTGGCCAGGTCGAGGCCCAGCTCACCGCGGCGCTGGAAGTTCTTCGCACGACGCCGGGCGTGGCCGAGGCCCGCCCCCTATCCGATGCCGAGCGACGCGCCCTGCTCGAGCCCTGGTTCGGTCCCGACCTGCCGATCGAACGGCTGCGGATCCCGACGCTGATCGAAGTCGTTGAAACCTCGGAAGGCATCGACACCACCGGCCTGCGCGCCCGCCTCGCCGGCGAGGCACCCGGGGCGCTGTTCGACGACCACACCCAATGGCGCGAGCCGCTGGTCCGCGCCGCCAACCGGCTGCGCACGCTCGGGCTTCTGTCGCTGCTGCTGATCTCGGCTGCCACGGCGGCGATGATCACGCTGGCGGCCCAGGCCGCGCTCGCCGCCAATGCCCGGGTGATCGCCGCGCTGCGCCTCGTCGGCGCGCTTGACACCTACATCGCCCGAGCCTTCGTTCGGCGCTACACCTTGAGGGCGCTGATGGGCGCGCTGGCCGGCAGCCTGCTCGGCATTCTCGCCATCGCCGCCCTGCCCCGAGCCGACGCGGCCGGCGGCTTCCTCACCGGCTTGGGCTTCGTTGGGCCGCAGTGGGGGCTGCCGTTGCTCGTGCCCCCTATCGTGGCGCTGGTCGCCTTCGCCGCCACGCGCTTCGCCGCCTTCCGGCAATTGCGGGAGACACCCTGACATGATCCAGTACCTGCGTTCGCTCATCTTCGTGGGCCAGATCTACCTGATGATGGCCGTGATGGCCCTTGCCTTCACGCCCTTCGTGCTCGTCCACCGGCCGCTCGCCTACACCGCCTGCCGCACCTGGTGCCGCTGGGTCCGCTGGAGCGCCGCCTGGATGGTCGGCCTGCGCACCGAGGTGCGGGGAGAGGTGCCGACGCAGGAATGCCTGATCGCCTCCAAGCACCAGTCCTTCCTCGACATCATCCTGATCGTCTCCGAGGTGCCGCGGCCGAAATTCATCATGAAACGCGAGCTGCAATGGGTGCCGATCGTCGGCTGGTACGCGAAATGGATCGGCTGCGTTCCGGTGGATCGCGGCCGGCGCACAGAGGCAATCCGCCAGATGAAGAAGGGGGTCGCGGCCGGACGGGCCATACCCGGCCAGTTGATCATCTATCCGCAAGGGACACGGGTCGCTCCGGGCGTCGACAAGCCCTACAAGATCGGCGCGGGTATCCTGTACGAAGAGTTGGAACAAGGTTGTGTCCCAGCCGCCACCAATGTGGGCGTCTTCTGGCCGCGCACCGGGATCGGTCGCAAACCCGGTCTCGCGGTGGTCGAATTCCTCGACCCGATCGGCCCCGGCCTTCCCCAGGCCGAGTTTATGAAGCGGTTGGAAACGGTGGTCGAGACCGCTTCGAACCGCCTGATGGCGGACGCAGGCTTCACGCCACTCCCCTGACAGGACCTGCGGCGGAGCGCTCCCGCCTGTCTTCCATGCCTTGCGGCATCTCATCCCGTTGGGCCGGGCAGGCTTCGCCTGCATGCACTCCCTGAAGCGACCTCAGCAAGCTCGACCATCCGTGCGCCGCGGCCACCTTCACCTGTTTGAAATATCCCCGCCGGAGGCACCGCGCGCGGCGCGCGCGGCCCGGCCCAACGGGAGGAGGCGCAACTTGGATGCGCTGACGACGGGCGGGAGCCTCTGCCCCTCGCCAAAACGACTTCAGCCCTGAAGCCCGGCCTCGTACCAGCGGACAACCGTGGCCCGGTCGGCCGGTTCCATGAAGGAGGCGCGTCCCGGCGGCATTGCGCGTGTCACGCCAGATTGCAGGTAGATCTCCGTCGCGTGCCGCGCCACGTCGCTCTCGGTCACCAGCTTCACGCCGCGTGGCGTGACCGGAATGCCCTCCCACACTGGTTCCGGCGCATGGCACATCGAACAGTTGCCCTGCACGATGTCGTAGACCTCGGCAAAGCCCTCGGCCTCCACGAACCGCTGCTGGGTCGGGCTGAGCGCGCTCTCTTCCCAGCCGCCATCCTCGCCATAGATCGGCGCCATCGAGAGCCAGACAATCGCGGCAAAGAGCAGCGCCGTCGCGCCCCAAGTCCAGAGCGGGCCCTTCTTGGGGAAGTCGCTGGCGTGGAACGAGTTGAAATAGTGCCGGATCGTCACCCCCATCAGGAAGACAAGGCTGGCGATCACCCAATTCCACTCGCTCGCGAAGGCCAGTGGATAATGGTTGGACAGCATCAGGAACAGCACCGGCAGCGTCAGGTAATTGTTATGGGTCGAGCGCTGCTTGGCGATCTTCCCGTATTTCGCATCCGGCACGCGCCCGGCCTTCAGATCCTCCACCACGATCTTTTGGTTCGGGATGATGATGAAGAACACGTTGGCCGACATCACCGTGGCCGTGATCGCGCCGAGATGCAGCATCGCCGCCCGCCCCGAAAAGACGTGGGTATAAGCGAAGGCCATGACCACGAGGATCAGGTAGAGCAGGAGCATCAGCTTGGTGTTGTCCTCGCCGAAGGGTGACTTGCAGATCCGGTCGTAGGCCACCCAGCCCAGGCCGAGCGAGGCCACCGAGATAAGGATCGCGAGCCAGGAGGGCATATCGAGCACCTCCGGATCGACCAGGAACAGGTCTGCGCCGAGGTAATAGACGAGGATCAGCATCGCGAATCCGCTGAGCCAGGTCGTGTAGCTCTCCCACTTGAACCAGATCAGGTGCGCGGGCAGCCGCGCCGGGGCGACCATGTATTTCTGGAGGTGATAGAAACCGCCGCCGTGCACCTGCCATTCCTCGCCGCCCACGCCCTCCGGCATGTCCGGCGCCTTCCTCAACCCGAGGTCGAGCGCGATGAAATAGAAGGATGACCCGATCCAGGCGATGCCCGCGATCACATGCAGCCAGCGAACGGCAAGTTCCGCCCAGGCCATGAGAAAAGTCGTTTCAACCAAAATGCGCCTCCAGATCCTGTCTGACGAAGAGTTCAGCAAACCCGCCCCGATATCAAACCGAAACCGCCTCTTCGCATTGCCTGTTGCGCGATCGTTCGGCATTCGACTAGGAATTGGGCGCACCACGCGGCGGCGGTGCGAACTCCCGGCAGCGCGCCCACATCCGTCGCGCGGCCTCTTGTCTTGCCTGCAGCCGCGGGCCAGAACATCCGACAACCAGACCGCAACGATACCGTTCGGCCCCGACGTCCCTCCGAAGCCACGAATGGCCCCCGAGGCACAGGGGCGGAACCTGCCGGACCGGCCCCGCAAACGACCGAAAGACACCCCGATGCCCACGATCGAATCCCTCAACGCCGACGTTCCGCTCTACGCCCGGACCGGCATCAACCTCGCGTCCGCCGGTCTCGGCGCGCGCGGACTATCCTCCACCAACGAGTTCTTCGCGCCGCTGGAACGCATGCTGGCCGACGGCGAGCCGGTCTTCATCGAGGGCAAGTTCGATGACCATGGCAAGTGGATGGACGGCTGGGAGACGCAGCGGCGGCGCGATGGCGGCCACGACCACGCGGTGATCAAGCTCGCCGCACCGGGCCGCATCCTTGGATTCGACGTCGACACGCGGCATTTCACCGGCAACTACGCCCCGGCCTGCCGGATCGAGGCCGCCAGTACCCGCGAGGTCACCGAGGAGACCAGCTGGGCGCAGATCCTGCCGCACCGGGCGCTCGGGCCGGACGGACATCACTTCTTCCGCTGCGAAAGCTTCGAAAGCTGGACCCACATCCGGATTCACATCTATCCTGACGGCGGCGTGGCGCGGCTGCGCGTCTTCGGCGTGCCGGAACTCGACCCGACGCATGACGGGCAGGACATCGACCTTGCCGCTTCGCTGAACGGCGGCCGCATCCTGGCGATGTCGGACGCACATTATGGCGACTACAACCGCCTGCTCGCGCCCGGGCGCGGCACCAACATGGGCGACGGCTGGGAAACCCGCCGTCGGCGCGAACCGGGGTACGACTGGATGGTGATCGCGCTCGGGGCGCGTGGCGTCGTCGAACGGATCGAGGTCGACACGGCGCATTTCAAGGGCAACTACCCCGACCGCTGCTCGCTTCAGGCGGCGGACATGCTGAACTTCGGCGACGGGCTGACCGATGCGCTGGTCACCGATTCGATGTTCTGGAAAACCTTGCTGCCGGAGCGCAAGCTCGGCCCCGACGCGATTCACGACTTCCGCGAAGGGCTGGAAGCGCTCGGCCCGGTGACCCACGTGCGCTTCAACATCCACCCCGATGGCGGGGTCAGCCGGCTGCGCCTGTTCGGTCGGCCGGCCTGAGCCAAGGACCGGCGCCGCGCCGTTCACGGCTCAGGCGCCGGGCCCCTGACCTAGATCCCGCGGGACGCGATCTGCCGCGCCAGGTCGCGCACGGCGACGGCCCGCGCCGCGGCAATGCCGGACGACCCGCTGTCGGGCGCGATGGGCGCGCTGACGTTGAACGTGCCTGAGTAGTCGCGCCCGGCGGAGAGCCGCGAAACGAAGTACTGCCCCGAAAGCCGGAAGCGGCCATCGGCGCCGGCGACCATCTCGCTGACGCGCACGATCAGCCGCGCCTGCGGCAGGTCCTCGAAGGGCCAGGGCTCGGCCGCCACCCGCGCGCCGGTGAAGGCGGCGAGATGCTGGCTGAGCTCCATTGTCACCCCGCGCGCGGGATCGTCGGCCCAGAGCGCCGAGGAATCCGCCTCGAGCGCGCCTCCCTCCGCTTCGCGCCAGATCTCCTCGGACTGGGCGTAAGTCGGCAGCGACACCTCCCGCACCTCCAGTTGGGAGACAGATATACCGATGCGATCCCCCGAGGCGACCGGCGCCGCGGCATACCGGACAGGAGGGGCGCTGCATGCCGTCAACAACAGCGAAAAGGCGAGAGCGGGAAGCACGAGGCGCATGACTGTCCGATCGGTCTGAGTTCTTTTGTTCGGCGCAGCATAGCGGCGCGACGGATGGCGGCAAGATGCTGCGTCGGCACAATCAATCGGGGAGACACCTACCCATCCCCCGGGATAGGCAACCTGCGAAGGGGTACTCCCGCCCGTCTTCGATGCCTAGCGGCATCTCATCCCGTTGGGCCGGGCAGGCTTCGCCTGCTTGCCCACCACCACCGAGGCCAGAGCACTCACCTCCAATTGAGCCGCGCCGCCGCTTCACCTGTTTCGAAACATCCACGCCGGATGCGCCGCGCGCGGCCTGCGCGCGGCCCGGCCCAACGGGAGGAGCCGCATCTGCGATGCGGTGACGACGGGCGGGAGCCCTGCCCTACTTGCCGGTGACCAGAGCGTTCGGCTTGCGCTCCAGCATCCGGGCCAGCGAACGCACAGAATCCGCCGCGCGGGCAACCTGGCGCAATGCCTCGCGGGCGTCGCGGTTGAGCGCACCGGTGTCCGACAGTCCCGCCAGGGCCAGTTCGGCCTCGCGCAGCACCTGTTCGGCCTGCTGTACCAGCCCCGGCAGGTCGTCCGTGACCTGCGCCACCGAGCTCGCCGCCTCGCGCGCCGACGCCAGGGTGGCATTGACGTTCTCCACCGTGCCGCCCTCCCGGAGTTCGGCGAGCGCCGCGCCCAGCTCGTCGAGTGCCGCGTTGAGGCTCTGTGGCAGCGCCCGCGCGGCCTCGGTCCCGATCAGCGCCTCGGCGCTCTCGACCAGCGAGGTCACTTCGTTCACCAACGCGTCGAGTTCCATCGCCTCGGCCTTGGCCGCCACTGCCTCGATCTGCTCGACGAGCGCCGGCACGCCCTCGACCGCGGCGCTCACGCCGTCGGCCGCGCGGCCCGCGGCGGCGATCGCCTCGTTGAGCTGCGCCGCCGCATCGGCTTCGTTGAACTCCGCGATCAGCGAGGTGGCCTCGGTGACGGCTTTCTCGACCTCTCCCAGGGCCTGCGTCAGCTGTGCGGGCAAAGCCTTGGCAGCCTCTGTCCCGAGAATGCCGTTTGCGTTCTCCACGAGCCCGGTCGCCTGCGCCAGCAGCGCCTCCAGGTCCAGCGCCTCGGCCTTCGCCGCCACGCCTTCGATCCGCTCCAGAAGAGCAGGCACTTCCTGCACCGCATCGGCAACACTCGCCGCCGCGGCGCTGGCGTTGTCCACCGCGTCGACCAGCTTGGCAACGCCTTCACGCTCCTGCAGATCGTCAAGCACGGCGATCATCTGGTCCGCGATGCCGGTCAGACGGTCGGGCAGCTCCTTCAGCGCCTCGGAGCCGATCACCCCCCTGACGTCGGTCACGACGCCGCGCACCTCGGCCGGCAGCGACTGGATGTCGTCGCTCGACACGAGCGCGGCGGCATTTTCCATGAAGGTCGTGACGGATTGCAGGAGTTCCTCGATGGGCAACTCGTTGACCCGCTTCAGCAGGCCTTCGGCCGATGCCGTCACGCCGGTGAGATCCGCCTCCACACTCGGAAAGATCGGATATGGCTCCGCGTCGCGCATGAAAGTCGCGGGCGCGGCGTCGGGGATCTGCAGCATCTCGATCTTCAATCCCCCGGTCAGCAGAGACGCTTTTGAAAGCCGGGCCCGCCAACCTTCGGAAACAGCCTGTTCGAAGAAATCCAGGACATCCGCCTCCTCCGTTGCATCCTGCCCCAGCTGGAGTTGCTCCAGTTCGATCGCCAGGACCACGACGAGCCGGACGCGGTCGTCGCCGAACTGTTCCGGATCGACCCTCCCGGTCAGCCCGACGACTTCGCCGATCTCGAGCCCGCGCAGGGTCACCGGCGCCCCGACGGTAAGCCCGTTGACGTTCTCCTCGAAGACCATCGCGATCTCCAGGGTGCCGCCGTCAGCGGTCGTCCCGTCGAACAGGCTGGTGCGGGCGTCGTCCTGGTTGCCGAAGACCGCGAAGCGCGCGCCGTCGGCCACGGGGGCCCCGCCCGACACGACGGTCTCGAAGCTGATGCCGCCTGAGATCAGCGCCGAGATGCTCTCGACATCCACCGACGCACCGCCTGCGCCGAGATTGAACGAGAATCCCGAGGCATCCCAGAAACGGCTGCGGCTGGTCAGGAGCTGGTCATGAGGCGCGGCTACAAAGGCCTCTGCGGTGATCGTCACCCCGTCGGAGGAAAGCTGCGGGCGGCCGACGCGGCCGACTTCCAGCCCCTTGTAGAGGATGGGAGTGCCCTCGCTCAGGCCCTTGCCGGTGTTGGTCGTCAACACGATCCGCCGGCCCTCTTCGTCCGGGCGGGACACCGGGCGCTGCTCGAGACCGGTGAAGTGCTTCTCCAACCCTCCGGGAACGCCGTCCCAGCTGCCCTCGATATAGACACCGCTCAGCACGGTGTTGAGCCCCGAGATGCCGCGGGCCGAGACCTCCGGTTCGACCACCCAGAAGACCGCGCCGGAATCGACGTAGGGCTCCACTTCCTTGTCGAGCCGGACATGTGCGACAACGGCGCTGAGATCCTCGGTGAAGGTCACCTCCTCGACGACGCCGACAGAGACCTCGCGATACCGCAGGTGGGTCTGTTCGGCGACGATGCCCGAGGCGTCGGCAAAGGCGATCTCGATCAGCGCGCCGCGGTTCTGCAGGCTGTTCCAGGCAATGCCGAGCGCGATCGCCAAGGCAACGATGGGGATGACCCAGACGATGGACACCCGGTCGAGCAGGCTGCGCTTGGCCGGCTTCACCGGGGTCTGGGGGATCTGGTCGGTCACGTCAGGTCTTCCTCTTCACCGTCGCGTTCGATGCTGTCCCAGATCAGCCGGCTGTCGAAGGACCGGGCCGAGAGCATGGTGAACACCACCGAAAGCGCAAAATTCAGGGCCGCCGGGCCGGGTTGGATCGAAACCACGACGGATAGCTGCACAAGGGCCGAGAGCACAGCGACGACGAAAACGTCGATCATCGACCACCGGCCGATGAATTCCACCATCTCGTAGAGCTGTGTGCGACGGAGTTTGCTGGTGTGCCAGCCGCGCTGCACCGACAGCGCGAGATAGGCGACGGCGACGAACTTGCCCATCGGGATCGCCACCGAGGCGATCAGGATGACGAGCGCCACCGGGATCGCGCCATGCATTGCCAGCGTCACAGCGCCGCCGACGATCGTGTCGCCCGATGTCTTGCCCATGAATGTCGTGTTGAGCATCGGATACAGGTTCGCGGGGAAGTAGCAGATCAGCCCGACGACCCACCAGGCCCAGACCCGGCTGAGGCTGTGGCGGTCGCGCGAAACGAGCTTGGCGCCGCAACGCGGGCAGCGCTCGGTTTCCAGCGGCCAGACCCGCGTGCAATCGGTGCAGGCCACCATCCCCGCATCGCGTGCCGTCAACAGGTGCATCGGATGCGCCTCAGCCATGGGCGTGCACCTCGTCGGGCTGCGCGATCGACATCGGCGCCTCCGGATCCGGCGACTCCTCCAGCGCGTGCCAGATCGACCAGCGGCAAAGGTATCCATCCTGGAACACTGTCACCACGACCAGAAGGGCAAAGAGCCAGAAGGCCATCCCGAGTTCCACATGGGCCATCGCGGTGATCTTGACCAGCGCCACCCCGACGCCGAGCACAAAGATCTCGGCCATCGACCAGGGCCGGAGGTGTTCCGAGAGCCGGAACGCGGTGCGCGCTCCCGGCCATGGCCGGCGGCGCAACATCAGAGGTGTCAGCACGTAGATCAGCAGCAGCGCCCGCAGGATCGGGATGAAGATGATGAGCGATATCACTGCCAGCGACAGCACAACCATGTGCGCCCGGGAAAACGCCAGCGCCGCCTCAAAGATCGAGGTCGCATTGTGCAGGCCCGAGGCCTCGATGCTCAGGAACGGCATGAAGAGCGCGGTCACCAGAAGGATCACGACCGTCAGGGCAAGTGCGACGACTCTGAGGATCGCGCCTTCCACCGGAGCGATCAGCACGTGGTGGCAGCGCGCGCAGACTGCCCGCTCGCCATTCCCCGGAGCGGCCACTCGATACAGCGCATCGCAGGTGGGACAGGCGATCAGGTCTTCCAGATCGTCGTCGATTGTCGGGGAATGCGTCACGGGCTCTCGCTGGTCTAATTCGGTGCGCACCCTACCATTCGCTGCGGCTTGCGCAATGGTCACACATGCGCCGCGGGAGACTGGGCCTTTCGTCTCGGTCCCGACCTGTGCATGGTGGCGCCGGGCCGACATGCGAACGGGATCGGCCCGAACCGCAGAGATCGAGGAGACGACCAATGATCCACTCCGGAATTGGGAACGTGGCGAGCCGGATCTTGACGCTGCTGGCATGCGTGACCGTGGCGGTCGCCGTGGCCTGGGCGCTGCCACTGGCAGCCCAGACCCCGCCTGCTGCCGAGGACACGGCAACCGCCCCCCCCGCCGAAGCGCCCGCGGCCGAGGAGGCTCCGGCCGAGGAACCACCGAGCTATCCCGAGGAGTTGACCAGCCTGACGATGGATCTCGAGGAATTCGAGCTGCGCCTGCTGCCTCTCACGGCAGATCAGCTCACCGCGCTGGCGGAGACCTGGCAGGGCATCGTTCAGGAACAGACTTCCGCCGTCGTTGAGGCCACCATCGCCTCGCGCACCGGCGGCAAGGAGGCGACCGAGGCGGACATAAATTCGATCGTGGAGCTCAATGACGTGCGCGGGAACGGTTTCGACCGCTACAGCGCCGTGATCGACGCTCTCGAGAAGAAGGGCGGGGACGAAGCAACCGTCGCATCGCTCCGCAACTACCGCAGCGCGATCCTCGTCGAGGAGACGCAGCGCGCCGACTGGCAGGCGCTGCTGCGGATGGCGGCCAACTGGACGACCTCCGAGGATGGGGGCCTGCGCATCGCCAAGAACGTGGCGATCATCGGCGCGGCCTTCCTGGCGCTGCTCATCGTCGCCCGGTTCGTTCGCTCCTATGCAAGGCGCCTGTTCGGAAAGATCCCGGACCTATCCAAGCTGCTGCAGGCCTTCCTCGCGATGGTCGTCTACTGGGTGACCGTCGCAATCGGGCTGATGATCGTGCTCTCGGCGCTCGGCGTCGACATCTCGCCGCTCTTCGCGGTCGTCGGTGGTGCCTCCTTCATCATCGCCTTTGCGATGCAGGACACGCTGGGCAACCTCGCCGCGGGCCTGATGATCATGATCAACCGGCCCTTCGACGAGGGCGACTACATCACAGCGGGCGGAACCTCGGGGACGGTCAAGTCGGTCTCGGTGGTCTCCACCACGGTCACCACGCCCGACAACCAGGTGATCGTGATCCCCAACTCCAAGGTCTGGGGCGACGTGATCACCAACACCACCGCCTCCGACATCCGCCGCGTCGATATGCAGTTCGGCATCGGCTACGAGGATTCCATCGAGAAGGCCCAGCAGGTGCTCGAGGAGGTCGTAACGTCGCATCCGGCGGTTCTGAAGGACCCCGCGCCTGTGATCCGGGTCGGCGCGCTGGCCGACAGCTCGGTCAACTTCATCGTCCGGCCCTGGACAAAGAGCGCCGATTACTGGTCGGTGCTGTGGGACCTGAACCGTTCGGTGAAGGAAGCCTTCGACGCCAACGGCATCTCGATCCCGTTCCCGCAGACGGACATGCACATCAAGATGCCGGCCGGCGCCGCCGCGGCTCCGATGCTGGCCTCCGGCGGGTCCGGCAGCAGCGCAGAGGCCCCCGTGGACTATGCGACCGGGGACGACGGCGCAAAGGACGACGAGACCTGAGCCAACCCAGCGTTGGGCGGCATGACCCGCCCCACTGTTTCGTATCCTGCAAAAAAGGGCGCGCCGGAGGATCCGACGCGCCCTTTTCAGGTCCTTTAAGGCCTCAAGCGAGCTCTGCCCGGCCCTCCATCGCCGTCACCGGACAGGCGGAGTGATGTCCGGGCCCGACTGGCAGCATCTCCGGCAGCCCCGCGGCGCAGGCCGGTTTCGCGAGCGGGCAGCGGGTGCGGAAGACGCAGCCGGACGGCGGCTTCAGCGGCGAGGGCAGATCGCCTTCGAGCACCGGATGCTCGCGGGCGAGCTCGACCTTGGGATCGGGGATCGGCACCGCCTGCACCAGCGAGCGGGTGTAAGGGTGGACCGGGTGTTCGATCAGCTCGTCGGCCTGCGCCGTCTCCATTACCCGGCCGAGATACATCACCAGGATGCGGTCCGAGATGTGCTTCACCACGCTGAGGTCGTGAGCGATGAAGATCAGCGACAGCCCGAGGTCGCGCTGCAGCTCGGCCAGCAGGTTGATCACTTGCGCCTGCACCGAGACGTCGAGCGCCGAGACCGGCTCGTCGCAGATCACCAGTTCCGGATTCAGGATCAGTGCGCGGGCGATCCCGATCCGCTGGCACTGGCCGCCGGAAAATTCGTGCGGGTAGCGGTTGATCTGGTTCGGTAGCAGGCCGACGCGCTCCATCAGCTCGCCCACGCGCCGCTTGACCTCGGCCTTCTTGGTCTCGGGTTTGTGGGTCACCAGCGGCTCGGCGATGATCTCTCCGACCTTCATCCGCGGGTTGAGCGCCGCGAGCGGGTCCTGGAAGACCATCTGCGCGACCTGCCGGTGCCGCCGACGGTCGCCGGTGTTCATCGTCAGCAGGTCCTGGCCCTTCCAGAGGATGCGGCCGCCGGAGGCGGGGATGGTGTTGATGATGGCGCGGGCCACGGTGGACTTGCCGGAGCCGGACTCGCCCACGATCCCCAGCGTCTCACCCTTCTCCAGCTCGAAGCTCACGCCGCCCACGGCGTGCAACTTGAGCGACGGGGTCCAGGGCCAGGCGCCGCGCGGGCGCACATCGAACGTGACCTGAAGATCCTCGACCTTCAGCAGGGGCGCATCGCTCATGCTACCTCCTCCGGTTTGCGGTGACAGGCGCGCACGCGCGTCGCCGACTGGCGTTCCAATGCCGGCGGTTCGGTCGCGCAATGCTCCATGCGCAGCGGGCAGCGCGGCTCGAACGGGCACCCCTTGAAGCCCCGCAGCATGTCGGGCGGCTCGCCGGGGATGGTCGGCAGCACCTCTTCCTTGCGGTCGAGCCGCGGCACCGCCTCGAGCAGGCCCAGCGTATAGGGATGCGTGGGATGCTCGAAGATCTCCGAGGTCAGCCCGCGCTCCATGATCCGCCCGCCATACATCACCATCGTCCGATCGCAGGAGCCGGCGACGATGCCGAGGTCGTGGGTGATGAGGATCAGCGCGGTGTTGAACTCGTTCTTGATGTCGCGCAGCAGGTCCATGATCTGCGCCTGCACGGTCACGTCGAGCGCCGTGGTCGGCTCGTCGGCGATCAGCAGGCGCGGACGGCAGAGCAGCGACATGGCGATCATGATCCGCTGCCGCATGCCGCCGGAGAACTCGTGCGGATACATGGTGATCCGCGCCGCCGCATCGGGGATGCGCACCGCGTCGAGCATACGGATGCACTCGGCGCGGGCCTCGCGCCGGGACATGCCCCGGTGCAGGGTCAGCACCTCTTCCATCTGCTCAGAGACCTTCAGGAACGGGTTCAGCGAGGTCATCGGATCCTGGAAGATCATCGCGATCTCGGAGGCGCGGATCCGGTTCAGCTTTGCTTCCGGCAGGTTAAGGATCTCCTGTCCGTCCCACTTGACCGAACCGGCGGAGCGCCCGTTGCGGGCCAGCAGGCCTATGGCGGCGAAGGCGGTCTGGCTCTTGCCCGACCCGCTCTCGCCGACGATGGCGAGCGTGTCGCCCTGATCCACGTTGAAGGAGACCCCGTTGACCGCCGACACGATCCCGTCGTTGGTCTCGAACTTGACGCTGAGGTCCTTGATTTCAAGCAGCGCCATGGGTCAGCGATCCTTCGGGTCGAGCGCATCGCGCAGACCGTCGCCGACGAAGAAGAAGGCGAAGAGCGTGATGACGAAGAAGAAGAGAGGGAAGCCGAGCATCCAGAGCGTGCCGTATTGCATCTGGCTCGCGCCCTGGCTGATCAGCGCTCCCCAGGAGGTGTTGGGCTCCTGCACGCCGAGGCCCAGGAAGGAGATGAAGCTCTCGTAGATGATCATCGAGGGCACCAGCAGCGTGGCATAGACGATCACCACGCCAAGCAGGTTCGGCACGATGTGGCGGCGGATGATGGTCGAGGGGCGGACGCCGATGGCGTGGGCGGCCTCCACGAACTCCTTGTTCTTGATCGAGAGCGTCTGGCCGCGGGCGATCCGCGCCATGTCGAGCCAGGAGATCAGGCCGATGCCGACGAAGAGCATGAGCACCGACCGGCCGAAGACGACCAGCAGCAGGATCAGCACGAACATGTAAGGCACCGACATCAGCACGTCGACGATGCGCATCATCACGCTGTCGGTGCGCCCGCCGTAATAGCCGGCCGTGGCGCCATAGATCGTGCCCACGAACACGGCGATCAGCGCGCCGATCAGGCCGACCATCAGCGAGATCTGGGTGCCCTGCACGGTGCGGGCGAAGAGGTCGCGGCCCAGCTCGTCGGTGCCGAAAAAGTGCGGCTTGTCGCCGGCGGGCCCGCCGAACAGGGTCGGCTTGCCCATGGTCTCGACCTGGCCAAGCACGGACCAGTCGACCTCCTCGTTGGACCAGGCGGACAGGTGGCTGCCGAAGGCGGCGAAGAGGGCGACGAGGATCAGTACGATCAACCCGGCGACGGCGGCCTTGTTGCGGAAGAAGCGGATGCGGGCGTCGGCCCAGAGGGACCGGCCCTCGATGGCCGGCGCCATGTCGGCGCTGGCGAGGTCGGCGGCGGCCTTGCGGTTGAGCAGCATGGGCGGCCTCAGTATCGGATCTTGGGGTCGATCCAGGCGTAGAGGATATCGACCACGAGGTTGAAAAGGACGGTCAGCGCGCCGGTCAGGATGGTGATCCCCATGATCACCGAGTAGTCCCGGTTGAGCGCCGAATTGACGAAGAACACGCCGATGCCGCCGGTGGAGAAATACATGTCGATGACCACCGACCCGGTGATCATGCCGACGAAAGCCGGCCCGAGGTAGGAGATCACCGGCAGCAGCGCGGGCTTGAGCGCGTGGCGGAAGATCACCCGCCGCATCGGAAGGCCCTTGGCCCGTGCGGTGCGGATGTAGTTGGCGTTGAGCACTTCCAGCATCGACGAGCGGGTGAGCCGCGCGATCGAGGCCATGAAGGAGGTCGAGAGCGCGATCACCGGCATCACGATGTATTGCCACTGGCCCCCCTGCCAGCCGCCGCCCGGTAGCCAGCCGAGCCAAAGCGTGAACACCAGCACAAGGATCGGCGCCATAACGAAGTTGGGCAGCACCTGCGCGCCGACCGAGATGCCGACGGCGAGGTAGTCGAGCCAGGAATTGTGATAGACGGCCGCCATGATCCCCAGCGACATGCCGACGACCGTGGCCACCACGAAGGACCAGAAGCCGTAGGTCAGCGTCACCGGGAAGCCCTGGGCGATGATGTCGTTCACCGTCTGGTCCTTGTAGATGAAGGACGGCCCGAAATCGAAATGCACCACGACGTTCCAGACATAGTTGAACATCTGCACGACCAGCGGCTTGTCGAGCCCGTACTTGGCTTCGAGGTTGGCCATGATCGCGGGCGGCAGGGGCCGCTCCATGTCGAAGGGCCCGCCGGGCGCGGCGTACATGATCAGGTAGGACAGGACGACGAGGAACAGGAGCGTCGGGATGGCGACCGCGAGGCGCCGGATGATGAAGGACAGCATGGGGGAAGCCTGCAAATGGGTCGGGCGCGCGACCCTTGCCGCGCGCCCTGCCTGAAGGTCTGGTTATTTCTCGATGCGGTAGAGGTCTTTCGAGTACCAGTTGTTTTCGGCGTTGTTGTACGGCCACCCCTTGACGTCCGAGGACAGCAGGAAGGTGTTGGCATAGTGGTAGATCGGCACGATCGGCATATCGACCGACAGCAGCTTCTCGGCCGCGGTGTACATCTCGTTCGGGTTGTCCGAGGTCTTCGAGGTGGACATCAGCTCGTCATACTCGGCGCTGGAGTATTTCGCGTCGTTCGAGCCGTGCGGCGTGGTCAGCAGGTCGAGGAAGGTCGAGGCCTCGTTGTAATCCGCGCACCAGGCGCCGCGGGCAACGTCGAACTGGCCGTCGCGGCGCACGTCGAGATAGGTCTTCCACTCCATGTTCTCGAGCGTGGTCTCGACACCCAGCTTCTGCTTCCACATCGCCGCGACGATGGTCGCGATCGCCTTGTGGCTGTCCGAGGTGTTGTAGATCAGCTTGAGCTGCAGGTCGGAAACGCCCGCCTCTTCCATCAGCTCCTTGGCCTTCGCGTCGCGATCGGCCTGGCTCATGGAGGCGTATTCGATCTCGGGCATCTCGAAGCCCGCGGTCTTGAGATGGGCGAAGTTGTAGGCCGGCCACTGGCCGCCCTTGAGGATCTGGTTGACGATCACGTCGCGGTCGACGGCATAGGCCAGCGCCTGCCGGACGCGCGGGTCCTGCAACTCGGGCTTGGCGCCGTCACGCAGGTTGAACGCATAGTAGTAGGAGCACAGACGCGGCACCGAGGTCGCCTCGTCCGGGCGCTCTTCCTTGAGCACCGGGAACTGGCCGTCGGGCAGCGGTTCCAAGTGGTCGATCTCGCCGGCCTTGTAGCGGGTCAGCGCCTGGTTCACGTCGTTGATGACGTAGCCGGTCGTCTTCTCGATGATGACGTTGTCGGCATCCCAGTACATCGGGTTCTTTTCACGGGTGTGGTACTCGTTCAGCACCATCTCGGTCAGCACGTAGGCACCGTTGGAGACAATGTTCTCCGGATCGGTCCACTTGGCGCCATGCGCCTCGATGGTGGCGCGGTGGGCCGGCATCATCGTGGCGTAGGTGGTCATCGCCGGGAAGTAGGGCAGCGGCTGGGTCAGCTGCACCTCGAGCGTGTGATCGTCGATCGCCTTCACGCCGAGTTCGGTCGGGTCCATCTCGCCCGCAACGATCTCCTTGGCGTTCACGATGGAGGCCAGCTCCATGTACCAGGCATAGGGCGAGGCGTTGGCCGGATCGACCGCGCGCTGCCAGCCGTAGACGAAGTCTTCGGCCACGACCGGGTCACCGTTCGACCACTTCGCCTCGGGGCGCAGGGTGAAGGTGTAGGTCTGGTTGTTGTTGGAGGCCTCGAAGCCCGTGGCGACGCCCGGGATCAGGTTGCCGTCAGCGTCCTGGATCATCAGGCCTTCGAACAGGTCGCGGATCACGTGGTGACCGGCGGTTTCCTCGTTGAGCTGCGGATCGAGCGTCGGGAACTGGTCCAGAAGCCGATAGGAGAAGGTCTGGTTGTCGGCGAGTGCCTCGCCGGTTACCGGATGGGTGCCCTCGGCCAGCGCGGCGGTGGCAAATACCAGCGCGGCGGCGGAAAGCTTCAAGGTTGCCTTGATGTTCATTGGCAGACTCCCAGTTGAATGATTTTTGGCCCTCTCGGCGCCTCGACGACGAGGGCTCACACTTCGAGCACTATGACCCTCGCCGGTTGGTTGCGCCAATATTTTCTCCTGATTGACGGTCGCAAGCTTGACGTAGCGATACGCAGCGGAAGCCTCATGCAGAAGCCGAGACGTGCCGGGGGGTGCAGATCGTTGCAAGTCACGCGGTTGCGCTATAGCGCGGACGGCGTTGGCGCTAAATGGTCGCGGTGCGCCCGAATGCGCCGTTCACGGCCTCCTCAAGCCCGGAATCCACGCCTCCAATCGCGATTCGGCGAACTCAGCCGAAGTGCGTGCGCGCCTCTGCCCGGATTTCCCGCATCCGCGGGTCGGCGTTTTGGCACGCCCTGGCACCATGAAAAAATCTGCGTCGCTCTTTCCTATTAATTTAGTCAGGTATCTTGTCCGACAAATTTCATATGGTAATGGTATCGGCGATCCATGTGCCGCGGCGCACATGACCCAGACTGCAAGAAGCAAGGATTTCCGATGATCATTCGAACCACCGCCCTCGCGGCCCTCCTGTCCGGCACGGCGCTGGCCGCGCAGGCCGCCGAGCCGGCCGAGGTGCTTGTCACCTATGCCGACATCGCGCTTGCCGGATACGAAGACAGCCTGGACACTGCGCGTGCCCTGAGGTCCGCGCTCGAGGCGCTCGCCGCCGAGCCGTCAGATGCGACCCTCGAAGCCGCGAAGGAGGCCTGGAAGGCCGCCCGTATCCCCTACCAGCAGACCGAGGCCTACCGCTTCGGCAACCCGGTGGTGGACGAGTGGGAAGGCAACGTGAATGCCTGGCCTTTGGACGAGGGGCTGATCGACTATGTCGACGGCGAGCACGGCCTGAACGACGCCAATCCGCTGGCCGGCGCCAACGTCATCGCCAATCCGCAGCTCGAGGTCTCCGGCACGACGCTGGACGCCACCGAGATCACGCCCGCCGTCCTGCGCGAGATGCACGAGATCGACGGCATCGAGGCCAACGTGACCACCGGTTACCACGCCATCGAGTTCCTCCTCTGGGGGCAGGACCTGAACGGCACCGGCCCCGGCGCGGGCAACCGTCCGGCCACCGATTTCGACACGGCGAACTGCACCGGCGGCAATTGCGACCGGCGGGTTCAGTACCTGCTGGCCGCGGCCGACCTGCTTGTTTCGGATCTCGAGGACGCGGTGGCGCTCTGGTCCGAAGGTGGCCAGGGCCGCACCGAGGTAACCGCCGATACGCAGGCTGGCATGGTCATGGCCTTTACCGGCATGGGCTCTCTGTCCTACGGCGAACAGGCCGGCGAGCGCATGAAGCTCGGCCTGCTGCTGCACGATCCGGAGGAAGAGCACGACTGCTTCTCCGACAACACGCACATCAGCCATTATTACGACGCCCAAGGCATCCGGAACGTCTACACCGGCACCTACGAGCGGGTTGACGGCAGCACGGTCGAGGGCCCGTCGCTCTACGACGTCGTCAAGGAACGCGACCCGGCGCTGGCCGATGCGCTGCTGGCCGATCTCGACGCTACGATGGAAAAGATGAGCGCCATCGTCGCCGCCGCCGAGGCTGGCACGGCCTATGACCAGCTGATTGCCGCCGGCAATGCCGAGGGCAACCAGCTGGTGCAGGACGCCATCGACGCGCTGGTCGCCCAGACCCGCAACATCGAGCGCGCGGTCGCGGCCGTCGGGCTCGACCCGATCAGCGTCGAGGGCTCCGACAGCCTTGATGCGCCCAGTGCCGTCTTCGAATAGGCGTCTTTCGGCCAGGTCAGCCCCGGTCGCGGCCGGGACCGCAGCGTCGCCGGGGGGCCAGCCCCCCGGTCCCCCCGGGATATTTGTCGACAGAAGAAGTGGGAACGCGTTGGGGCGCTCGGCGAGGATCCTGCTCACGTGGACGGCGGTCGTGGCGGTGAGTTCGGCCACGGCAGCGGAACGGCTGTCTGGCTGGGGCGAGCCGCATTTGCGGATCGAGCCCCGGACGGCCGAGGACGCGGCGCGCGTCGCGGCGGTGACGTCGCTGCCGCGCGACTTCTCGACCGCTGAACCATTCGAGGCCCGCCTGGCCGGGGCAGCGACGCATTTCGACAGGCGGACGCGGGTGCCGTTCTCCCTGCCCGCCGCCAATCTGAGACCCGAGCTTGGGCTCGATTTCGCGGTCGGAAACGGGCTGTTCAAGAAGCTCTGGGTCGAAGCGCCGACGGCGACGACAGCGAGCGACGGGCTAGGCCCCCTGTTCAACGGGCGCGGCTGCAAATCGTGCCATATCCGCGACGGCCGCGGGCACCCGCCTGAGAACGCCGAGGATTTCGGGGTGTCGATGGTGCTGCGCCTGTCGGTGCCCAAAGCGGCATCGGATCTTCCCTTGGAGATCCTCGCATATCTCAACAATGCGCCGGAGCCGTTCTACGGGGCGCAGCTTCAGGATAAGTCGGTGGCCGGCCTGGCAGCCGAGGGGCGGGTGCGGGTGGACTATGCGCCGGAGTCCGTCACCCTCGCCGACGGCACGGTGGTGGAGCTGCGCCGGCCGACCTACACGATCCACCGGTTAGCCTATGGCCCGCTGCACCCCGAGGTGCAGACCAGCCCGCGCATCGCCTTGCCGATGATCGGGCTCGGGCTGCTGGAAGCCATTCCGGAGGCGGATATCCTGGCCAATGCCGATCCCGAGGATGCAGATGGCGACGGGATTTCCGGGCGTCCGAACGTGGTCTGGTCGCTCGAATACGAGCAATGGATGCTGGGGCGCTTCGGCTGGAAGGCCGGGCAACCGACGCTGGCGCAGCAGAATTCCGATGCGTTTTACCATGATATCGGCATCTCGACCCCGCTGCTCGCTGCCGCCTGGGGCGACTGCACAAAGGCCCAGGTCGATTGCCGCGCAGCGCCACATGGCGAAAGCGGCAATGCCGAGGGCCGCGAGATCCCGACCGCCGCGATGGACCTGCTGACCTTCTACACCCGGAACCTCGCCGTGCCGGCCCGGCGGAACGTGGACGACCCGCAGGTGCTGGAGGGCAAGCGGCTGTTCCACGAGGCGGGCTGCGCGTCCTGCCACCGTCCGAAATACGTGACGCACAGGTTGGACGGCCAGCCGGAGCAGGATTTCCAGCTGATCTGGCCCTACACCGACCTGCTGCTGCACGACATGGGTCCGGGCCTCGCCGACAACCGGCCGGAAGCCGCCGCAACCGGACGCGAGTGGCGCACGCCGCCGCTCTGGGGCATCGGGCTGACCGCCCGTGTGTCCGGTATCGAGACCTATCTGCACGACGGGCGGGCACGCTCGCTCCTGGAGGCGATCCTGTGGCATGGTGGCGAGGCGGAGCCTGCCCGCGACGCCGTGAGCGAGATGCCTGCCGCCGAGCGCGACGCCCTTCTGAAGTTCCTGAACTCCCTTTGAGACGAGACCGAGACATGGACAGACGCCAGTTCCTCGCCACTTCCACCGCCTTCCTCGCAGCACCGGCCTGGGCAGCGGCCGATGCCGGGGCGCCGGCTTATGTCACCGCCGCGTCGCGGCCCGACGGCAGCACCTGGATCGTGGGGCTGAGCGCCGCCGGCACGCAGCGCTTCGCCTTCCCGATCCCCGGCCGCGGCCATGCCGCCGCCCTGCACCCTTCCCGCGCCGAGGCGATCGCCATGGCGCGCCGTCCGGGCACCTTTGCCGTCGTGATGGATTGCACCGACGGGCGCGAAATCACGCGGCTGGCCTCGCCCGAGGGGCGGCACTTCTACGGCCACGGCGCCTATACCGCGGACGGGCGCTACCTGCTGACCACCGAGAACGCCTATGACGTGCCGGAGGGGCGGTTGGGTGTCTGGGATGCCGAAGCCGCCTATGCCCGGGTCGACGATCTGCCCTCGGGCGGGATCGGCCCGCACGAGATCATCCGGCTCGCGGACGGCGGGTTCTGCGTCGCCAACGGCGGCATTCAGACCCACCCGGATTACGAGCGGCGGATGCTCAACATCCCGACGATGCGGCCGAACCTGACCTACCTGTCCGAGGCGGGCCAGATCGACGAGAGCGTCGAGCCGCCCGAGGCGATGCGGCTGAACTCGATCCGACATATCGCGGCCAGCGGCGCGCAGGTGGCGATCGCGTTGCAATGGCAGGGCAATCCGCTGGAGCAGGTGCCGCTGATGGCGACCCATCGGCGGGGCGAGGCGCTGCAGTACCATGACCACCCGGAGACCCGGCGGCTCAAGCAATACGCCGGTTCGATCGCTCTGGCTGTGGACGGGCGCGAGATCGTGGTGACCGGGCCGAAGGGCGGGCATGTGATCTTTTTCGACGCCGCCAGCGGCAGCCCGATCCCCGGCCGCGACCTGGAGGTGGCCGCCGGGGCGGCGCCGTCTGCGGAAGGCATGGCGATCACGGTTGCCGGCGGGCTCGCCTTTGGCGACAGCCGTAGCAGCCGGTTCGTGCCGGTTCCGGGCGACTGGTCCTGGGACAATCACCTGGTGGTCATCGGCTGAGGAACGGGCGGAGGGGGCTGTCTGCCCCCGCGCGGCCCTGGCCGCGCTCCCCGAGGATATTTCTGGACAGGTGAACGCAGCCCGTCGCAGGAACTGCGTGGTAGCGCGGGACTGAAACCGGGTCGGGAGACAGGCGATGACGGCATTGGACGAGGCGGGCGCGCTTCTGGACGGCGCGGAGGGGCGGCAGGAGATGGCCGCCCGGCTGGTGCACGGCCTCGGCTTGCGGGAGGTCCTGGAACTCGGGGTCTGGCGTGGCGATTTCGCGGCGGCGATGCTGCGGGCCTGTTCCGGGATCGAGACCTACTGGATGCTCGACCCCTGGCGCCGTCTGGACGGGTGGAACAAGCCCTGGAACGTCTCGGATTCGGAGTTCGACGAGGTCTTTGCCGCAGCGATGGCGGCGACGGAGTTCGCCGGCGACCGGCGCCGGGTGCTGCGCGGAACGACCGTGGAGGCGATCGCGGAGATCCCGGACGGCAGCCTCGACTTCGCTTATGTCGACGGCGATCACACCCTGCGCGGGATCACCGTCGACCTGCTGAACGTCTGGCCCAAGCTGCGCGACGGCAGCTGGCTGATGGGCGACGATTTCAGTCCGACGATCTGGCAGCACCGGGCGGAGTTCGAACCGACCATGGTGTTTCCCTGGGCGGTCCATTTCGCCGAAGCGGTGCAATGTCCGATCCTTGCGCTGCCGCACCAACAGTTCCTGATCCGCAAGGATCTCGCGCGCCCGGGCTTCGCGCTGCGCGACCCGGACGGGCGCTACGGGCCGACCGACGTGCTGGCGCAGATGCCCCCGCCCCCGGGCGGACGGGGGTGGAAGGCGCGGGCGAAGCGGCTGGTGCGAAAGGCCTTCGGCTAGGAAGCGAAGGCGGAGATCAGGCTGGTGACCTCGGCGGTGCGCGTCTCGAGCGCGGCACGGTCGCCACGGGTTTCCACGTTGAGGCGCAGCACCGGTTCGGTGGCCGAACTGCGCAGGTTGAGCCGCCAATCCGGGAAGGCGAGCCCCAGCCCGTCCATCCGGTCGATCTCGGGCGCGGCGCCGGCATAGGCCGCCTCGACGGCCTTCATTGCGGCGCCGGGATCGGTCACGCGGAAGTTGATCTCGCCCGAGGAGGGGAAAGCAACGCGGCGGTCGCCCACCAGCGCCGAGAGCGGCTGGCCGGTGCGGCAGACATGTTCGGCGATCAGCAGCCAGGGGATCATGCCGCTGTCGCAATACATGAAGTCCCGGAAGTAGTGATGCGCGGACATCTCGCCGCCATAGACGGCATCGACCCGGCGCATCGCGGCCTTGACGTGGACATGGCCGGTGAGAGAGGCGACCGCCTCGCCGCCCGCCGCCGCCACGAGCTCCTGCGTGTTCCACATGACGCGCGGGTCGTGGACGATCTTCGCGCCCGGCACCTTGCCGAGGAAGGCGGTGGCGAGAAGGCCGACGAGGTATTCGCCGTCTATGAAGCTGCCGGTCTCGTCGAACAGGAAGCAGCGGTCGAAATCGCCGTCCCAGGCGACGCCGAAATCGGCGGTTTCTGCCTTGACCGACTCGGCAGTGACGGGACGGTTCTCCGGCAGCAGCGGGTTCGGGATGCCATGCGGGAAGCTGCCGTCCGGCGTGTGGTGAAGGCGGGAGAACGTGATCTCCGCGCCACGTTCGGCGAGGGCCCCGGCGATGGCATCGAAGGTCGGGCCGGCGCAGCCGTTGCCGGGGTTGACCAGGATCTTCAGGCCCTTGAGCGCGGTCGGGTCGATGAAGGAGAGCACACGCTCGACATAGGCCGGGCGCGGGTTCTCGCGGCGCAGGGTGCCGCGCGGGCCGTTGGGGGTCTCGGCACCGGCCGCGACGCGGTCGTGGATCTCCTGGAAGCCTTCCGCAGGCGGGATCGGGCGCGCTCCGGGACCGACGAGCTTGATGCCGTTGTAGTCGATCGGATTGTGCGAGGCGGTGACCATCAGGCCGCCTCCCGCGCCGTAGTGATCGGTGGCGAAATAGACCTCCTCGGTGCCGCAAAGCCCGATGTCGATCACGTCGACGCCGCTCTCCAGCAGGCCCTCGGCGAGCGCCGATGCGAAGTCTTCCGACGTGGCCCGCACGTCGCGGCCGATCACGACCGTGCCCGGCGTCATGACCGCGGCAAAGGCGCGGCCGATGGCGCGGCAGGTGTCTGCGGTCAATTCCTCGCCGACGCGGCCGCGCACGTCGTATCCCTTGAAACAGGCCAGTCTCATAATTCACTCCTGCCAAATTCGCCGCGACCTTAGGGGGCAAGCCGCGAGACCGCCAGCCCTGCGACCATCGGAATCGACGCGGTGACTTGGCCTGGGAAACACCACGTTGCAGGATCGCCGCACTGGGCAAGGAGGGAGATTGGGAATGGGTGACTGGGCAGAGCTGGCGGCGGCCTTTGCGGTGTTCCTGCTGAGCCATTCGCTCCCCGTCCGCCCGGCCAACAAGGCGCGGCTTGTGGCGGCGCTCGGGCCGCGTGGCTTCACGCTCGCCTATTCCCTGCTGTCGCTTGCGGCGCTGGCCTGGCTGATCGGTGCGGCGGCGCGCGCGCCGGTGGTGTTGCTCTGGGGCCGTGCGCTCTGGCAGTACCATGTGACCCTTGCCGCCATGGGATTGGCCGTGGCGCTCGCCGCGCTTGCCATCGGGCGGCCGAACCCGCTCTCCTTCGGCGGTGCGCGTAACGCGGCCTTCGATCCGGCGCAGCCCGGCATCGTCGGCTGGACGCGCCATCCGCTGCTGCTGGCGCTGCTGCTCTGGTCGCTGGCGCACCTTCTGCCCAATGGCGACCTCGCGCATGTGCTGTTGTTTGGCACCTTCGCGGGGTTCTCGGTGCTGGGGATGCGGATAATAGACCGGCGCAAGCGGCGGGAGATGGGGGCGGATGTCTGGGAAAGGCTCGCCCGCCGGGACCGTCGGATCACGCCGACGCGCGCAGGGCTGCTGCGCCTCGGGCTCGGGGCCATCGCCTATGCCGTCCTGCTCGTGCTCCACGGACCGGTCATCGGCGTGCAGCCGATGATCTGAGCGCCGTCACACCCGTGCACCCTCTGCGTCGAACACGTAGGACTCCGCCGGATCATAGGCCAGCGTGACGTCGGCGTCCCTCTGGATCTGGGACTGGCCAAAGATCCGCACCGTCACCTCGTCCCCTGCCGGGGTCCGCACCAGCAGGTGCGTGTCGCCGCCCAGCCGCTCCACATGCGCCACGGTCCCGCTGATCTGCCCGTCCTCGGCGATCCGCAGGTTCTCGGGCCGGATGCCGATGGTGTGCCCGGCCGTCCCGCCGAGCGTCTCGGCCGGCAGGAAATTCATCGACGGCGCACCGAGGAACCCGGCGACGAAGCGGTTCGCGGGGTTGTTATAGAGCTCCATCGGCGCACCGATCTGCTCCACCGCCCCGTCCCGAAGGACAACGATCTTGTCGGCCAGCGTCATTGCCTCGGTCTGGTCGTGGGTGACATAGATCATCGAGGCGTCGAGCGCCTTGTGCAGGCTGGCGATCTCGATCCGGGTCTTCATTCGCAGCGCGGCGTCGAGGTTGGACAGCGGCTCGTCGAACAGGAACAGCTTGGGCTCGCGCACGATGGCCCGCCCGATCGCGACCCGCTGGCGTTGACCGCCGGACAGCTCGGAGGGGCGGCGCTTGAGATAATCCTCGAGCGACAGCATGTGGCTGGCCTTTGCGACCCGCTCCTCGATCACCGCGCGGGGCTGACCCTCCTGCTTGAGGCCGAGCGCCATGTTCCCCTCCACCGTCAGGTGCGGGTAGAGCGCGTAGGACTGGAACACCATCGCGATGCCCCGCTTGGCGGGCGGGACCTGGTTGACCATCTCCCCGCCGATCTCGACGCTTCCCTCGGTGGCGTCCTCCAACCCGGCAATCACCCGCAGCAGCGTGGACTTGCCGCACCCCGACGGGCCGACGAAGACGACGAACTCGCCCTCGTCGACTTCCAGGTCGATGTTCCGGAGCACCTCGGTCTTGCCGAAGGACTTGCAGACGTTGATGAGTTTCAGGGCGGTCATTCGGCGTCTCCCGTGAGGTCGATAGCCCGCCCGGTACGGATGGACTCGTCGGCGGCAAGGCAGATGCGGAGCGACTGCACGGCATCCTGGGCATGGCGGGCGAGGTCGATATCCTCGACGATGGCGCGGAGCATGAACGCCTGCTCGGCATCGCAGAGCTCCTGGTGGCCCGGCTCGCCGGGGAAGTCGACGATCTCGTCGCCCGAGAGCCGATGGATCTTCAGCGCCCCGACCTTCGTATGTCCCTCCACGTCGTCGGAGCCCTCATCCGTCAGGCTGACGATCGACACGGCCCCTTTGGGGGAGACGATATCCTTCACGAAATGCGCGGTCTCCGACATCATCGGCCCCCAGCCGGCCTCGTACCAGCCGACGGAACCGTCCGCGAAGACCACCTGGAACTGGCCATAATTGTACATGTCCTCGGCGATCTCGTCGGAGAGCCGTAGGCCCATACCATGCACCCGAACAGGCGCGGCATCGGTGATCTGGCACATCACGTCAACGTAGTGCACGCCGCAATCGACGATGGGCGAGGTGGTCTGCATCAGCTGCTTGTGGGTCTCCCAGGTCGGCCCGTCGGACTGCTGGTTGAGGTTCAGCCGGAAGACATACGGCCCGCCGAGCGTGCGCGCCTCTGCGATCAGCCGCTGCCACGAGGGATGGTGCCGCAGGATGTAACCGACGACGAGCTTGCGCCCGGTCCGCGCAGCCGTCTCGGCCACGCGCTCGGCATCGGCCACGGTCGTCGCCAGCGGCTTCTCGACGAAAACATGCGCCCCCGCCTCCATGGCTGCGCAGGCATAGTCGGCGTGGCTGTCGGAATAGGTCGCGATGCACACGAGGTCCGGCCGCGCCTCGGCCAACCCTTCCTCGAAGGTGCGAAACCGGGGATAGCCGGCGAGCGCCTCGGGCAGGTCGCGCCCGGACCGGTCGACCAGGCCCACGATCTCGGAGCCGGGATGTTCGTGATGGGCGAGCGCATGGCTCAGCCCCATGTTGCCGAGACCGGCGATGAGGGTGCGGATCATTTGACGGCTCCCGAGGTGATGCCGCGGATCAGCTGCCGCGAGAAGATGACGTAGAGGACCAGAACCGGCAGGATCGCCATCGACAGCGCCGAGAGCACCGCGTTCCAGTCGGTCACGAACTGCCCGATGAAGACCTGTGAGCCAAGCGTCAGCGTCTTGGTCGCCTCGGCCGGCGCGAGGATCAGCGGGAACCACAGGTCGTTCCAAATCGGGATCATGTTGAACACCGCAACCGTCGCCATGGCAGGCCGCACCAGCGGCAGCACGAGACGAAAGAAGATCGTGTACTCGCTGAGCCCGTCGATCCGTCCGGCGTTCTTGAGATCGTCGCTCACCTGCTTCATGAACTCGCTCAGGATGAACACGGCGAGCGGCAGGCCCTGGGCCGTGTAGACGAGTATCAACGCCAGCAGCGTGTTCACGAGGCCGGTCGCCACCATCATCTCCAGGATCGCCACCGTGCCAATCCGGATCGGGATCATGATGCCCAAAGCCAGGTAGAGCCCCATCAGCGTGTTGCCCCGGAACCGGTACTCGGCCAGCGCGAATGCCGCCATCGCCCCGAAGAGCAGGATGAAGAACAGCGAGCAGACCGTCACGATCATCGAGTTCTGGAAGTAGAGGAAGAAATCCCCCTGCTTGAACACGGTCTCGTAGCCGACGGTGGAAAACGTCTCTGACGAGGGCAGCGCGAGCGGCTCCCGAAAGATCGCCTTCCGCGTCTTGAAGCTGTTGATCAGGATCACGAAGACCGGGAACAGCGCGATCACCGTGTAGGTCAGCAGGATCAGATGCGCGGCGGCGGTGTTGAGCGGGTTGCGGCGTGCCTTGTTCATGGCGTCCCCCTCAGAACTGGTAGCGGCGCAGCCGCGTCTGGATGCCGAAGAGGTAGATGCAGACCCCGATCAGGATAATCACGAACATCGCCGTGGCAATCGCCGAGCCCATGTGCGGATCGCCCAGCTGCAATTGGAAGCCGAAGAAGGTGCGATAGAGGAACGTGCCGAGAATGTCGGTTGAGAAATTCGGCCCGGCCAGCGCGCCCTGCGCGGCGTAAATCAGGTCGAAGGCGTTGAAGTTGCCAACGAATGTCAGGATCGAGATGATCCCGATGGAGGGCAGGATCAGCGGCAGCTTGATCTTCCAGAAAGCGGACATGCCGGTGATGCCGTCGCATTCTCCCGCTTCCAGGATCTCCTCGGGGATCGACAGCAGCGCCGCGTAGATCAGCATCATCGGGATGCCCACGAACTGCCAGACCGAGATCAGCGCCAGCGTGGTCAGCGCGTATTCCTCCTTGCCCAGCCAGGGGGCGAAGAGCGACTTGAGACCGACCGCGTCGAGCAGCGACGGCGCGATGCCCCAGATCGGCGACAGGATCAGCTTCCAGGCAAAGCCCACGATCACGAAGCTCAGGATCGTCGGGATGAAGATCGCGGAGCGGTAGAGATGGGCGAAACGCAGCCGCGGATGGCTCAGGATCGCCGCCAGGATCACGCCGATCGGGTTCTGCACCACCATGTGGATGAAGAAAAACCAGAAGTTGTTGCCAAGGGCGTTCCAGAACTGCTCCGACCAGATCGCGTCGCCAAACAACGTCCGGAAGTTCTGCAACCCGACGAAGACCCGTTCCTGCCCGACTTCGGTGAAGAGCGAAAGCCGCAGCGTATTGAACAGCGGAAAGATCATCACCGCCGTGTAGACGAGGACAGCGGGCGCGAGGAACACGAGGATGTGCCAGCGCGGTCGAAGTCTGTCGGACATGGTGGTCACCCTCCCGGTGCCTCGGTCTGCTTTTTGGGGGTCGCCGGCGCGCCTGTCACATCGGACCCCGCCTGGCCTCTATCGGACGCCTGCGGCGCGGGTACTTGCGAGACGGAAGGCGCGGAATCCACCGGACAAGGCCACCGGACCAGGTCACTTTGGACGGCCGCGACTTCTTCTGTCCGGAAATATCCCTGCCGGAGGCTCCCGAAGTGTCCGCGGGCGGGCGGGCCGGCATCAACCGGCCCGCCGCCACGGGTTACTGCTGCGGTTCGTACCAGCTCGCGAGACCGTCCTGCAGGCGCTGCCCGGCATCCTCGGGCGATTCCGCACCCTTGATCACCTGGGCCGAGGCGTTCCAGGTCTCGTTCTCGAGATTCGGCGTGCCACGCGACAGGATCTGGTAGGTCGAGCGGATCGTCGGCTCGCACTTGCCGCGCCAGGAAACGAATTCCTGCGCCAACGGATCCTCCATCGCCACGTCATGGCTGGAGAGCGAGAAGAAGCCCGGCAGCGCGTTGGCGTAGATCTGGGCGAATTCTTCCGAGCCGACCCAGTTGAGGAAGGTCTTCGCGGCCTCTGCGTTCGGCGAGGCGGCGTTGAGCCCGATCGCGATGTCGGTGTGGTCCGAGATGTAGCAGGTGTCGCCGGCGCTCACGACCGGCGGCGGGAAGGCGCCCATCTCGAAATCGGCCTGGGCGTTGAAGCCCGAGATCTCCCAGGAGCCGGCCGGGTAGATCGCGGCGCGGCCGAGGGTGAAGAGGTTCTGGCTGTCGGGATAGGTCTGCGCCTCGAAACCGTCGCCGAGATAGTCCTTCCACTTGGCGATCTCGCGATAGGGCGCGACCCAGGGCTCGTCCGTCAGTTTCTGCTCACCGGCGATCAGGGCCAGCCGGCCTTCCTCGCCCTTCCAGTAGGTCGGGCCGATGTTCTGGTAGCCCATTGTGGCGGCTTCCCACTGGTCGTTGGTGCCCATCGCCATCGGGATGTAGCTGCCGTCCTCCTTCAGCTTGTCGAGCACGGCGTAGAATTCGTCGACCGTTGCGGGAGGCTCGACGCCCACTTCCTCGAAGGCTTCCTTGTTGTAGATGAAGCCATGGATCACGCTCGCCATCGGCACGCAGAAAGTGGCCGAGCCGTCATCGGTCTGCCAGGCGGACTTCGCGACATCGGAGAAGCTCGCCATTGCCTCCAGATCGCTCAGGTCGGCCAGCTTGCCATCCTCGAACAGCGCCAGCGAGGCGTCGAACGGGCGGCAGGTAATAAGGTCGCCCGCGCTGCCTGCATCCAGCTTGGAGTTCAGCACCGCGTTGTACTCGGCGGGCGCGGAGGGCGTGAAATTCACCTTGATGCCCGGATTGGCCGCTTCGAAAGCCGGGATGATCTGGTCCTGCCAGAGCGTCAGGTCGTCGTTGCGCCAGCTCTCGATGGTCAGCGTCACGTCCTGCGCGGCAGCAGGGCCGGCGACAATCGCGGTGGTGGCGAGCAACGCCGCGCCGATGATCTTGTGTGTCATGGTCCATTCCCTCTTGGTTGGTTCGGCGATCATTGCCGCCGGTTTCATGTTTCTTCTGCGATCCGGGCCAGCGCGGCGCGCAGGTTTCCCTGGTGGGTCGCGAGCAGCGCCGGCACCTTTTCCGCGGACGCTCCGGCGGCCAGCAGGACGGCCGGCTTCACCTCGCCTCTCGCCGCCTCGAGGCAGGCAGCCGCGCGTGCCTCGGAGACGTCCGCGATCCGAGCGATCATGCCGGTGGCGCGACCGACGAGCTTGGCGTTATCGGCGCGGAGGTTGACCATCATGCCATCGTAGACATGGCCGAGCGCGATGCCCATCAATGTCGACATCATGTTGAGCGTCGCCTTCTGGGCTGTTCCGGCGCCCAGCCGGGTCGAACCGGAGACCACCTCGGGCGGCGTGGCGAGCAGGATCGCGACCTCGGCTTCCTCCAACATCGGCGTGCCCGGGTTGTTGGCGATCGCGATGGTGCGGGCGCCCCGCGCACGGGCCTCGCGGAGGAAGGAGAGCGGATAGGGCGTGGTGCCGCTGGCGCTGATCGCGATCACGGCGTCGCCGGGCTGCACGCCGGACGCAGGGACAAGCGCGGCCTGCGCGTCGTCCTCGGTCGCGCCGGGCATGTGGGCGCCCTGGGGGATGCCGCCTGCCATGTGGAGCGCGATGCGGTCGGCGGGCAGGCCGAAGGTCGCCTCCAGTTCCGCGGCATCGGCCAGCGCCATCAGGCCTGACGAGCCGGCGGCGGCATAGACAAGGGACCCACCAGAGCGGATCGCCTCCGCCATCAGCTCGGCGCCGCGGGCGATCTGATCCAGGGCGCCGGCGACGGAGGCGAGCGCAGCCTGCTGGCTCGACAGCATCAATGCGGCAATCTCGGGCAGCGCCCGCGCATCGAGCCCCCGGGCCTCGGGATGCAATCCTTCCGTTTCCGGAGTCGCCATCTGATTCCCCCTGACACGCACCCCAACACGATACCTTTCTAATACCTCTTGTCTACCGCAATTTGCCAAGCCGCCCCAAAATGGCAACTCTGCGCACAAGTTGCATACCAACTACGCGCTTTTCTCTTCCGTTGGATGAATAGGTATCATATAGGTATCTACATGACGGAGGCAGCACCCAGACCACTCATCGGCATTGACGGCGGCGGCACTTCCTGCCGCATCGCGGTGCTGCATGACGGGCGTCGCAGCGAGGTCCGGTGCGGCCCCGCCAATGTCTCCACCGACCCCGAGGCCGCGATCTCGACCATCCTCAAAGGGCTGGACGACGCGGCGCGTGCGGCGGGGCTGTCGCCGGAGCAGATGGCGCGCGGGCAGGCCTTCGTCGGGCTCGCCGGTGCAATCGACCGGCGCGAAACCGACTTCGTGGCTGACAGGATGCCCTTCGACAGGATCGCGGTGGCCGACGACAGGCCAGCCGCGGTGATCGGTGCGCTGGCAGGGCAGGACGGAACCGTCGCCGGGCTCGGCACCGGATCGTTCATGGCCCGCAGCCGGGGCGAGTCGCTGAAGCTGATCGGTGGATGGGGGCTCGCGCTCGGCGACGAGGCCTCCGGCGCCTGGCTGGGGCGCGGGTTGCTGACGCGGAGCCTGTATGCCCATGACGGGCTGCTCGAGCATTCGCCGCTAACGCGCGAGATCATGGACGAATTCGAGGGCCCGCCGGGCGTGGTCCGGTTCAGCCTGCGGGCACGGCCCGGCGATTACGGGGCCTTCGCCCCGCGCATCGTGGCAGCGGCGGAGGCAGGCGACGCGGTGGCCCAAGGCCTCATGACGGATGGCGCCAACCACCTGGAACGGTCGGTCCGGGCGCTCGGCTGGCAGGAGGGCGAGCGGCTCTGCCTGATTGGCGGGCTCGCGGCCCCCTATGCCAGCGTGCTGCCGGAAGCGATGGCGCGCAGCCTGCATCCGCCGCAGGGCACGGCACTCGACGGCGCGCTGACGCTGGCCGCCCGTGTCGGCGGGGAGGCGCGGGCATGAGCGTCGCAACCTTCCTTGATCCCGAGAACTGGATGCAGAGCGGCAGCGGTCCGCGCTATGTCCGACTGCGCCGCCGCATCGAGGAGGGGATCGCCGAGGGCACCTTCCCGGCCGGTGCGCCGCTTCCACCCGAGCGCGAGATCGCCACGCTCACCGGCCTGTCGCGTGTCACCGTCCGCAAGGCGATCCAGGAGCTGGCCGAGAAGGGCGTGATCGTCCAGCGGCAGGGCTCAGGCTCCTTCGTGACCGGCCCGGATGACCGGCGGGTCGAGCAATCCCTGTCCCGGCTGACCTCCTTCACCGACGACATGGCCCGGCGCGGCATGGAGTCGACGGCGACCTGGCTCGAACGAGGCATCTTCTTCCCCTCGCCCGAAGAGGTCGTGGCGCTCGCCCTGTCCTCCGGCGACTCGGTGGCGCGACTGTCGCGCCTGCGGCTGGCCGACGGCCGGCCAATGGCGATCGAGCGGGCCTCGCTGCCGCTGGAGATCCTGCCCGACCCGAAATCGGTCGGGCGCTCGCTCTACGAGGTTCTGGAGCGCACCGGCAAGCACCCGGTCCGGGCGATCCAGAAGATCTCGGCCATCAACCTCGGTCCGGAGGAATCCGGTCTGCTCGGCCTTCAGCCCAACGACGCGGGACTCAAGATCGAACGCATGAGCTATCTCAAGGACGGCCGCGCGGCCGAATTCACCCGATCCACCTATCGCGGGGATGCCTACAATTTCGTGGCCGAACTGCGCCTGGCAAGCAAGTAGGACGGAAACAGCATGGAACATCCCCAGACCCAGATGCGGCGCGAGATCGACGAGATTCCGACGGCGGTGGAGCGCCTGCTGTCGAAGGGGCGGCTGGCGATCCAGGATGCGGCCCGCGCCGCCGCCGCCCGCGACCCGGCCTTTGCCATCACCATCGCGCGCGGCACGTCGGACCACGCCTGCACCTATCTGAAATACGCCAGCGAGCTGATGCTGGGCCTGCCCGTCGCCTCGGTCGGTCCTTCGGTCGCCTCGATCTATGGCGCACACCTGCGGCTGCAGCAGAGCCTGTGCATCGCAGTCTCTCAATCGGGCATGAGCCCGGACATCGTCGAGCTTGCCCGCATGGCCCGCTTCGACGGGGCGCTGTCGGTCGCGATCACCAACAACCGGCATTCGCCGCTGGCCGAGAGCAGCTCGCACACGCTCGACATCTGCGCGGGCCCGGAGCGTTCGGTCGCCGCGACCAAGACCTTCGTCAACTCGGTGGTCACCGCGCTTCTGCTGCTGGCCGAGTGGAAGCAGGACGCGGAACTCATCGCCGCGCTGCACCGCCTGCCGGATCTGCTCAACGGCGCGACCAAGCTCGACTGGCCGGAGGTGCGCGAGAACCTCACAGGCGACCGCTCGCTCTTCACGCTGGGCCGCGGCCCGGCCTGGGCGATCTCCAACGAGGCGGCGCTGAAGTTCAAGGAAACCTGCCAGCTTCACGCCGAGAGCTACTCCTCCGCCGAGGTGTTGCACGGGCCGGTCTCGATTGTCGGCGAGGGCTTCCCGGTGATCTGCTTCGCCGCCGAGGACCGGGCCGAACGGGCCGTGGCCGAGATCGCCGACCAGATCGCGCAGAAGGGGGCGAAGGTCTTCATCACCTCGCCGAAGGTCAGCCATGCCACCGCCATCGACCATGTCCGCACCGACCATCCGCTGACCGATCCGATCAGCCTGATCGTGTCGTTCTACGCCATGGTCGAGCGGTTCGCCGTCGAGCGCGGCATCGATCCCGATACGCCCCGTCACCTTCAGAAAGTGACCGAAACGCTATGACCTCCGGACCCACCGCCTTCGTCGGGGCGGAGATCTTCGACGGCGTCTCGATGCACGCCGGCAGCGCGCTGCTGGTCGAAAGAGAGCGCGTTGCGGCAATTGTCGCCGAGGGCGAGATCCCGGAGGGCGTACCCCGCCACAATCTGGACGGCGGCACGCTGGCACCGGGTTTCGTCGACCTGCAGGTCAACGGCGGCGGCGGCGTGATGTTCAACGACGCGCAAAGCGTCGAGACACTGCGCTGCATGGCCGAGGCCCATGCCCGGCTCGGCACCGCCGCGATCCTGCCCACGCTGATCACCGACAGCGCCGAGCGGACGCGGGCCGCGATCGAGGCCGCGGCCGAGGCCATCGCCGAGGGCGTTCCCGGTATCGCCGGCCTGCACCTCGAAGGGCCGCACCTGTCGCTGGCCCGCAAGGGCGCGCATGACCCGTCGCTCATCCGCCCGATGGAGGATGCCGACCTCGCGCTGCTCTGCGATGCCGCCGGACGGCTTCCCGCGCTGATGACGACCGTCGCGCCGGAATCGGTGCGCAACGACCAGATCGCCGCGCTGGCCGCCGCCGGTGCCATCGTGTCGCTCGGCCACACCGACAGCAGCTACGAGACCTGCCGCACGGCGGTTCGGGCCGGGGCGCGCTGCGTGACCCACCTCTACAACGCCCAGAGCCAGATGGGGCACCGCGAGCCCGGCGTGGTCGGGGCCGCGCTGACAGAAGGCGCGCTCTCGGCCGGGCTGATCGCCGATTTCGTGCATGTGCACCCAGCCGCGATCCTCGTCGCGCTTGCCGCCAAGCAGCGGCCCGGGCGGATCTTCCTCGTCACCGATGCGATGGCGCCGGCGGGTACGGATATCGGCGGATTCATCCTGAACGGACGGCGGATCGAGCGGCAAAACGGCCGGCTGACCCTCGCCGACGGCACGCTCGCCGGGGCCGATCTGGACCTCGCAACCGCGATCCGCAACCTCACCGGCACCCTCGGCCTGACACGGGCGGAGGCGCTGGCGATGGCGACCTCGGTGCCGGCAGCCGTTGCCGGGCTCTCCGCGCGGCACGGGCACCTTGCCGCCGGGCGGGTCGCGGACATGGTGCATCTCGACCGCGAGTGCAACCTGGCCGGCGTCTGGGTGGGCGGCGCAGCGATCTGAAACCGCAGACGCGGCGCGCTGTCCCAGCGCGACGCCCTGTCACGCCGCCCCTATCTTGAGAAAAACACTCGGGATGATAGACCCGGTTGCGACGGGACGACCTTTGCCCGCGGCGCTGCCTGGGCGCCCATGAGACAAGATCGCCTCCGCCCTGGGATAAAAGGGATGCGACGCGATGAGATACGCGATTTTCGACAAAATCGGCCTGAGGCGCGGCAAGCCCCACGGGACCGGCTGCGGCAAGGGGCGCCGCCGCTGCTGTGCCGGTGAGACAGGGGAATGCCGCTGCGGCCTCGATGTAATGGACCCGGGAGAGCGCTGCACGATCCGTCGGCTTTGTGGATGCGGGCCGGTGCGCCAGCGGTTGCTTGACCTCGGTTTCCAGCCCGGACGGGAGGTCCGGGTGGTGCGCAACGCGCCGCTGCTCGACCCGATCGAGCTGCAACTGGACGACAGCTTTATCGTGCTCCGCAGGAGCGAGGCGGCTCAGATCCAGGTGCGCCATGACTGAGCCGCAGGCCCCGGCCCTCGTCGCCCTCGCCGGTCAGCAGAACGCCGGCAAGTCGACGCTCTTCAACCTGCTGACCGGCCTGCAACAGCATATCGCCAACTACCCTGGCGTGACCGTCGACAAGAAATACGGCAGCTACACCGCGCGAGGCCGGCGCTTCGATGTCGTCGACCTGCCCGGCGCCTACAGCCTCTCGCCCTTCTCGCTCGAAGAGCGTGTGGCCCGGAGCTTCCTGCTGACCGAGGCACCCGACGTGGTGGTCAACGTGCTCGACGCCACCAACCTGCGCCGCGCGCTGCCGCTTACCTTTCAGCTGCTCGAGATGGGCGCGCCTGTCGTCGTCGCACTCAACATGATGGACGCGGCGGACCGGCGGGGACTCGAGATCGACCTCGCCGCGCTGGAACGCCGGCTCTGCGTTCCCGTCGTGCCCGTCATCGGGCGGCGGGGTGTGGGAGAGGCAGAGCTGCGCAGCGCCATCGCCGATACCGCCGCGGCCAGACGGGTCGTGCCCGCCACGCTGAACTATGGCCTGCTGGAGCAGGACGTTGCCCACATCCAGGCCGCGCTCTCCGCCGAGCCGGCGCTCTACGGCATCTCCGCCCGCTGGCTAGCCGTCAAACTGCTGGAAGGCGACGGCGAGGCCGAAGCGCTGCTCTCCGACCGCATGGAGAACCCGCACGGGCTGCTTGACGAACTCTACCACGCTCGCAGCGCGTTCGAGGCGCAGCACGGGCTGAGCGCGGGCGATCACATCTGCGCCTGCCGCGACAGCCACGCTGCCGAGATCGTCGGCGCCTGCGTCACCGACACCCGCGCCGGCGAGGTGCCCGTCTCCGAACGGATCGACCGGGTTCTGCTCAACCGGTTCCTCGCCCCGGTTTTCCTGATCGCGACGATCTGGGCGATCTACCAGCTTTCCATCGTCCAGGGATACCAGCTGACCGAGGTCACATGGCCGATCCTCGCAACCTTTCGCAGCTTCGTGGGCGGGCTGCTGCCGGATCCGGGCTTTCTCACCGATCCACAACTCCGCGCCATGGGCCTCTGGATCGTGGATTCGATGAACACGCTACTGAGCTACGTGCCGATCTTCCTCATCCTCTTCGCCCTGATCGCGATCCTGGAGGATTCCGGCTACATGGCCCGCATCGCCTTTATCCTCGACCGTATCCTGCACCGCTTCGGCCTGCACGGGCAGTCCACCCTGCCCTTCATCCTGGCGGGCGTCTTTGCCGGCGGCTGCGCCGTGCCGGGCGTGATGGCAACCAAGGGTATCCCCGATGCGCGCGCCCGGCTCGCCACAATCCTGACCGTGCCCTTCATGAACTGCATGGCCAAGATCCCGCTCTACGCCCTGATCATCAACATCTGGTTCCCGCAGGCCAAGGGTCTGATGCTGTTCTACCTGTCGACCTTCACCGTGATCGCGGCGCTGCTGGTGGCCAAGCTGCTCACGGCCTCGCTCCTGCGCAAGGAGGAGACCGCGCCCTTCGTGATGGAACTGCCAAGCTATCACCTGCCGACAGTATCCGGCGTGATGCACCGCGCCTTCAGCCGCACTTGGCTCTACATCCGCAAGGTGGCCACCGTAGTCCTGGCCGTGGCAACGGTGATTTACGCGCTGCTGCAATTCCCCGGCGTGCCGGCCGAACGCCAGCTGAACTACCAGTCGCAGGCAGAGGCCGCGATCGCCCGCTTCTATGCCGAAATGGCCACCAACCCGCTCCGCACCGAGGTGCAGGAACCGGCCCGCCTCGTCCGCCTGGTCACGCTCCAGACCGACTTCGCCGCGGAGATGGAGTCCGCGGAGACCCAGGCCGCCCGCGCCGCCCTCGCCGAGGCGCTGCGCCGGGATCACCCGGACGCCGCCCTCTTCCTGCTGCCTGACGCCACGCCCGACGCCAGGGCGGCCAATGCCGCGCTGCAGGCGCTGTACGAAACCCGCGCGGAGCTGCGCCGGGAGTTGCGCCGCGACCGGCTGGAAAGCAGCTTCCTCGGCTACGTCGGGCGCGGGCTCGAGCCGGTGACCCGCTTTGCGGATTTCGACTGGAAGATCAACGTCGCCCTGCTGACCTCCTTCGCCGCGCGGGAGAATTCGGTCGCCACCTTCGGCGTGCTTTACGACCAGGACGACGGCCAGAACCTCTCGCTCGAGGAGCGGATGGGCGCCACGCAACTGGCCGAAGGGCGCAGCGCCGTCTCGGCCGTGGCGTTGCTGCTGTTCTTCGCGCTCTATCCGCCCTGCCTCGCCACGGTGATCGCAGTGCGGATGCAGACCGGCTCGCTCAAGTGGATGCTGTTCTCCATCGCCTTCCCGACGCTGCTGGGCCTGACCGTCGCCTCGGCGGTTTTCACCCTGGCCAGCGCGCTCGGCCTGACCGGGGTACAGGCCATGGCGGCGGTGCATGCGCTGGCGCTCGGGGTCCTGATCCTCGTGGCGCTGCCCAAGCCCTGGCTCGCGCGGCTCGGCGCACAGCCGACAGGGGAGGCCGCGGGATGAACGGGGACATGATCCAGCCGATGGTGGATCTTGGTCGTGAGGCCGGGATCGCACCGACGGAATACGCCTTGGTCGCACTTCTGGCCGGGCTGGCGCTGGCCTACCTGCTGCGGGGCGTCCTGCGCCGCAAGGCGCGCGGCGCATCACGGGGCGGCTGCACGGGATGCGCGGGATGCCCCTCCTCCGGCGGCTGCCCCAGCGCGAGCCGACGGCTCTTCGATATCGACGACATCCCAGACGCCAAGGTCGAACCGCGAAGCAACGCCGCCTAGCCCGGCATCGCGTTCTTCACCTCCCGATCACGAACTGGACGTAGAGCTGGCCCGGAGCCCGCCCGTGACGGTTCATCGCCACCGCCTGGTGGATGTGCAAGAGATCGAAGGCCTCGATCTCCGGCGTCATGCCATCGGCTCGCATCGCCGGGGCCAGGCCAGCCCACCAACTCTGGCGGGTTCTCGTTGTAACGGGTCGGGAAGTTGCTCGTCCCCACGGACAGCAACGCCATGTCGGCCCTCGGCGGAAGCATCCCGCCGCCCCCGAACGTCCCCCGGTGGAGAACTGGATGATCATGCCCGGGCAATGCGCGATCGCCGCCCCCGCCTCGAAGGGTTCCTGCACACTCTCGACCTGTTCCGACACGGTGATCGGCACCGCCGGGTTGCCGTTCTTGGTGGCCACCGATCCGGTGATCGCGACGGAGTTGACGCAGGGTCTGGTCATGGGGCGCTTTCGCGGTTGCTCCGCTTTCACCCGGCCCACTCACACGTGCGCAGCAGCGGAGATGGTCTCTCGAAGACGATCGCGACCTCTGCTGGCATTGGGGTCCGGTGTAGCCGGTCAGGAAAAAACGCGCCCCTACCTGATACCTTCCCACTGCCAAACACCCTTCTTCTTGGCCGAAATACCCCGGGGGTCCGGGGGCAGCGCCCCCGGCCGCTGACGGCGCGCGACACCGGTTGCCTTTGGCCGCGCCGCCCCCTACCGAGAGGCAACGCCCGTCCGATTCCGAAAGGCCAACGACATGACAGACAGCAGCGTCACCCCCGTCGCCGGCGATCTCGCCTTCACCCGCGAGGACCTGCGCGGCACCGTACCCGAGGCCGCCTATGCCGGCGCGCTGTCCTTCATGCGCCGCCGCTTCACGCGCGACCTCGCCGCGGCGGATGTCGCCGTGCTCGGCATCCCCTACGACCTCGCGCTCTCCGGGCGGTCCGGGACCCGGTTCGGCCCCCGCGGCGTGCGCGCCGCCTCCAGTCACATCGCCTGGTCCGGCCCCTGGCCGTGGGAGAACGATCCGTTCGAGACCCTCGCCATCGTCGATTACGGCGATTGCGAGTTCGATCCGGGCCGTCCGATGGAGGTGCCGGAGCGGATCACCGAAACCGCCCGCAAGATCCTCGCCACCGATACCGCGCTGATGTCGATCGGCGGCGACCACTTCGTCACCTGGCCGCTGCTCAAGGCCCACGTGGAGAAACACGGGCCTCTGCGGCTGATCCAGTTCGACGCCCACAGCGACACCTGGGCCGACGAACCCGACCGGATCGATCACGGCACCATGCTGTGGCACGCGACCCGCGAGGGCCTCGTGGTGCCGGAGCATTCGGTGCAGGTGGGCATCCGCACCCACAACCCCGACCCTCTCGGCTTCAACATCATCTCTGCCCGCGACGTGCACCGCGACGGCCCCGAGGCCACCGCCCGCCGCATCCGCGAGATCGTGGGCGATGCGCCCTGCTACGTCACTTTCGACATCGACGCGCTCGATCCCTCCGCGGCGCCAGGCACCGGCACGCCGGTAATCGGCGGGCTGACCACGCACGAGGCCAAGGAGATGCTCTTCGGCCTCGCCGGGATCAACATCGTCGGCATGGACCTGGTCGAGGTCTCGCCGCCCTTCGACCATTCAGAGATCACAAGCATCGCCGCGGCGACGCTGCTGAGCGACATGCTCGCGCTCTACGCCGCCCGGCCGGGCGAAAAGGGCTGACCCCGCGACGATCGCTCCGGAAATTCCTGCTGTGACCAGGGCGCACTAGGCTTCGACACCGGGTGCGCCTTTCCATTTCGCCCCCGAGTCCTTCAGCCCCAGCCGCTTTCGAAATTCCCCAAACCCTCGCACTTCCCTTAGGGAACGATGGATTTGCCACAAAACTGTTGCGTTGCTGTGCGATCAGCCACATGATTTCAACGCGGTTCGCGGGGAGACGGGCTGACAATGACCACAGGATCTGCAGAAAGACACGGCAATGCCGTGCCACTTCGGCTCAAGAAGTCGGAGCGGCGGCGGCAGATCCTGCTTGAGCTGAAACTGCAGCCCCATGTCCGCAACGGTGACCTTGCAGAGCGTTTCGGCGTCTCGTCCGAGACCATCCGGCGCGACTTTGACGCGCTCAGCGGCGAGGGGTTGATCCATCGGGCCACCGGCGGCGCCTACGCGCCCGCCCATGGCCACCACCCGAGCCTCGACGAACGCAGCGCCGCCCATGTCGCGGAGCGCGACAAGATCGGGCGTCGCGCCGCCGCGTTGGTCGCCGATGGCGAAACGCTCATGGTGGATTCCGGCTCCACCACCATCGCCTTTGCCCGCGCGCTAGCCATTCTCGGGACGCGCTGCACGGTGCTGACCAATTCCATCCCCGTGGCCATGACCCTGGCCACCGGCGAGGGCATCTCGATCCGGCTCTGCCCCGGCGACTACCTGCCGGCCGAATCCGCGCTGGTCGGGACCGACACACTCGATTTCATCGGCCGATTCAACGTCGACCGCTGCTTCATCGGTGCCTCCGGGATCTCTGCCGAAGGCCCGTCGGAGGCCGTGCAGGGCTTTGCCGCGGTCAAGCGCCGGATGTTGCAACGCGCTGCGCGCAGGCACCTCCTGATCGGCAGCGCCAAGTTCGGCCGCAAAGGACTGGCCCACGTGGCAGACTTCGCCGATCTCGACTGCATCGTCGTCGACCGCGCGCCGGAGGGCGAGCTCGCCGCAGCCCTTGCCTTCAGCGGCACCGACATTCTGGTGGCGCAATGACGGGACAGAACACCTACCGTGGGCGCTATGTCCGCCGCGCAAACGCCGGGAGGGTCGCTTGATCCGACTGACCTCTGCCGAGGCCTTCGAAGCCTACGAGCGCGCGCGCAGTCGTCTGCCCGTTCCGCGCCAGAGTTCCGCAGCGCCCGTAGAAGCCGCAACGCTGGCCGAGATCGCCGACAGGTTCGACGTCTTGCTGCTGGACGCCTACGGGGTGCTCAACATCGGCAACAGCGCCATTCCCGGAACCGCGGAGCGGATCGAGGCGCTGCGGCGGAGCGGCAAGCGCGTGCTCGTGGTGTCCAACGCCGCGAGCCTGACGCAGCAGGATCTTGGCGAAAAATACCATCGTCTCGGCTACGACTTCGATGTGGCCGACATCGTGTCCAGCCGGGCCGCGCTCGCGGTCGCGCTGGAGGCGCAGCCGCCGCGGTGCTGGGGCGTGATGGCCCCGCCGGAGACCCGGCTCGACGATCTGCGCAGCGCGCGCATGATACCGCTGGGCGACGATCCCGCCGCCTATGCCGAGGCGGACGGATTCCTGCTGGTGGGCAGCGACGGCTGGACGGAAGCGCGGCAGGCGGTGCTCGAAGACAGCCTGCGCGCCGCGCCGCGCCCGTTGCTGGTTGCCAATCCGGACATCATTGCGCCGCGCGACGAGGGCTTCTCTGCCGAGCCCGGCTATTTCGCGCATCGCATCGCAGACAGGCTCGGCATCGAGCCCGCGTTCTACGGCAAGCCCTTCGCCAACATCTACGACCTCGCCCTCGCCCGGATCGGGCGGGAGGTGCCGCCGTCGCGGGTGCTGATGGTGGGCGACAGCCTGCACACCGACATCCTGGGAGCCCAGACCGTGGGCGTCGCCTCCGCCCTGGTGGCGGAGTTCGGCTTCTTCGAGGGGCTCGACATCCCGAACGCGATCGCCCGCACGGCGATCGTTCCGGATTTCATCATCCGGAGGCCATGAGGGGAAGCAGTGAGAGATAACGCACGGACCATTGAAACCAGCAAAGAACGACCCTGCCCGAGACCGTGCCCGGCGCAGGAAAGACGAAATCACTTTGGGAGAAACGCACCAATGAAATACGCACTGTCCTCGCTGGCGCTGGCCGCCAGCCTCGGCTCCGCCCAGATGGCCGCCGCGCAAACCGAAATCGAGTTCTGGCATGCCTTCACCGGCCGCCTCGGTGACCTCGTCGCCGAACAGGTCGAGACCTTCAACGGCAGCCAGAGCGACTATGTCGTCAAGGCGACCCACAAGGGCAACTATTCGGAAACGCTGAACGCCGGCATCGCCGCCTTCCGCGCCGGCGAGCAACCGGAAATCCTGATGGTCTTCGAGGTCGGCACCGCGACCATGATGGCCGCCAAGGGCGCCATCAAGCCGGTCTACACGGTGATGGAGGAAGCCGGCGCCGAGTTCGACCAGTCCAAGTACATCGGCTCGGTCAAGGGCTACTACACCGCGCCCGACGGCAACATGCTGTCGCTGCCGTTCAACTCCTCGACCCCGGTTCTCTGGGTCAACCGCGACATACTCTCCGAGGCCGGCATCGACCCCGACACCGATCTCTCGACCTGGGAAAAGGTCGGCGCGGTGCTCGACCAGCTCAAGGAAGCCGGCGTGCAGTGCCCGATGACCACCGCCTGGCAGAGCTGGATCCACCTCGAGAACCTCTCGGCCTATCACGACGTGCCCTTCGCGACGCAGGACAACGGCTTCGCCGGCACCGACACGGAACTGGCCTTCAACGGCGAAGCCCAGGTGGCGCATATCTCGGCCATGGGCGAGTGGGCAAAGGACGGCAAGTTCATCTATGCCGGCCGTCGCAACGAGGGCGGCGCCAACTTCCGCGCCGGTGAATGCGCGCTGTTCACCGAATCCTCGGCCGGCTACGCGGGCATCAAGTCCGAGGCCCAGTTCGACTTCGAAGTGCGCCCGCTGCCCTATTGGGAAGCCGTGACCGCGGAGCCGCAGAACACCATCATCGGTGGCGCCTCGCTCTGGGTCATGGAAGGCCACGAAGCCGAGGATTACAAGGGCGTCGCGGCGTTCCTGAACTTCCTCAGCTCGCCCGAGATCCAGGCCAAGTGGCACCAGGATACCGGCTATCTGCCGATCACCGCCGAGGCCGGAGAGCTGACCCGCGAGCAGGGTTTCTACGACGCGAACCCGGGCACGGACATCGCCGTGATCCAGATGACGGCCAAGGAACCGACCGAAAACTCCAAGGGCCTGCGGCTCGGATCGTTCGACCAGATCCGCACGATCATCGACGAGGAACTGGAAGCCGTCTGGTCGGGTGACAAGGACGCCCAGGCCGCGCTCGACAGCGCCGTGGAGCGGGGCAACGCCCTGCTGCGCCGCTTCGAACAAGCCTCGCAGTAAACGGAAAGGCGGCGCTCCCGGCCAACGGGAGCGCCGCGCATCTCAGATGGAAAAACGCGTCACCTTCAAGGGCATCTGGCTGCCGATCCTGCTGGTCTTCCCGCAGATCCTGATCACGGCCGTGTTCTTCTTCTACCCGGCCGGGCAGGCGATCTGGCAGTCGCTGTTCATCCCCGATCCCTTCGGCCTGTCGATGCAGTTCGTGGGCCTGGGGAACTTCGAGTTCTTGCTGAGCGATCCCTACTACCGCGCCTCCTTCGCAACCACGGCGGTGTTCTCCTCGCTGGTCACCATTGTCTCGATGGCTGTCGCGCTCTACCTCGCGGTGCTCGCAGACCGGCTGATCAAGGGCTCCGGGACCTATCGCACGCTGCTGATCTGGCCCTATGCGGTCGCCCCCGCCGTGGCCGGCGTGCTGTGGCTCTTCATGTTCAACACCCGCGTCGGCGTGGTGACCTGGTATCTCGGCCTGCTGGGATACGACTGGAACCACGTGCTTAACGAGGGCGAGGCTATGGGCCTTGTGGTCGTCGCCTCGGCCTGGGGACGGATCAGCTACAACTTCCTGTTCTTCCTCGCCGGGCTGCAGGCGATCCCGAAATCGGTGATCGAAGCAGCGGCGATCGACGGCGCGCGGTTCTGGACGCGGTTCCGCACCATCGTCTTTCCGCTGCTGTCGCCCACCACCTTCTTCCTGCTGGTGGTCAACATCATCTACGCCTTCTTCGAGACCTTCGGCGTGATCCACACGATCACCAGCGGCGGGCCTCAGCAGGCGACGACGATCCTCGTCTACAAGGTCTATGCCGACGGTTTCGTGGGCCAGGACCTCGGTTCCTCGGCGGCGCAATCCGTGATCCTGCTTGTCGTCGTGTCGATCCTGACGGTGGTCCAGTTCAAGTTCATCGAACGCAGGGTGCACTACTGATGGCACAGCACAACGGCATGGTCGAAAAGCGCGGCGCCGGGCTCTGGCTCACCCATCTGGGCCTGATCATCGGCGTCGCCTTCATCTTCTTCCCGATCTGGCTCGCCTTCGTCGCATCGACGGTCGAGCAGCAGGACATCGTGCGCCCGCCGATGCCCCTGCTGCCGGGCGACCAGTTCTTCGAGAACTACTCCCGCGCGCTGACCTCGGGCGTCAACGCGCCGGTGGCGCGGATGCTGGTGAACTCGGGCGTGATGGCGCTCGGGATCGCGCTCGGCAAGATCGTGATCTCGCTGCTCTCGGCCTTCGCGATCGTCTACTTCCGCTTCCCGCTCCGGAAGCTCTTCTTCTGGCTGATCTTCCTGACCCTGATGCTGCCCGTGGAGGTGCGCATCGTACCGACCTACGAGGTGGCGGCCAATTTCGGAATGCTCAACAGCTACTCCGGCCTGATCTTCCCGCTGATCGCCTCGGCCACGGCGACCTTCCTGTTCCGGCAGTTCTTCATGACCGTTCCGGACGAGCTGGCCGAGGCCGCCCGCGTCGATGGCGCGCGGCCCATGCGGTTCTTCGTCGACATCCTGCTGCCGATGAGCCGCACGAACATCGCCGCGCTCTTCGTGATCCTCTTCATCTACGGCTGGAACCAGTATCTCTGGCCGCTCCTGATCACGACAGATCCGGAGATGAATACCATCGTGATGGGCATCAAGCAGATGTTCCCCTCCGGCGACGACATCGCCGACTGGCCGGTGATCATGGCGACATCGATCCTGGCCATGGTGCCACCGATCATCGTGGTGATCGGAATGCAGCGGCTGTTCATCCGCGGCCTTGTGGAAAGTGAGAAATAGATGGCGACAGTTTCGCTCGAAAACTTGAAGAAGAGCTTCGGCAAGACGGACGTCATCCATGGCGTCGACATCGAAATCGAGGATGGCGAGTTCATCGTCATCGTCGGCCCCTCCGGCTGCGGCAAGTCCACCCTGCTGCGCATGGTGGCGGGGCTGGAGACGGTGACCAGCGGCGAGGTCCGGATCGGCGGCACGCGGGTCAACGAGGTCGAGCCGATGGACCGGGACATCGCGATGGTGTTCCAGAACTACGCGCTCTACCCGCACATGTCGGTCTTCGACAACATGGCCTACGGGCTCAAGATCGCGAAGGTGCCGCGGGCGGAGATCGAGTCGCGCGTTCAGACGGCCGCGCGGATGTTGCAGCTCGAGGAATACCTCAAACGCCGCCCGCGCGAGCTGTCGGGCGGCCAGCGCCAGCGCGTCGCCATGGGGCGCGCGATCGTGCGCAAGCCGGCGGTGTTCCTGTTCGACGAACCGCTCAGCAACCTCGACGCCAAGCTCCGGGTGCAGATGCGGCTGGAGATCAAGGCGCTGCAGCGCGAACTGGGGGTCACCTCGCTCTATGTCACCCATGACCAGGTGGAGGCGATGACGCTGGCCGACCGCATGATCGTGATGCACGACGGGGTCGCCGACCAGGTCGGCGCGCCACTGGAGGTCTATGCCAACCCGCAGACCGCTTTCGTCGCCGGCTTCATCGGCTCGCCGCCGACGAATTTCCTCGATGCCGGACGCGTCGGCGGCGGGCCGGCGGGCGCGCAGGTGGGCATCCGCCCGGAGCATGTCCGGCTAGGCGCGAGCGGCAAGCTCGCGGCCACGGTCGCTTATGCCGAGGCGCTTGGCGCTGAAACGCTGGTCCATCTGCGCACCGAGGACGGCGCGGCGATCACCGTTCGCCAGGACGCAGGGGAGCCCATCCCCGCGGAGGGCGCTTCGCTCCATCTCGACTGGAGCCCGGAGCACCAGATGGTCTTCGGCGCGGACGGCCGGCGCGCCGGCTGAGCCTTGCGCCCTGCGCCAACGCGGCGCGGGGCGACCGTCACCGAGGACCCGAGCGGGCCGCGCACGTCACTCGGACTTGGTGATCTGCTTGCGCAGCCAGCGGGCGCGGGCCATCTGGTCGTGAACGATCTTGAGCTTGGCTTCGAGACGTTCCCGTTTCGACGGCTTGGTCGCCTTCTCAAGGTCCTTGCGAAGCGCCTCCTGCTTGGCTTCGAGCTTGAGGATGACCTTCTCGACATGACGGACCTTGATCCGGTCAGCCTTGTCGCTCTTCAGCCTGGCGTAATAATCGTCCAGCCGGGCAATCGTCTTTTCCAGGGCCATCGTGCCATCCTCCGGATGTGCCGTTGCAGCCTTCGGCGGATCGCCCCGCTCAGGCCGACAACTCCTGAATCTCGTCTTCCTCGAGGGCGAGGATCCGTTCAACCTCGGCAACCGCGCCCTCAGTCTCGATATAATACACCCGGGCCGCTTCGATCAGGTCCGTCATTGCCGCATAGGCATAATCGGAATCGTTGAGGAAGGAGGTCGCCGTGGCGGCGCCGATCCTGCGGTCGCGGATCAGTTCCTCGACCAGCCGCGTCGAGTTCTTGCGGTCGCGCTCCACCTGGATCCGTTCATCGTCCAGCCAGAGGCTCGACCGCATCTCCGGGTCGCTCCGCTCGAGATCGTCGATCTCGACGAGGATGCGGGCGATCTCGGTGCGCAGACCGTTGTAGAGATCCGTCGCCGTCCCCTTCGGATGGGTGGTGTAGGCGCTGGCGTTGCGACGCATGTGCTTGACCGCCTTGACCGCGCGAACCGTGCGCTGCGCGGCGTCCCAGAGCAGGTGAACCTGCTCCATCGTGTCCTTTGGCAGGCTCTGCGTCCCGGCCCGCGTGGCGAATTCCACGATGGCGGCATAGAGCGACTTGACCCGGGTCTCGTAGAGTTCGTCGAACTCCAGCTCCATCGGTTCGGTGCTGGTGGCCACGGTCGCGGCGATGTCGTCGCTGGCGTAGATCTCCTCGCGGTGCAGGTTCAGGCCGTGGGCGATGAGGGCGATGGCGTTGTCCTGCAGGTGCCGGACCTCGTTGCGCATCGCCGCGACGATCGTCGCGGGGAAGCCGTCCACCGCCTCGCTGAGATACCTGGGCTTGCTGACATCCGGCTCCGGCTCGGGGATCGTCCGCTCCAGCAGGGCGATAAGCTGACCGATCAGCGGTACCATGATCGCGACGCCGAGCACGTTGAAGATCGTGTGGAAGACAGCGAGCTTGAGCGCGTAATCCTCCGCATTGATCCCGACGAGATCGCTGATCTCGTCGACCGCCCAGACGATCTGGTTGATCAGGACGAGCGCCACCCCGGCGGTCACCAGGTTGAACAGCAGGTGCGCCAGCGCCAGCCGCTTGCCCTGGAAATTCGCCGTGAGCGACCCGATGATGGCGGTGACCGTCGTGCCGATATTTGCCCCGATCGCCAGCGCGATGGCGTTCTCGTAGGAGACCTGCCCCGCCGCCAGCGCGGTGATCGTCAGCACCATCGTCGCGTGGCTCGACTGCATGACCACCGTCGCCGCCGCCCCGATGAGCGTATAGACCACCAGCCCGAGCACACCCGTCATCGCGAACCGGGTGAGGTCGAACTGTTCCTTGAAGGAGTCGAACCCCTCCTTCATGTGGTGGATGCCGAGGAAGAGAAAGCCGAGCCCGGCGAGGATATAGCCCGCGCCGCGGAGGTATTTCGATTTCTGGAACACCAGGATGATGCTGACCCCGAGCATCGGCAGCGCGTAGGCCGAGATATTCACCTTGAGCCCGAGCCCGGCGACCAGCCAGGCGCCGGTGGTGGTGCCGATGTTGGCGCCAAAGATGATGCCGACCCCCGCCGCCAGCGTGATGAGCCCCGCGCTGAGAAAGGAGATGGTGATCACCGAGACCAGCGAGCTCGACTGCATGAGCGTGGTCGAGACAATCCCGAAACCGAGCGACTTGCCGAGCGAATCCGTGGTCGCCGCCAGCATGCGCTCCAGGAAGCCGCCCGAGAACATCTTGAACCCGTCTTCGAGCATGAACATCCCGAACAGGAAGATGGCGACGCCCGCCGCTATCTCCTGGAAATCCGCGCTGGCCCAGAACGCCAGAAGCAGCGCGCCAACGGCGAGCGGCAGCAGAACGGTCTTCACAGACGATCCGCCAAGGTGGTCATCTCCGGTCTGCGCTCCGTCTCGGAAAGCGGCGGCGGTCTGTTCAAGACTCTGATTTTCCCCTCCGTTTCTTTCACGCCCGGCCAGCCAGGGCCTCTCCTCGCGGCCCCTTCCCGCCGACGCGTCCCACGAGCCTACGCCAACGGGGCGATCGCGGGCAAGCGCCTCCGCCGCGCGCGCTCACCGTATGGCGCGGAGCCAGCCCAGAGTCGCACCGGTATCGCCGCCGGTCCGGTATTCGGCCCCGAGTGGCGCCGACCACCCGAACGCCGCGATCCGCTCGAAGACGAAGGGATAGAACAATTCTCCATGGTCCGGCGCGCCGCGGTCGGGCACCGAGGCGAACTGGATATGCCCGACCAGCGGCAGAAGATCGGCCAGCCGGCCGGTCACGTCGCCCTCCGTCCGCTGCACGTGGTAGCAGTCGAACATGAGCATCAGGTTGCCCGCGCCGACCTCCTCGATGACGGTCCGCGCCTGATCCGTGGTGGTCAGGAAGTAGCCGGGCGCGTCATGCCGGTTGAGCGGTTCGATCAGCAGCGTGATCCCGTGGGCGGCGGCCTTTCCGCAGGCCTCGGTGAGGTTCGCCACGTAGGTCTCCCGCGCCTGCGGGCCTTCGGCGACCCCGGCCATCGCGTGGATGCGCCGGGTGCCGATGGCATGGGCATAGGCAATCGCCTCGTCGATCGCCGCCTGCGCCTCCGTTTCGCGACCCGGCAGGGCAAGGAGCCCGTTCTCGCCCGCCGCCACGTCGCCGCGCCGGGTGTTCAGCGCGAGCATCTCCAGCCCCGTCTCGCGCAGGGCCGAAACGATCTCCTCCGGCGGGGTGTCGAAGGGCCAATGGCATTCCACGGCGTCGAAGCCCGCGGCATGAGCGGCGCGGATAGCATCGGGCAGTGGCCGGTCTGTCCAGAGGAACCCGAGATTGGCGGAGAATGTCGTCATGCGTGCCTCTTCAGCCCGTTGGTTTCACTGTCCGGCCCCAAGCTGGCGGCGCAGGCGGGGCTCGTCGATCTTGGAGGCGTGGCGCCGGTCCATCGGCATCCGCCGGACCTCGACCACGCGGTCAATTCCGAGGCGCCTTGCCGCCGTCTGCCAATGTGCCAGATGGCGGACGTCTCCCTCGATGGCTAGCACCGCCCCCTGCTCCATCCGCACCAGCGCGGCCCGACGGACACCTGGCCAGAACCGCGCGGCCGTCTCGACCTGCAGCGGCATCGGCCCGTCCTGCGCCCCCGGCTTCCAGCGCCCGAGCAGCCAGAGCCGGCCATGCCCGTCGAGCCGTGCCGCATCGCCGGTACGATGCCAGATCCGTTCGCCCTCCCGGACCTTGTTGCCGTTGTCCTGCGCCGGGTCGATGTAGCCGCGGTTGACATGCGCCCCGGCGACCTGAACCTCGCCCTCGACCAGCCGCAGCTTGATCTCCGGCACCGGCGGACCGGCCAGCAGCCCGCCGCCGGCCTCCATCTCGGCCCAATCCTCGGCGGCGATCTCCGCCGTGCCGATCTCAGCGATCGGCTCGGCCTCGGTGGAGCCATAGACGGCCACAACCCGCAAGCCCGGACGCCGCTCCAGAAGGCGCCGGAGCGTGTCCGGAAAGACCGGCCCGCCGCCGGTGAAGATCGTCGTGACACCGGCCGGCACCCCGGAATCGGCCAGTTTCTCGCATATCGAGGGCGGCAGCAGCAGGCGGGTCGCGCCGCTCCGGGCGATCCATGCGCCGATCCGTCCTCCGTCGGCCCGGTCCTGCCGGGTGAGCTTCCAGTTCGGCAAGACCGAGCAGCGCCCAGCCGCGAGGTTCACCAGCACGAAGACCGGGAACCCCACGAGGTCGCGTTCCGGCCCGCTGGCGGCGAGCAAGGGCGCGACGGCGGCGTTCTGGGCCATCAGGAACCCGTGGCTCCTCAGGATCCCCTTGGGCGCGCCGCTTGTGCCCGAGGTGAAGGAGATCAGCGCCGGGTCGTCGGGGCCGAGCATAACCGGCGGCACGTTGCCTGCCTCGTCGTCCCCCGGCCGCAGGCCGGTCAGGCCCCAAAGCGTCGGCAGGGCACGCAGAAGCCGATATGGCCCGCTGGCGGCGAAGGCCGCGGGGCGGGTCGTCTGCACTGCGTGCAGCAGTCCGCGCAGCCCCATCGCCGGCTCCGGGAAGACGGCGACAAGCCCCGCCTTCCAGATCCCGGCCAGCGTCACGTAGAGCGTCGCCGAGACAGGAACGGCCACCAGCACCCGGTCCCCCTTGCCCAGCCCGCGCGCACGGATCTGCGCGGCAAAGGCGCTGGCCCGCCGGTCGAGTTCCCCGAAGCTGGTCAGCTCCCCCGAGGGATCGAGGATCGCCGGCGCATCGGGGCTCCGCGCGACCCTCTCCGCGAAGGCCTCAACGAGCGTCGTCATCGAGCACCTTGCCCATCAGCGCGTAGCGGCGGAACAGGCGCCCCCCGAGCTGTTCGCTGCGTTGGGCGGAAACGTTGGTTTCGTGGATCAGCGCATGGATCGCATGGGTGAACCCCGCCTTGCGCGCCGCGTCGTGGAACACCGAGGCGAGCGCCTGTCCCGCACCGTGCCGGGTGCTGGCGTAGGTCTTGAGGATCACCGTGTCGGGCGACGGCCCGGAGCCGTAGTTCGGGATTCCGAAGAGAAACCCCACCAGCGCGCCCTCGCCGTTCCGGGCAAACAGAACGAACTCGCGCCGCAGCATCGGGACGAAAGGAAGATACATGCCGAGGAAGTCCTCGCGCGTGATCGGCGTGTAGAACGCGTTGCCGGCAAAGGCCGCGAGCGACAGGTCGTAGACCTGCCCGAAATGGGCCTCCGGGTCGGTTCCGTCCCAGGTCTCGACGGTGATCTCCGGGTCGAACGACGGCGGGTTGTCCATGCCGGCAAGCGCGACGCGGGCCGAGAGATACCGGGCGATCGGCGTGAAGCCGGCGGCGGTGAGGGCGGGCAGATCCGCGGGGCCGGACTTTGGCTCCATCAGGAAGGACGGCGAGCCGTCACTTTCGGTCACGAGTCGATAGCTGTGCCAGGTGTTGCCGTCCATCGGGCCGAGCAACCGCGCCGCTCCCCTGGCCAGGGCGGCAGTCTCGGCCTGCGCCAACACCGCGCGGCCGGCCTCGGCGCTCTCACACGTGAACTTGCCCACCGCCATCGTCGGCTTCCCGTCCCAAGAGGGCGCGTCGGGGAAGAGGGTGACGCGGGCGCCGGCTGCGGTGAAGGTTTCGGTCATGAAGAGACTCCGATCAGGGCGAAGGTGGCATAGGTCAGCGCCGGCAAGGCGACGCTCAGCCCGGCGAGACGGGCCATGCGCTGTCGGTGGAAGGCTCCGGGCCAGCGCAGCGCGGCCAACCCGCAGAGCGCCAGAGTGGCCAGAAGAAGAAGCCCGACATTGGGGGCCCAGTGCTTGGCGGCCAGGTTGGCTTGGATCAGCCAGAGCCAGAACGCCCAGAGTCCGGCCGCAAGCAACGCGAGCCCTCCGAGGCGCAACACGAGCGCTGCCCTGGCGAGCGCCAGCGCCGCCAGCGCGATGCAAAGCCCGGCCATGGTCGCACCGAAGAAGTCGAGCGCGTTGAGCCCCGTGGCATGACCCGCCGCCAGCCAGCCGAAACTCAGCACCGCCAGCGCGGCAACGGCATCGAGTTCCGGGTGCCGGTCCGCGCTCGGCGTACGGCGTTCGGCCAGAACGTGCAGCACCAGCATGGCGAGCGGGAGCACCGTGTTCTGCATCGCGGTCACCGACAGCAGCAGGAAGATCGCCAGCAGATAGACCCGAGCCACGTGCCGGGACAGCCCGAGCCGGTCCGCCAGCATGTGGAACAGCGCGAAGGCGCCGGCAAAGACGATGGCCAGCGCCAGCAGTTCGGAAGTCGGGCTCGCGCCATGCTCGCGCAGGATGATCAGCACCGCGAGCGGCAGAAACAGGTTGTCGAACCCCCGCCAGCTGTCGGCCTCGACCAGCGTGCCAAGGGTGGCGATGAGGAAGCCGAGGATCACCACGTTCTGCCGCGGGATCTCCGATAGCAGGAGCAGGCAGACCATTGAGAGGATCACGGTCACCATGAACAGGATCGCGCTGCCCTCGACGCTCTTGACCCCGTCCTCCACGGTGAAATGCCGCCGGCCATAGGTGCTGCCCGCAAGCGCAGCGGCGGCATCTCCGAGCGTCAGGACGGCCAGCGGCAGCACGTAAAGCAGCGGGTCGCGCTGGCTGAGCAGCAGGACGAGCGCCACCGCGGCGGCGAGCAGGAAATCACCGTAGGATTGCCGGTCCACCGAGTGGAGCGCGGCCGAGGCGCCGCTGCCGCGCAGGATCGGCGCGCGCATTGCGGCCATCACCAGGACGGTGAAGCCAAGAAGCATGTAGACCGGCCAGTTCTCGGCAAACAGGAACGGCAGGCAGATGGCGAAGAGGCCCGTAGCCACGTGGACCAGCTTGCGCTGCACCTCGGCGCTCCAGCCGGCCGCCTCGGCCCGGCGCCGCACCAGCGTCATGAATCCCAGAAGCCCGAGAATCGCGGCCACTGCGACGAGGAGCGGGCCGAGAAGTTGCATCAGCGCATCTCCTCAATCACGAAATCGGAGTAGAAGAACGCCTTGTCCTGCGCCTTGAGCCGGTCTTCGAGCGCCGTCAGGGTGGTCACGCTTTCGGCCAGCGAAGCCGGCACGCGGCGCGGGGCCATCATGTTCCAGTAGACCAGCCGGCTGCCCGGCCTGCCGCGCTCCAGCACCTGCCGATAGGCCGCTTCCGCCGCCTCGGGGGACATGTATTCGAAGATGTCCGAGAGGTTGAACCCGTCCACCGGCGGGCCGGCTGCAGCTTCGAGCGGGCCCTGCACCAACTCCAGCCGGTCGAGCCGTTCGCGGATCACCTCGTAGGGGCCGGGCCGCCAGGGCATCGGCAGGGCTGCCCCGTGACCACCCTTGAGGATCCAGTGCAGGTACGGGTTCTCCGCCGGGTCGCAGGTCACCCCGGCATGGCGGATGCGGCGCGCGACATGTTCGGCGACCGAGCCCTCGACATGGTCGAAGAACGCCTTGTCTCGCCCCATACGCCCCATGACGAAGCGGGAGAAGAACAGCTCCAACATCAGCCGCCAGCGCCAGGTGACGAAGCGCTCATCAAGGAACCGCGCGCGCTCGGCCGGCGGGCGAGAGACGAAGACGTCGTCGATGGTCCGGCGCGAATGGACGAGCGGCAGGATAAGTCGGCGGAAAATGCGGAAGTAGCGCTCGAACCGCCCGACCCCGCCCGCGCCATGGGCCAATACCTCCGGGCGCAGCGCCTGCCAGCGGGCGCGCGTCTCCTCCGGCAGGCCGGCGATGGCGCGGTCCAGCAGCGCGCCGCGCCGCTCACTGGGGCGCGAGCCCATGAGCTCAAGGAAATCGGGCTGATCCAGCGCCCGCATCGCCCCGATCCGCAGCCGCAGGCAGTCGAGCTGCGCCGCCGACAGATCCACCGCCGTGACCCGCTCCGGATCCAGCGTCAGCAGGGCCAACGCATTGTCGCCCGCCGAGCAGATCGACAGGAAGTGCTGCCCCGCCTCGGGGCGCATCGCGGCGACGAGCACATCGGCGTCCTCCCAGAGCTGGGCGTAACGGATGATGTCGAACCGGGCGCGCTCGGCGATGTCATTGCGGGTCATGGGCCAGCCGCACCTCCCCGGTTTCGCCGTCGACGGAGAGCATCGCCCCGTCCGGCACCCAGTCGGTCGCCCCCTTGATTCCGACGACGCAGGGGATGCCCAACTCCCGCGCCACGATGGCCGAATGCGACAGCAGCGAGCCGCGCTCGACGACGATGGCCGCGGCGTTGGAAAAGACGGCGATCCAGCCGGGATCGGTGTTGCGCGCCACGAGGATCTCGCCAGCCGACAGATGCTCGGTGCGCGGGTCGCGGATCACCCGCGCCCGGGCGGTGACCTGGCCCGCGGAACAGCCCGTGCCGGTGCGCAGCGTCCCGGTCTCGGGCTCCGCGGCCGCGACCGCGCCGGTCTCCACCAGCAGCGCCGCACCGCGCCCCACCATCCGCTCCGGTGGGTCCGGCAGACGCTCGTGGCGGGCCTGCTCGGCCTTGCGCGCGGCGGCGATGGCCCGGATGTCCTGCGTCAGGGCGTTGCCCTCGATGGCGCCGAGCACCTCCTCCACAGTGAGCAGGAAGATATCGCGCGGAGCATCGAGCCGGCCGGCGGCCCAGAACTCGCGCCCCATCGCGAGGAATACACGCCGGGCATGGCCGAAGATCCGGGTGCGTTCGAACCGCAGGTTCTCCCGGTCGCGCACCCGTGCCTTGGCATAGGCCGTGACCTGCCGGGCGATCCAGCGCCTCACCGGGCTCTCCGGCATCAGCACCTGCCAGTCGGGCTCGGCACGTTCCGGCACGGCGCCCTCCGGCCGGCGGGCACTGGCGACGATGGCGGCGAGCAGCTGCGAGGGATCCTCGTCGAGCGGGATCGATTCCAGCTTCAGCTCCTGCGTGCAGCGATCCCCGAAGCGGTCGATATAGGAATCGAACTCGGCCGCGATCTCCGACTGCCCCGCCAGCGCCTCGCGTTCGTCCCGCGCCAGCGCATCGGCAAGCCCCGCCTCGGCCACCATCCGCCCCATCCGCGCGATCCTCCGCGAAGGCTCCGCCGAGACGATGTCACCCTGCCCGATCATCACGTCGTTGTGCAGCGCCAGCCCCGCCGGACCGGCCCAGCGTTCCAGCAGCTTCCGCGAGCCACCGAAGGCCATCATGCACAGAAAATCGTTGATGAGCGGCGCGTCCCAGCGGTCGAGCAGATCGGCCTCGATCGTCCGGTAGATGGCCGCGAGCTCGCTCAGGTTCGCCCGGTCCGGGTGCGGCCCGGTGGCCAGAGCCCGTTCCAGTCGCGCCTCGAACCGCCGTTTCGTCGCCGGCAGCCGGAGCGCGGCCCAGCCCAAGCCCCCCGCCACCCACGCCGTCCGCGCGGCCTCGGCGAGCCGCCGCAAGCCGGTCGCCGGCGGCGGGCCGATGGAATCTCGCAACTCGGCCGGCAGCGGCTCGTCCACGCCCATCATCGTCTCCATGTGGTCGCGGTTGCGCGAAAAGCCCGGCAGCAGCGCCAGCGCACGATACCAGTTGCCGAGGTTGTAGTAGACCCGCCCCTCGACCCGCGAGAGCATGTTGTCGAAGACCGGTCCATTGGCGGCGATCTCGGCCGCGCCGACCCCGAGAAGCGCAACGAAGGCGCGATAGACCCGGCCGTAGACATGGACCGCGAAACTGTAGGTCAGCGGGCTGACGATGCCCGGATAGCTTTCGACGATGTTGGAATTGTCGAGCACGACCATGGAGTCGTCCGGCATAGGCGCCGGGCGCAGGGGCGTGGTGATAGGACGGGATTGCAGCATCAGCAAGCGCGCGCCGTCGAGCGCCCATTCGATATCCTGCGGCAGGCCAAAGAAGGCCTCGGCGCGCGCGACCAAAGCGGCGATCTCCTGTGCTTCCTCAGACGTGAGAACCTGCGGCGCCTCCGGGGCGACAATCACGCCGCCGTCTGAGCCAATCTGCCAGTCTTCGCTGTCCGCCTCACCGGAGACCAGAGCCTCGCCCAGCCCCGCGATGGCCGAGATGGTCCGCCGGTCGCGAAGCCCGCTCACCGGATCGGCGGAAAAGGCCACGCCGGCGGCGCGAGCCGGCACCATCCGCTGCACGACGATCGCCGGCGGCTCAGCCTCGGCGGCCTGAGTCGCCTGCCGGTAATGCTCCAGCGTTTCCGAGGTGCCGGAGGCCCAGACCGCGCAGATCGCGTCTTCCACGCCCTCGGCCGGCACGTCGAGCGCGGTGTGAAACTGGCCAGCATGACTGAGGGCGGCACCGTCCTCGGCACGGCCGGATGAGCGCACCGCGTATGGGCCGGGACCGAGGGTGTCGAGCGCATCGCCAAGCGCGGCGATAAGATCAGACAACGCGACCACGCACTCGCCCTCCCGGCGACAGGCATCTGCGGAGACGACGAAGAAGGCCGGCACATCGAAGCCACCTTCTGCCAGCCGATGCAGCGCCGCGCCCTTGCCGCCGGCCGTTTCCAAGTTGATCTCTGCTGGTTTCAGGATCGGTCCCATAGGTCAGCCCGCCGCGACCAGTGGCAAGAAACCGGCTGCCAGGTAGCAGACCAGAACCCACAGGCCCGACATCTTGTCCACGCGCCCCTGCCAGACCGGGCTGGGATCGGCCCGGAACCGCCACGCGCAGATTGCGACAAGCAGCAAGCCAATTGCCCCGATGGCTGCGATCGCCGAGACTGCGCCCAGCGCCTGCCCGAGACCCACCAACAGGACAAAGGCCAGGACGGCCGTCGCCAGCCAGATGGCGGCCGCACGGCGCGCCCCCCAAAGGCCAGAATAGGTGTCCACACCCTCCCGCTCGCTCTGTGGCGCCCAGACCTTGCGCCCGATCTCCAACACGCAGCCATTGACGAAGCTCAGCGCGAGGAACCAGCCGAGCGCGGGGGCGGGCGCGGCGCCGGCGGCCGTCCATTCAATGCCGGTAAGCATCAGGTCGATCATTGGCATGATCATCATGTGGCTGAGCAAGTAGAGCAGCGGCCGCGCCTTGAGCCAGGCCGGCGCGCCGAATTCCGCGGTCATTAGCGCGAGCCAGAGCCAGACCAGCAGGAGCAGCCCGCGCGTGGCCGGGTTCCAGGCCCAGGCCAGCGCCAGCATCCCCGCGCCCACCAGCGCGGCCAGCCCGAGGATCGTCCGCAGGCTCACCAGCCCACGCGGGATCGGCCGTTCGGGGCGATAGCGCCGGTCGTCCTCCAGATCCTTCGCCTCGTCGAAGGCGCGCATCTGGAAGAAGATCCCGAGTGCCAGCAGCGCCGCGACGACATAAGCCCAAATCCCGGGCAACGGACGCCCCGCCAGAAACGCCGAGACGTTGACGCTGGCGGCGGCGAAGACTGTCAGCAACGGCACTGTCTGTACCAGCGGGAAGCGCTCTGCCTGGTAGGTCCAGAGGCGGCGGGGAAGACTTTGGGTCATCGTTTGCGTGCCAGCTTGTCGTGGGCGGAGGCGAAATGCCCGGCGGCCATGGCGGCCACGATGGAGATCTCGCCGCACAGGCAGAGCGCCGCCGTGACCTCGGCCAGCGCGGCGGCACTCCCCGGCCCCTCGAGCCCGACGAGGTTCAGCGCGGCGCGCTGGCTCGGCAGGCGGGTGCCGCCGCCGACGGTGCCCACGAGAATGTTGGGCATGGTCACGGAGCAGAAGATCCCGCCCTCGCGCCGCTCCATCCGGGTAAAGCCGACCGCGCTTTCCGCCACGCAGGCGGCGTCCTGCCCGGTTGCGATGTAAAAGGCGGCGAGCGCGTTGGCGTAATGCGCCTGCGCCCCGAACTGGCCGGAGAGCAGCGCGCCGAGGCCGGCGACGCGGCCATAATCGAGCATGGCGTCGATGTCTGTCCGCAACACGCTGCGCACCACCTCCGGCGGCAGGATGACCGAGGCGCTGACCTTGCGGCCACGGCCCGTGATCGTGCCCAGCGAGGTCGCTTTCTTGTCGCCGGAGAAATTGCCCTCGACATACCAGCGCAGCGGCTTCGTCGGGCATTCGGCCACGGCGGCCTTGCCGAGCGCCTCGGTGGCGATCGTCACCATGTTCTGCCCGGCCGCCTCGCCGGTCGTGTAGCGGCAGAGCAGGAAGACGACGTTGTTGTCGATCACCGGCTCCAACGAGACCAGCTTGCCGTGAGACGTCGTTGCCTCGGCGGCGGCCTTCAGCCGCTCGACATGGCTGACCGCCCATTCGACGAAGCGTCCGGCGTCGAGCAGGCTCTCGAAGACGAAGGCCGGAGTCCGCAGCACGCCCTCGTAGAGCACCGCGGTGCTGATCCCGCCGGCCCGCGTCGCCGCCCAGGCGCCGCGCGCGTAGGAAGCCACAAGCGCGGCCTCGGTGGTGGCGAGCGGCAGGTGGAAATCCCCGTCGGCATGCAGCCCCCGCACGCGCAACGGACCGACGACGCCCACCGGCAGCTTCACCGTGCCGATCATGTTTTCGATATTGGTGGAATAGCGTTCGGCGTTGGCGAGCGTCTCCGGGTCGGCCAGAACCGCCTCGCTTTCGGGCGGTGCATGCCCCTGGCCGCGTAGCGCCTCCCACAACCCTCTGATCGACTCGGCCGAGGCGGATTGCGCGCCGCGGAACCGGGACAGAGCGGCGTCGCTGGGAAGCATGCGTTCCTCGCGGCCCTGCCGGAAATACAGCTCGCGCACCCGCTGCATCATCTCGAGCACATGGTTCGGAACGATCAAGCGAAACCCCTCAAATTCGCTCGCGCCTGGCTGGCGCGCATGGAGAATGGGGCGAGACTATAGGCCGGACCCGGCTCACACAATCCGACCGCGAGGCCCTGCGCCACTCGCTGTCTCACGCTATGCCCGGCGGGTCTGACCGGAAGAAAGCGCCGATGGGACAATGCCGTGGCATCCGGCGCGCGCTGCTTCGGATGCCACGGGAGAGACGGGTCGGGCGGTGCGGCGCGTCAGATGTAGGCGGAGAGCCCGCGCCAGCCGGCAAGCAGGGCGGAGAGCCCCATGACGGCGATGGCAAGCTGCCGGTACTGGGTGCTGTCGAGCCGGTTGAAGGCCTCGGTGCCCAGCCAGGTGCCGAGCGCCAGCGCGGGGATCGAGACGAAGCTCAACCAGAGCGTGTGGCTGTTCACGGCCCCCGCAACAAACAGGCCGGGCGTGGCCATCAGCGCCGCGATGAAAAAGAAGAACAGCAGCGAGGCACGGGTCTGGACCGAGTTGATGCCGGAGCCGAGGTAATAGGCCACGGCCGGAGGGCCGGGGATCGCCGCGAGCCCCGAGAACGCGCCGGAGGCGACGCCGGCCGCCAGGGCGAGGCCGTTATGGGCCCGCTGCTCCGTCGGCTTGTAGCGCAGGATCATCACCAGCCCGACCAGAATGGCGGTCGCGATCAGGATCCGTGCCGCATCGGGGCTGAGCGCGGTCAGCGCGAGGATCCCCACGGGTGTCCCCAGCAACGAGCCGAGCGACAGCCGAACCAGCGAGGGCCGGTGAATGTCGGCGTGCAAGACGAAGACATCGCGCAGCCCCACCACCACCTGCAACAGCACACCGATCGCCACCGCCTCGACCGGCGACAGGACGAGCGAGACGATCGGCACGGCCGCAAGCGCAAAGCCGAAACCTGCCATGCCGCGCAGGAAGGCCGAAAAGAAGACGGCGCAGATCACGAGGAGGGTCGTAGTGGAGAGCATCTTGGGTGTCGTCCCGGGCGAGTTTGGTGTCCCCACCCGCCTATCCGCTGCGCTGCAGCAAGGATTGGGCCAGTTCTGCGCTTTCGATGGGGCCAGGGCCCGCGGCGGCAAGCTCGGCCGCAAGTTCTCCCAGCTTGCGCATCCCCGGAACGATGGCCTCCGTCTGGATCAGCGATAGCCCGAGCCTCAGATATCGCCCCGCCTGCTCCGGCGGCACAAAGGGGTCGCCGCTCTCGAACAGAACGCCCGCCTCGAGCGCAACCCGGTTCAGAACGCGGGCATCCACGCCCTCTGGACATTCCAGCCAGACGCTGGCGCCGCCGTTGCAGGGATCCGGCGTCCGGAAGCCGGGGAGCAGCTCCGGCAGATGCTCGATCACCCGGTACCAACGGTCCGCGTGGGCCGCGCGGAGCTTGCGGATCAGCGCCAGGAAATGCCCCTCGGCCAGGAAGATCGCCGCCGTGCGCTGGTTGTTGAGTGGCACGGAACGGTGGACCAGCCGGCGCAGCCAGCGCGCCTCGGTCACCAGCGGCTCCGGCGCGATCATGAAGCCCAGCCGCACGCCGGGTGCCAGCACCTTGGAGAGCGTCCCGAGATAGATCACCCGCCCGTCGCGGTCGCGCGACTTGAGCGATGGTTCGCCGGAGAAGGAGACCAGCCCCTCGTGGTCGTCCTCCACGATCAGGAAATCGTCCTGCGCGGCGCGGGCGAGTATCTCGTCCCGGCGTCCGCCGGGCATGACGGTCATGGTCGGGCATTGCGCCCCCGGCGTCAGGATCGCCAGGTCGAGGTTGGAGCCCGGCGAAATTCGCGCGCCCCGCTCGTCCACCGGCAAAGGCACGGATTCCGCGCCGGTCAGCTCGAAGATGAAGCGCGAATCCGGATAGCCGGGCATCTCGCAGCCAACCCGCCGGCCGGGGCCGGCCAGCAACTGGGCCAGCAGATAGAACCCCTCCTGCGCGCCGAGGGTGATCAGGATCTCCTCGGGCCGGGCATAGATCCCGCATTCGGGCAGGATCCGCGAGCGGATCTGCTCGATCAGCATGGGGTCGTCGTCCACCGCCCTGTCCGCCGACCACCAGTCCAGCGCCGCCCGTCCCAACGTATCGCGCGAGGATTCGCGCCAGGCGTTCAGCGGAAAGAGCTGGCGGTCCACCTGGCCGAAGATGAAGGGATAGGGGTAGTCGTGCCAGTTCTGCGGCTTGCGGATATGGTTGAGTCGCGACGGGTGCACCGCCATCCGCGCGTCCCAGTCCACCACCGTCTTCAATCCCGCAGGCCTCTCCGCCGAGCGCCCACGCGCCGCCACGAAGCAACCGCGCCGGGGGAGCGACTCCAGATAGCCGCGCGCGATCAGCTCGTCGTAGACGGCGGTGGCGGTGTTGCGCGCGATCCCGAGTTTCTCGGCCAGAGCGCGGGAGGAGAGGATCTTCTGCCCCGGCTGAAGCGTGCCCTCGTGAATCGCCGCGATGAGCCCGCGCCGAAGCTGCCGCTGAAGCGGCTCCGAACTGCTTCGGTCGACTGAAACGGGCACGCTCTGCATCGGGTGGGGGCTCCGGCTGTCCTGAGCCTTCTGCTGGAGCCAGCCGCGCCGCTTGGCAAGCGATCGGCCCCGATCCGGCGCCGCGCATCCCGTTAGCGCCCAAAGTTTCATCAGCGCCGCATTCCGCCGGCCCGGAATCGACAATCTTCGAGGATGACGGAGCGGAACTGGCCCCAACTGATCTGCCGCGCTGGCCCTGTTTCGCTGCGGTGCAGAAGTGATTGGTTGGCCGCCAAATCGAGTTCGAGAAGGAAACTCCATGGACGGCATGTATCCCAACGGCATCTGCGCCACCGTCGAGGCGGACCGCGCACATGTCTGGCACCATCTCTTTCAGCACGCCGCGCTCGATACCCAGGATCCGCGCATCTTCCTCGAAGGCAAGGGAATGACCCTCTGGGACCAGGCCGGCCGCGAGTATCTCGACGCGGTCTCCGGCGGCGTCTGGACGGTCAACGTCGGCTATGGCCGCGAGAGCATCGCCAACGCCGTGCGCGACCAGCTGCTCAAGCTGAACTTCTTTGCCAGCAACGCCGGCAACGTGCCGGCCGCGCAATTCGCCCAGCGGCTGACCGAGAAGACGCCGGGGCTGACCCGCGTGTTCTATGCCAACTCCGGCTCGGAGGCCAACGAGAAGGCTTTCAAGATGGTCCGCCAGATCGCACACAAGCATCACGGCGGCAAGAAGTGGAAGGTGCTCTACCGCGAGCGCGACTACCACGGCACCTCGATCGGTGCGCTGGCCGCCTGTGGCCAGCAGGAGCGCTATGACCAGTTTGGCCCCTTCCCCGATGGGTTCGTCCAGGTGCCGCATTGCCTCGAATACCGCGCCCAGTGGGACGTGGAGGAACACGGCCAGCGCGCCGCCGATGCCATCGAAGAGGTCATCCTGCGAGAGGGGCCCGACACCGTTGGCTCGATCTGCCTGGAACCGATCACCGCCGGTGGCGGCGTCATCACCCCGCCGCAGGGCTACTGGGAGCGGGTGCAGAAGATCTGCCGCAAGTACGACATCCTGATCCACATCGACGAGGTCGTCTGCGGCCTCGGCCGGACTGGCCAGTGGTTCGGCTACCAGAACTACGGCATCAAGCCCGACTTCGTGACCTGCGCCAAGGGGCTGGCCTCCGGCTATGCCGCGATCTCCTGCCTGATCACGACCGAGGAGGTCTTCGACAAGTTCAAGACCGACCCCGGCGACAAGCTCAGCCACTTCCGCGACATCTCCACCTTCGGCGGCTGCACCGGCGGCCCGGCTGCGGCGCTGGAGAACCTGCGCATCATCGAGGACGAGGCGCTGCTGGACAACACGCTCGCGATGGGCGCGCTGCTGATGGAACGGCTGCAAGAGCTCAAGGACAAGCACGCCATGGTCGGCGACGTGCGCGGCAAGGGCCTGTTCTACGGGCTGGAACTGGTGGCCGACCGCAAGACCAAGGAGCCGCTGGCCGAACCGCTGGTCGACGCCGTGGTCGCCGGCTGCGACGCCCAGGGCGTGATCATCGGCCGGACGGCGCGCGCGCTGCCAGGCTTCAACAACACCCTCTGCCTGAGCCCGGCGCTGATCGTCGGCCCGTCCGAGATCACCCGGATCACCGAAACGCTCGATCGCGTGCTCGGCAAGATCGCCGCCTGACCCCGTGGCGGGCGGCATCCGACCGCCTTCTCACAAAGACCAAGAAGATCCCAGTCCAGCAAGGAAAGAGAAAAGACATGCTCAACAAGACCGCGACCCGCATCGCCGCGACCCTGATTGGCGTCGCGCCCCTGGTCGGCACCGCCCAGGCCGAAAGCCTGATCGTCGGCAACTTCGGCATTCCGATCCCGATGATGAAGGACGTCGCCTCCGACGCCTATTCCGAGGCGATGGGCTTCGACATCGAGTGGCGCAAGTTCGCCTCCGGCGACGTGAAACTCGCCGCGCTCGGCTCCTCGCCCTTTGCCATCGCCGCGAGCCAGGGCGTGCCGATCGAGCTGTTCTCCATCGGTGCGGTGATCGGTGAGGCCGAAAGCCGGATCGCCCGCGACGGCTCCGGCATCGAGACCCTCGAGGACCTCAAGGGCAAGCGCGTGGCCGTGCCGGTGGGCTCCACGGCGCATTTCTCGCTGGTCGGCGCGCTGGCCCATGCCGGCATCGCCGAGAAGGAACTGACCATTCTCTCGATGCCGCCCGACCAGATCGCCGCCGCCTGGGAGCAATCGGCCATCGACGCCGCCTTCATCTGGGAGCCGGTCCAGTCCCAGATCCTGCAGTCCGGCACCCGGATCCTCGGCGCCAACGAGACCGCCGAATGGGGCTACCCGACCTTTGACGGCTGGGTGGTGAATGCCGAATGGGCAGAGGAGAACCCCGAGGCGCTGGCCGCCTTCGTCAAGCTCAGCGACGAGGCAAACCTCGCCTACCTCGCCGATCCCGCGGCCTGGACGCCGGACAGCGCGCCGGTTCTGGCGATCGCCGAAGCGACCGGCGCCGATCCGGAGCAGGTTCCAGTGATCCTCTCGGGCTTCACCTTCCTCCCCGCGGCCGACCAGGCCGGCGAGGCCTGGCTCGGCGGCCCGATGGCGCCGGCGATCAAGGCAACCTCGGAGTTCCTGAAGGAAGCCGGCCGGATCGACATGGTGGCCGACGACTATTCCCAGTTCATCACGCTGAAGCCGCTCGAGGACGCGACGGCGCAGTAAGCCTTCCGGTGCGGCGCCCCCGAGGCGCCGCACTCCCACCCCACGCAACGGAGAAAGACATGCTCGAAATCCGCCGCGCTTCCGTCCTCTATCCCGGCCGTGACGGGGCCGACCCCGTCGAAGCCCTGCGCAGCATCGAACTCGACATCGACCCCGGCGAATTCGTCGTGGCCCTCGGCGCCTCTGGCTGCGGGAAATCCACCCTGCTCAACCTGATCGCGGGCTTCCTCGCCCCCAGCTCCGGCCAGATCCGCCTCGACGGCGCGCCGGTCACCGGCCCCGGGCAGGATCGCGCCGTGGTGTTCCAGAAACACGCGCTGATGCCCTGGATGAACGTGATCGACAACCTGTCATTCGGCCTGAAGCTACAGGGCGTCGAGAAAGCCGAGCGGCACAAGATCGCCCGGGAATTCCTAGAACTCCTCGGCCTGGAGGATTTCGAGACCTCGCCGGTCTACATGCTCTCGGGCGGGATGCAGCAGCGCGTCGGCATCGGCCGGGCGCTGACGGCGGACCCGCGCATCCTGCTGATGGACGAACCCCTCGGCGCGCTCGACGCGCTGACCCGCGAGCGGGCGCAGGAGTTGATCCTGCGTATCTGGGAAGCGCATAAGAAATCCGTCTTCCTGATCACCCACAGCGTCGAGGAAGCGCTCTTCATGGGCACCAAGCTGATCGTCATGTCGCCCCGCCCGGGCCGGATCACGCATCGCTTCGACCTGCCCTTTTCGCGCCAGCACCTCTCCGGCATGTCCGGCCGCGAGGTGAAGGCCTCCCCCGATTTCATCGCGATGCGCGAAACCGTGCTGAGCATCATCTTCGCAGACGAGGAGAAGGCGGCATGACCATGAAAGCCGACAACGCGATCCCGGGCACCCCGCGCAGCGCCCTCCTGCGCAACGTCTTCCGGCAGGCGCCGACCAAGCCGGGCCAGACCTATGGCGTGCCCGGCGAGGGCAACACGATCAGGATCTCGGTCGCGGCCTTGCTGTCCGTGCTGGCGCTCTGGCAGATCGTTACAGCGAGCGGGCTGATCGCGCCGCTCTTCCTGCCCTCGCCGGTCGCCGTGGCGGAGAAGTTCTTCGCCCTCGTGCAGAACGGCTACACCAACGCGCCGCTGCTGCAGCACATCCTGGTCTCCGCCGCCCGGGTCTTTGCCGCCTTCGCGCTGGCCTGCGTGATCGGCATTCCGCTTGGCCTCGGCATGGGGATGAGCACGACCCTGCGAGGTCTGTTCGACCCGTTCCTGGAGTTCTACCGACCGATCCCGCCGCTGGCCTACCTGCCGCTGATGATCATCTGGTTCGGCATCGGCGAGACCTCCAAGATCCTGCTGATCTTCCTCTCCGTTCTGGCGCCGGTGGCGCTCGGGGCGCGGGCCGGGGTGCGGTCCGTCGCCATTGAGCAGATCCACGCCGCCTATTCACTGGGGGCCACCCGGGCGCAGGTCCTGCGCGAGGTGGTGCTGCCCTCGGCCTTCCCCGAGATCCTGACCGCCATGCGCATCGGCGTCGGTTTCGGCTGGACCACGCTGGTCGCTGCCGAGATGGTCGCGGCGACCCAGGGCCTCGGCTACATGGTGCTCTCGGCGAGCCAGTTCCTGCAGACATCGACGGTGCTTGTGGGCATCATCCTCATCGGCGGCATCGCCTGGATCTTCGATCTGGCGATGCGGTGGGTGGAGAAGCGGCTGGTGCCCTGGAAAGGACGGATGTGACTGCAACAGGCGACCCTGTCGACCGGACATCCCGCAAGGCCCTGCCTTGCGGGATTCGCCGTGCGACAACGGCGGATGAAACGGCGATCCGTGCCTGCGTGCGCGAAGCCTATGGCCGGTATGTCGCCGACATAGGCCGCGAGCCCGCACCGATGCAGGCCGACTACGCCCGCCACATCGCCGCCGGCGAGACCTGGGTCGCGACGGCCCCGGACGGCGGCTTCCTGGGCTTCGTCGTCTTCTATCCCGACGGCAGTGCAATGCACCTCGACAGCGTCGCCGTCGCACGCCACGCCGAACGGCGCGGCATCGGCAGGGCGCTGATCGGGTTCTGCGAGGAGACGGCCCGTCGGGCCGGGTTCGGCGCCGTGCGGCTCTATACCAACGCGAAGATGACCGACAATCTCACCATCTACCCGCGCCTCGGATTCCGAGAGACCGGCAGGCACCGGCAGGACGGCTTCGACCGGGTCTTCTTTGAAAAGCGCCTGTCCCCCGAGACCGGTTGATCGGGCCAGTCGGGCCCACCATGGCGCGCGGGCGACACCTCCCTGAGGCGACCGCCTGATTCCTTCGCGGCAAAGGCCTGATCCGGCACTGCCCGTGCGGCGGATTTGTCATTTTTCAGGTACGAAACCCGCGCTCCGGCACGTCCGACATTGTGCCGCACCTGTTAGCGCAACAGCCGACATCTGAGACGCCACCGAGGCATCAAACCCTCGTCAGAACGCGGCTTTCAGCCGATCTCGCCCGAATTTCCTTTTGCGTAAGCTTATGTGAGATATTAGTTTTTACGCCCACCCAGCATAATCCCCCTTCTCCCGGGGCGTTTGATCAACTCGCGTCGCCCCCCGGTCGTTCAGCCACAATTCGACGTCTTCCGAGGCCCGCGATGCCCCACTGCGACAGGCTGTTCAGCTTTACAACTTTTGCCAAATTCTTTAGGCCCGGCGTCAGTTTGATGACATCCCATCACCCACAGGTCACCCAGGGCGCCGCCCGTAGCTTCGACATGCGAAAGCTATCCAAGACGCGTTCGTGACCCCTTCGGTTACAGGAGCTTTCATGGAAACCGAACTCTTTGCTTCACTGCTCGAACGCAGGGTCGATTTCGCGCTTGTCGTGCTCTACCTCGTGTTCATCGTCGCCATAGGCTTTCTGTTCAGCGGCAAGTCCAACAACCCCAGCAACTACTTCCGCGGTGGCGGCAAGCTGCTGTGGTGGATGACCGGCGCCTCGGCCTTCATGGTGCAATTCTCCGCATGGACCTTCACCGGCGCCGCCGGCAAGGCCTATAGCGACGGTCTCGCCGTCGCGGTCATCTTCATCGGCAACTCGATCGGCTACTTCGTGTCGTTCCTGCTGGTGGCGGAGATGTTCCGGCAAACCCGCTGCATCACCCCGGTGGACGCGATCCGGCGCCGCTATGGCCCGGTGAACGAGCAATTCTTCACCTGGGCGCAGGTGCCGCTCGGCGTCATCCAGGCGGGTATCTGGCTCAACGGCCTGGCGATCTTCACCTCGGCGGTCTTTGGCATCTCGATCGAATGGACCATCGTCATCACCGGCCTCGTCGTCATGTTCGTCTCACTCACCGGCGGCGCCTGGGCGGTCGTGGCCTCCGATTACGTCCAGATGCTCGTCATCATGGCGATCTCCGTCACCGCGACCGTGTTTGTGGCGGCCGAGTTCGGCGTGACCAATGTCGTCGCGGAGTTCCCGAACGACCTGTTCACCAACAACATGAACTACGTCGGTCTGTTCTTCGTCTGGTCGCTGATGTCGATCACCAAGCAGATCTTCTCGACCAACAACATGTACGACGCCTCGCGCTACCTGGTGGCGAAGGACAGCCTCAACGCCAAGAAGGCCGCGCTGCTTGCATCGCTTCTGATGCTTGCCGGTACCTTCATCTGGTTCCTGCCGCCGATGGCCACTGCCGTGATGGACGTGAACCTGACAGAAGCCTACCCGACCCTCGGCTCCAAGGCGTCCGATGCCGCCTACCTCGCCTTCGTCGACTTCGCGATGCCCGTCGGCATGGTGGGTATCATGATGGCGGCGCTGTTCTCGGCCACGATGTCCTCAATGGACTCGGGTCTGAACCGCTCTGCCGGGATCATGTGCATGAACTTCTATCAGCCGGTCATCAAGCGCGGTCGCGCCACCGATGCCGAACTGATGATCGTCGGCAAGGTCATCACTTTCCTGTTCGGACTCGTGATCGTGGGTGTTGGCCTGTTCATCGCCTCGCTGAAGGAACTCAGCCTGTTCGACATCATGCTTCAGATGGGTAGCCTGATCCAGATGCCGATCCTGATCCCGCTGTTTCTGGCCGTCTTCGTGAAGAAGGTGCCGGACTGGTCGCCGTGGGCGACGGTGGTGCTGGGCGTCGGCGTGTCGCTTGTGTCGAAATACGTGCTGACGCCGGACGTGATCAGCTCGTTTACCGGCATGGAGTTCACCGGCCGCGAAAACAGCGACCTGGTGTTCATCGTCTCGATGTTCCTGCACCTGACGGTCACCACCGGCTTCTTCTTCTGGTCGCGGCGCTTCTATGCCGGCCTGAGCGAGAAGCGGCTGGCGGAAGTCGACGCCTTCTTCGAGGACGTCACCACGCCGGTGGTCTCCGAGGAAGAGGTCAGCGAAACCGACCTTGAGCAGCGCAACAAGCTCGGAACCCTCGCGATCATCTACGGCGCGACGATCCTGCTGCTTCCGCTCATCCCGCAGGAAGGTAGCCAGGTTCCGGCCATCCTCGGCTTCGGCCTGACCGGCGGCATCGTTCTCGTGATCGGCACGTTGCTGAAGCTCTCGGCCCGGCCGTCGAAAGAACAGAAGGCCCGCACCGCGCGCGCCTGAAGGTAACCGAACGCTTGAAAGAAGAAGGGGAGGCCATCAGGCCTCCCCTTTCTGGTATGGAAGGATGCTTTCGCCGTTGGACTTGAGTGGATGTCCTTGTGCTGAAAGCGGCCTTTCCCTGGAAGTGGCTGGAACCGGCGGTCGCCGTTACGGCCGCCAAGCGTTCTTCAGAACATCGAGGTCGAGACGCTGTCGCGCTTCATAGTGCGAAGGCGCTTGCGATAGTTGCGCCCGACGGACACGCCCTTGCTCTCGGCTCCTTCGAACACCGCGGTCGGCGCGTTGAAAACCCGGACGACAGCCTGCGCCAGCCAGGACATCGCAGCCCGCGCTGCCTTGGCCTGAGCGGCCCGAGACTCCAGCTCGATCTGACGGCGGTCAAGGGGCGTTTCGGTGAACTTCAGATTTTCTTTCGACATATCAAGCTCCTTTTCAGAAAAATCGTCGCAGGACCAAGATACCTGTTAGCGCCATCATTTCCACCGACACCTCTGCATTGCTGCGTTGCGGCATACGCAAGCGGAAATATCATGGGTGCGCGGATTTGTGGCAGCCTCGCGTTTCACGCCCGAATTTCCGACGCTGCCGTGAGTTTGTTGCTCGCATTGCCCAGCGTCGAAAAAGGCAATCCCGATGATCTCGTGTTTCCATCGTTCCGCGGCGGCCGTCTGTAGAACTGGGATCGTTTTCAAAAGTATTTGTTCAACACGAGCGGCACGGAAAACTGGACACGACACGACCTTCGATCGACAGCGGCTACGATAATGCAGCAGCTTGGTATTTCTCCCGTCGTCATCGACCGGCTTCTCGGTCATGTGAACCCTTTGGCCGCAGAGGGCGTTTCGGGAGCCGCCGCGAGCTACATCTTCAGTGATCTGATCATCGAGGAAGGTCCGAACCCGGAGCGCCACGCTATGAGTCTCTTTGCAGAGGCAATTATGTCGATTGCTTTCAGTCGCTCGCAGCGACATGTCCTTCCTGAAATAAACGAACGAGTTAGCTCTGTTGCCGAACCAGCCCGACAGGTTGCGAAGGTCGCTTTCGTCAATTCCAAGTCGACGGCACGCCGTACATCGCCATGGGCAGTCGCAGAACGGTAACGGGATTTGGCGGATCTGACTATTCGGACAAAGGCTGGAACAATCCCACAACGGCTCCGGCGGCCGGGGCCGAAGATCTACTCTCAAGATGCTGAATTAAAACGGAAAAAAAGGCCCTATTCCTCCGAGACTCTGCAGTGTGACGTAGTCTGTGCCGGATATCAAGAGCCCCGTCGGCACCGTGCCATCGCGTTTCTGGTGCGCGCGCCACCATCGCTTTCGAAGATCTTGAGCCGGGTGATCTCTGCCAACCCCAACGAGGTCCCAAGGAGGAATGCGACATGTCAGATGGAGCAGCAGAACCGATGGCGGTCATAGCCGGTCTCATCGTCGGTGTGTTGAGCAAAACCGCTATTGAGACCTGAGAACCGGTTGTGGCCACCAGCCGCGAAACGTGGGTGCACTGCAGGGAGCAGTAACCGCTAAATCGCTAGGATTCCCCCGTGCTGCTGTCCCGAGTTCATTTTTCAGAAAGTCCGGACTGGATTGCGGCCGTCGGCGCCAAGACCACCTACATCGAACCAGGTTCGCCCTGGGAAAATGGATGCTGCGAGAGCTTCAACGCCAGTTTCAGGGACCAGCTGTTAACGGCGAGGAGTTCTATTCGCTCAAAGAGTCGCAAATCCCGATCGAGAAGTGGCGGAAACACTACAGCACCGCCAGGCCGCACAGTTCACTCGGCTTCAGACAACCTGCACCAGAAGCATTCATACCGATGGAACAAAGACCAACCATGCATTAGCATTCACCCTGGGCCACCCAATGGGTGCACCGCACATCCGCGGATCTCTTGGCCAAGATGGTGGAAATCGGGTTAATGGTGGGGCAGAATCAGAAGCGCGGACGAAATGCCAGCGTGTGCCAGCCGAGGTTTGTTCTCACTCGGCGAGCGGCCATGGCGACTTTGCTGGCGGGAACGGCAGCCGCATGTTCGTCCCCGAGACATCTGATCGCTGTGGGGCCTGATATGCAAGGCGCGGAGCCGCAGGCTGCGCTTCGCACGCACAGGATCTTCATCGCAACGACGCGAGCGCCATCGTCGGAACCGGGGGTCTTTTTTTCGGGGCAGCGCAGCGGAAAGTTGAGATTCGCAACCGTGGATGTGCAGATTCCGCCGAACCACGTCATCGGCCAGGTGGAACGGCCGCGCAGCCTGCCACCCGATCCCGATAGGCACTTCGTCATATCGAATCCGCAAACCCTCGACGGCAAAGGGCTGCTCTCGGAGGCAGAGTCGGTCGGTAGGACAATGCCGCGCGGCGAACGGAAGCTTTTGATCTGGGTGCATGGGTTTAACACGACGTTGACCGATGCTGTCTTGCGTCTCGCACAGTTCGTCGAGGATACGGGGTTTGATGGCGTTCCATTGCTGTTTTCGTGGGCCTCCGACGGGCGCCTGACGAGTTACGTCTACGATATCAACAGTGCCCTGATCGCCCGCGACGCGATTTCGGAGGTTGCAAGCACGTTGGGTCGGTCATCGTTCGACTCAATAGACATCGTGGCCCATTCCATGGGAAACTTTGTCGCCATGGAAGCGATCCGAGGCGGGAGCCAACAAAACGTCTACGATTCCACCGGCAAGCTCGCGAATGTCATTCTGGCGGCGCCTGACATCGACTACGAGTTGTTCGCCGCACAGGTCAGTTCCATACCGCCGGAGAAGCGCCGGTTCTTCGTTCTCATTTCCGATGATGACGAGGCACTTCGCCTGTCAGGTTTTCTCGCCCGCCGCCCGAGGGTCGGAAATGTCGGTGCGGATCATTTGACCCGGCTCGGCGTCAACGTCATCGACCTGAGCCAGGTGCAGGACACGAGCTCCATCCATCACACGAAATTCAGTGACGCGCCCGAAGTGGTGAAACTGCTCGGGTCGCGCATTTTGGCCGGGGATAGCTATACCACGAGAAACCCTTCGTTGCTCGGCCAAGGAATTATCATCGGAACCGGTGGTGCCCTTAAGCTCCTCGAATGAGCCGATATCACAGCGAGCGCCATCTGCGGTAGAGAACTGCGGATATGGGGGCTGTCTCTTTACAGGCCTGCTCGTTTACCTGGCCGCGAATGATTTCCCACAGCTGACGGTGGTCGCTGGCGGTTTTGCCGCGGTCCTCGCCTTCGCGCTGCGGCAGACGCTCACAGATGTCGTCGCAGGGGTTGCCGTCGGCATCGAGCGCCCCTTCCAACGCCGCGATTGGGTGATGCTGGAGGACGGTACCATCGCGGAGGTTGTCGACATTGATTGGCGGGCAACGCATCTTGGGGCTGGGATCGCGCGATCTTCCTCGTTCCGAATGCGCAGCTGGCACGTCAAGCCCTGCGGATTGTGCCGAAGTCTGGCCAGCTCTACCCGGACACAAATACAATCCTTGTGTCGGGGGCCGAGGACCCGGAGCGCGTGAAGTCTCTCCTCCGGGAAGCGGCCCAGCCATGTGAGGCGCTCCTGCCGCGTCTGGCTCCCGTGATCCGGCTGGCCGACGCGTCGTCATTTCCCTATAGCTGCCGTACTGCCTGGCCAGCTCGATCATGTCGGAAACCAGCCGCTCCTCGTCTTCCCGGCCCCTTGGACGCCGCCGCTGTGTCGAGCGGTGTTGTCCGAGCACACGGCAGATCCGGCGTTCCGACACCTTCATCTCGCTTCGGATCACATCGATACAGGCTCGACGGCGAGCGGGGCTCAGAAGTTTCGAGGAGCAGATCAGGAAGATCATCCCTGAGAAGGATCGGATCATCTGCGCGAGAAAAGGATTGATGCTGCGGGACGCGTCCGACGCTTCGGTCTTTCGCCACAACGAGGAAGTCGCGAAGGAGATCTCCCGCGCCACGAAGACAAGCATGGACAAAATGCGCGCCCAGGGCGTGGTGTTCGGAAACCCTGCGATCCGGACAGATGTCCAACCGCAGGAATCAGCAGCTTGGTCGAAGAGCGCTGGCGATCTCGTTCGCCGTATCGCGGATGTGCTACGGGAGTTTGACGATCCTCAGGCTCTCACTCGGTCGGAGGTCGCGAGGATCCTGAACGAGAGGGGCATCCGGTCGGGCCATGACAACGAATGGAACGCCTTCCGGGTAACTGCTCCGCTCAGGAAAGCCCGTGAACTTCTCCGGCAGCAGGATCAGGAGGCACTCCAGTCGCAGCCGACCTTCGGGATGTTCTGATCTGCGGCGAGGAATGGCTCGACATCCCGCCGTGAGCCTCTGTGCATGAGAGACCGTAGAGCGAAGTCCTAGGGTTTTTCGCATGTGGTGATGGGGATTTGTTCTGGCGCCGGCACGTCTCGGTTGCTGAAACCTCCTATGCCCGCGCACAAGAGCCGATCAGATCAGACGGCGTTGAAACCCGTGTGAGACATTCGATGATCTCGGGCGGCTCCCGGTTCACGCATTCTATCATGCGCGCAAGTCCAAAGCGGGTGTTGCTCGGTCCTCTACGCGACTCGTGTGAGGTTCAACGGCCACCGGGCCTCGTATACCAGTATGCCTTCGTTCACAGCTTCGTCTCTCACCGCAGTTGGAGCTCGTTCAGCGACGAGAAGTCCGGTGAGACCGCCATCTGCGAAGTCGTCGCGCTGCCCAAGCGCGCGCAGATACTGTGAGACCTGCTGGACAGCGTCGACGGAGGCTTCGGCGCGCTTTAGTTCGATGACGAGCCAGTCACCGGTTTGACGGTCCCGCGCGAGGATGTCGATCCTGCGCGAGTTCAGTCCGCCGTCGACGGGAAACTCGTCCTGAACGACATCGAAGCGCTCGGCCCACGGCGTATCTGACCAGTTCGTTAGAATCTGACGTTGGAGAACATGTTCCGTCGTGAAGCCTTCACCTTCATGCGCAGTGCGATTGAGGACAAGGACTGTGTGGTCGAACGTGCTTAGCGCCCTCAGGGTCGTGATCACGTGCGGCCGCGCAACTACGAGGTGACCAGCTCCCTTGTTGCGGCCCTCGAACTTGAAGGGAATGCCTGCACTCACAAATTGCGCCTGATATTTTCCATTGAAGACGGCGAACCCGTAATCCTCACGGCCGGGGCGGTAGGTGTCGATTGCGACGGACCACTGCGTATCAGGCCGTGGAGAGAACGCGAGATATACCACGCCCCTTGAGTTAGGCCATCTTGCGTTTTTGCGTGGATGCTCGTCTCTGATCATGCATCCGAGACCGGCCTCAATAGCCGTCTCAATCAGTTCCTTGGTCGCCGACGTAAGTTGCCAGTTTCGCCCGACCTAGGCCTCGTTGCCCTGGCGGACGAGAAGCCCGCCGTCCACGTCTTGGACTTCAATCGCACCGGCGAACCTATGGCTATGTCGGGTGGTCGACATCACTCCCTCCTGAAGCAGATGAACTTTGTCGATCTCCGAGACGCCTCAGAAGGCTCTGCGCACGCGCCCTCCGGCGCAAACTCGGTATCAAAAGGCGTTGCGGCGGGATACGCACCCAATGGATAGCGGTCTATCGATCTCGATAGAATGCCCTCTCCTTTTTGTTTCCATCCCAGTGTTTTGTGTGCAACCGAGACCGGCCACATGTTGCGCGCATACACATCGCTAACGCTCCCGCCCCGCAGATCACATCAACTTCCATCCTTGCCGGGCTCGGCGCTCTCGACCGGGAGGAGATGTGCTCGTTTCTTGCGCTTCTTGAAACGCTCGACGGGGTAAATCTCACGAAAAGCGCGATCGCCGACCTCGGAAAGCGCATGAGGATATTGAACCGGGTTTCGGAGGATGCGGTCGATGGGGCGAGGAAGCGGCTACTGCATTCTTCCGCGCCGGATGCGATCTTGCGGCATCGGTTGTGGGTGCGTCTCGCAGATGCGCTTGCTGTGCCGTCGACCATTCCACTGTCGTCACGCTCGGCGCGTCGTGCAGCCTCAGCGCTTGCGGTCCGCTCATCAGAGAGGCTCACGCCTGCGGTGGTTGCTCAACGCAAGAAGTTGGATGACGAGTCTCCGGGGGGAAGGGATGCGTTTGGAGTCCGCAAGATCGCTGCGGAGGCGTTGAGGGCTGGGCAGAAGTCTATGTCTCCCGAGGCCCCTCTATCGTTCCCGGATCTGGTTCACGAAGAGCTGCTCAACTTGATGGCCGACGAGAGCCTCGTCTCAGCCGCCGCGGAGCAGGCCGACCCGGAGATCAGGGAAGCCCTACGCAAGGCCCACACGGCCGCACAGGCAGCGATGGCCGCTGGCGGTAGCTGGGCGGTGTTCGCCGCGATTGTCGGCAATGCCGGCTTCCTGCCCTACATCCTTGCTGCCAAACTCAGCGCCTGGATCCCCTTGGTAGGTGGGCCGGCGCTGGTGTCTTTGCTCGCGATCCTGGTCAACCCGGTGATGCGAGTCAGGCTGAAAGGCGTGAACTCGGTCCGCAAGGTTCTCGCGGACGAGTCGACCCACACCTATCACTACGCGTGGAAGGGAGGACCGCGCTTGCCCGGAAAGCCCGGCGACCCGGAGGTCGTGGAAGCCTACCACTCGGCTGTCCGGGCAAAGCGCGAGCAGCCGAAGGGCACGTTGCAGGCAATTCTTAAAGCTTACCAAGATAGCCAGAAGTTTCAGGATCTCGCACCGCGCACCCGGCGTGACTACATTCGGCACATCCGCAAGATCGAGGACGAGTATCACGACTTCCCCATTGACGCGCTGACGGACCGTGCCGCCAGAGGGGAGTTCCTGTCTTGGCGCGACAGGATGGCCAAGACCTCACGTCGCCAGGCCGACTACACCTATTCGGTTCTGGCCTTGATCATCGCGTGGGCATTCGATCGGGGGCTCGCACCGGCCAATCCCTGTGAACGTCCTGGCAAGTTATACAGGTCCAAGCGGATCGACAGCATCTTGACAACAGTGGACGAGGCCGCATTCCTGCGCGTGGCACCACCGCACGTTGGCCTCGCCTTCATGCTCGCGCTCTGGACCGGTCAGCGGCAGGGAGATCTGCTTCGCCTCCCATGGTCCGCATACGACGGCGAAAAAATCCGCCTGAAGCAGCGCAAGACCGGCGCACGGGTCGAGATTCCCGTCGGTGCACCGCTAAAGGAGGTATTGGACAAGACGTCCAAGAACGCGGTGACGATCCTGTCAACCAGCAGAGATGCTTCTTGGACAGAGTCTGGCTTCAGGGCGTCCTGGGCGAAGGCCTGCAAGAAAGCAGGGGTAGAGGGCGTGACCTTTCACGACCTCCGCGGCACCGCGGTCACCCGATTGGCCGTAGCGGAATGCAGTGTTCCAGAAATCGCGTCGATCACCGGCCACAGCCTCAAGCAGGTCGCCGCCATACTCGATGCACACTATCTGAGCCGCGATTCCAGCTTGGGTGTGTCAGCCATCCGGAAGCTGGAGGCGCACGAAAAGGGAACGAAGATTCCCAACCGACCTCCCAACCGCGAAAACGCGTCGACGATGTTTCTAGCTAAGCTATCGAAAATCTTGGTAGCGGAGGAGGCTATGCGATGCCGTTTCCTCGCAATTCTCAGGTCGTCACTTAGTTTCAATATTCACATGCACTTAGCATCATTTCCGCTTGACATATGTTCACACTTGTTCTCACTCTTTCCTCAATATTCATGGTAGTTATTAAGGTAGCAATAGCGAATGCCACGAGGAAAACTGACCGTTGCCCGCATCAACAAGCTGACCGAGCCTGGACGCTATGCGGACGGGAATTGCCTGTTCCTGCTCGTCACCAAGTCGGGCGCAAAGCAGTGGGTTGCCCGTTTGACAATCCACGGAAAGCAGACCGACCTTGGTCTGGGCGGGTACTCGTACACCAGCCTAGAGGAAGCGCGTGAAGACGCTGCGAAACTGCGCAAGGTCGCGCGCAACGGCGGCGACCCTCGATTGGAACGCAGGCGGGAAACATTGACCTTCGAGGCAGCAACTCGACGTGTTCATGCCGACTTGCTTCCGACGTGGCGCAGCAATGGACATGGGCAGCGCTGGTTGTCGTCAATGGAGACCTACGCATTCCCTCGCCTGGGGCAACGTCCGATCCACACAATTGGCCCTGCAGACGTCCTTAGTGTCTTGTCACCTATTTGGACGGAAAAGAACGACACGGCCAAGCGGGTTAAGCAGCGGATCTCCAACGTGTTCGATTGGGCGAAAGGTGCCGGCCATTATCCCGGCGAAAATCCGGCGAACGGATTGGACAAAGCTCTGCCAAGCGTCAAAGTCTGCCCAGCGCACATGGCGGCGCTGCCGTGGCAAGAACTTCCAGCTTTCATGCATGACCTCAGCGAACGCGAAGCAATTTCGGCGAGGGCGCTGGCATTCCTCATACTAACTGCCACACGCTCCAGAGAGCTACGCGGCGCACGCTGGGCTGAAATTGACGGCCGTATCTGGACAATTCCAGCCGAACGGATGAAGGCGGGTAAAGAACATCGCATTCCCCTTTGCCCGCTAGCGCTGGAAGTGCTGGATTCAGTGCGCGGTCTCGGAGAAGACCTCGTATTCCCGTCGATTTCCAGACGGCGTCCGGGAGTAGAACGCCCCTTGTCCGATACCGTTTTCAAGGCGCTTATGGATCGAATGCAGCGTAAAAACATCACCGCGCACGGTTTCAGATCCACATTCCGCGACTGGTGTGGTGAAAGCGCCCACGCCGACCGTGAGGTTGCCGAAGCTGCGTTGGCGCATGCGGTCGGGAGTAAAGTCGAGCGCGCATATGCCCGCTCTGACCTATTCGAACGTCGACGCGCATTGATGGATGCTTGGGGACGGTACTGTGCCGGCGAAGCGGGCGACGTGGTGCAGGTGGTGCGGTCGTGAGCCGGTTTCAGGATGCAGTCGATTACGTTGCCAAGCAAATAGGTCCACATATCCAGTACGGCCAACTAGTGCACTCTGGGCACCCGATAGAGCGCTCGGCCCTTGAGTTGCATCTTGGCATCTGGCTTGACCCCACGGCAGCAAATGGCCGTCCGGATTTCATAGTCCCAAAGGGTGCCGACGCGGTCCTTCTTGATTGCTGCCAAACTACGCCAGGGGCCTATGAACTCTTAGCTGACATCGTCGCATTTCGAATTCAGAGCGGTGGCCCGCTGTCGTCCGCGATGCGAATTTTCGCGGCACTACACTTGATGGGTCGATTGAAGAAACCAAGCCAAACCAAACGGTCAAAGACCTGGAGCCGAAATCAAACCCTGCTGCACCTCGCCTACATGTGCCGAGACCACTTCGATTTGCAGCTATCGCGCGGCGACGCAAGCAAAGTTCAAGAAAGCGCCTGCGACGCGGTATCCGTTGGCGTCACACGAGCCGGCCACGCAATTTCACCTAGGGCGATTAAGGAACTAGTCGTTGGCTCCAAACCAGAGAACAAGCAGTTGCGCGACGAATACCGTGAAATGGCCGAACTTGCCGTAGAAGTCGGCAGGGAACGCCCAGACCTCGTGGAACTTTGGCACGACTGCGCAGTGCGGCCGAACTGGGATCCTCGTCGTTCACCCCCGTTCAGACGCTTGACGGAGAAGTAAAGTAACGTCCGTCATGATCGGTGTCGCACGTTGAAATATCTCGATGACACAACCTCAACCGATGGAGTGTCACCGGAATGAACGCCCCCCAGAACATGCGCCCGTCGGCTGCCGCTGACTATCTCGGCGTATCGCAGTCCCATCTCGCCAAGCTTCGGATGGAGCAAAACCGGCACAAAGGCCCGGCCTTCTCGAAGGTTGCCGGCTGCGTCGTGTACCGCCGCGCGGATCTCGACGCCTGGCTTGAAGCCAACGTGGTGCAGGCCGCCTAAACGAAACCCCGCCCAATCGGCACGATCAGGCAGGGCGTATTCGTTTCAGGCTCACACCGGAACCATACTGCGTCTGCCTCGTCAAATCAACAAGAACGAGCAGATTATGAAGCAATATCATGTAAATGAGCATCCAGGCGGCGACGGTGTCCAGCCCTGCCAGACCCGTATCAACAGCCCCACTCCTCGTGACATCCAGATCCGCCGCCTTCGCATGAGGCACGGGCTCACTCAACGACAGGCTGAGCTACTAGCCCGCTGGTGCTTTGGGGAGATTGGCGGATGAACATGCACTCCGACGCCGGGTCAGACGCCCTTGCCCCCAATCGCTCTGCCATTCAACAACATCTCGCTGCATTGGCCGCCCCTTTCCTGTCCGGTCCCTTTGAAGATGGGCTTATAGAGATTGCCTACACGGCTCCTTTCCAGATGCCGCCCGACCGTAGCCGCTTGTTCGGCCTCGACGACCTCGACGCCGCCGCCGACTTCGCAGAAACGCGGAACAATGCCGGATGCTCTGTCTATGTCGGCGCGGCCTTGCGGAATCCGGATGCAGATCGCAGCCGCCGCTGTTCGGGTGCGGACTTCTATGTCGCGGCTTTCGCAGCCTTTGACGTTGACGAAGACTTAGGGGCGGTGTCGAAGCGGGTGGCGGATGCAAGCCTCAAGCCCGCCTTCGCTGTTCGCACGGGGAGCACGCCGGCCAACAGGTTCCAGGTTTGGCTGCCACTTCGAGTGCCTTGCGACGATCCCGATGAGCTGGGGGAGGCGCTTGGCGCACTGGTTGCCCATGTCGGCGCCGACCCAAAGGTCCATGATTCCGCGCGGGTTTTGCGGCTGGCGGGAACGGTGGCCCGCGGGTCCCTAGACCCTCGCAAAGCCGCCAGGGGCTACGTTGATGAAGTAACCAGCTTCACCCCCCGGGAGGGCGAACCGGTGGACCTGCTTAGGCTGGCCGCCTTGGCACCAATGCCGGGCCGCGAGGCGGGCAGCACAGGCGGCCACAACAGGGGTGGCGGATCGGGCGAGGTCGTCCGGGATGCCAACGGCATCGTCACAGACGGGCGCGAGACCTGGTTCCGAACCCTTCTCCTCAAGCACCTCGCCAGGACGCAGCGCCAGCACGGGGCCGACCCGACCGCCGACGAACTTTTCGCGGACGCCTACACCGAGTTCGGCCAGACGACCGAAAACAGCGATGAACGCTGGACCTCGAGCCGCGGGCAGGCGGCGCTGCGGAAACGGACGGTAAACACGCTACGCCGACTGCGCGCCGGGCACCTCGCCCGTTGCGGCCTCTACAGCTACGAAACAGCCACAGGGCGCGAAGAGGCCGAAGCCGTCCAGGCGGAGCGCGACCGCAAGTTCTCCGAACGAGCGGCTGGCAACAATACACCCGACACGTTTGACACCACCCACGACGCCCTGGCCGTCGCCTTGGGCGCCGATGGGTGGGATCTGGACGCTCGCTACGTCGCCACCTGGGGCAAGTGGCTGTTCTGGGACGGCACCCGCTGGCAGATCGACGAAAAGCTGGCGCACATGACCCAGACACGGGCGTTCCTGCGGCGGCGGGGCGCCAGCCTGACTGAGTGGTGCGAGCGGAAGGCTTCAAAGAGCGAGAACGCGAAGGAAGCGGACACGCTGCGGGCGCGGATCAAGTCACAGGTCGCAGGGCTGGCAAACAACAAGACGGTTATGGCGGTGGCGTCCCTGGCTCGGTCGAACCCGGAAAGCGTGGCGCGGGCCGAGAGCTTCGACGGCGACCGCCTACTGCTCGGCACACCGGGCGGCACGGTGGATCTGCGCAGCGGGCAACTGCGCCCCGCTCGGCGCGCAGACATGATTACCCGGCTGACAGGTTGCGCACCGGCTCGCGGCACGCCCGTGCGGTGGCTGCGGTTTCTTTCTGAAGTCTTCGACAGCGACGAGGAACTGGTTGCATTCACGCAGAGGGTTGCCGGATACGCCCTGACGGGTGCGACGAGCGAACACAAACTGTTCTTTGCCTATGGCACAGGCAGAAACGGCAAGTCGGTCTTTCTCAACACGCTCTTCGATATCTGGGGAGACTATGCGCGCCGGGCCTCGAGCGCGACCTTCCTGAACTCGCACGGCGACCGGCACCCGACCGACCTCGCTGGCTTGCAGGGCGCACGCCTCGTCGCCGCGTCGGAACTGCCCAAGGGCAAGACCTGGGACGAGAGCGTCATCAAGGATCTGACTGGCGGCGACGTGATCACCGCACGCTACATGCGCGGCGATTTCTTCGACTTCGAACCGCAAATGACCCTGTTCATCGCCGGCAACAACATGCCCTCGTTTCGGGGCGTGGACGAAGCGATCCGGGCGCGAATGGTCCTTCTGCCGTTCACCGTCACAATCCCGCCGGAGCAGCGCGACAAGGATCTGCCCGCGAAACTGAAAGCCGAGGCGCCCCAGATCCTGCAATGGGCAATCGACGGCGCGGTGCAATGGCGCGCGGCTGGCTTGCAGGTTCCGGCCAGCGTGGAGGCTGCATCCGCCGAATACCTCGACGACGAGGATACGGTCGGTCAGTTCCTGGCGGATGAAACAATCGTCGATCCCGCGGCCTTCACGAAGACGACCGACCTGCATATCCGCTTCGGGCAGTGGTGTGACCTGCAGGGATTGAACACCTGGACGCTCCGCACGCTCCAGAAGGAAATCAAGCAGCGGGGCTACCAGGAGCACCGCCGCAACTCTGGCCGCGGTTTTATCGGCCTGCGGCTGGCATCACCTTGAACACCCCAATGCTGAAAAGTGACGGAAGTGACGGATCGTCCCTTATCTATCGTATAGAGAATTTCCCTCTCTCACTCTCTATACGGTGGATATAGGGCCATCCGTCACTTCCGTCACTTTCCCCGCTAGCTGCCGCCGCGGAGGCGAATGCGAACGGAAGACAGGTCCCAGCGTCCCGCCTTCGTGGCGCCGCCGGAACCGTCCCCCCGTCCGAAGTGATCTGATCCAAGCGGCGACGGAGCCGGCAATTCGTGTACCGCCGGGAACGAAGATCGCGTGGGCTATCCCGTCTATAAGGCGCACCGTCTCTGCCAACCGGTTGCCAATCTGAAGCCGCCCACCAAAGTGCTGTGGCTGCTTTGGAAGGGCAGCTATGGAAGGTCGCGTTTGCCGACCTACCGGACCTTTGCCACAGTTGCGAAAACACCGAACGTGCGGGCGCGGCAGGCTGCGCGAAGGGCGGGGAGCCGACTTTCCCCACAACTCGCACGAGTGTCCGCTTGTTTCCCAATCTGCCAAGGCGGGAACGACCTTTGGTCGCGCCAGATCATTGGAAGGGAAATGAAACAGGCCGCCGCCCGATGTGCCGATCGGAGAATCGGAACTTGCATGATTCTGACTTTGAACCGCCAAGCTAAATCGGCCCTCGCCGCGGCCCGAGGCAATCGGGGCCTGGCCAATGTCCTCTAATGTCCTCTTCTGGGGCGGTTTTCTCGGGTGTCGGGAGAACGCGCTCACGGACTTGGCGGAACGCATCGTGAACGGCACTACAATGGCAGTTAGATTTGCGGGATGGGAATGTGGGCGTGAGAACCGAACCGCTGGTCCGGCTGTGGCAGGCCGGCGCCCACAGCCATGCAGGACCATGGCACCGGCTTACCGACCTCTGTCATCCGCGATTGTGTGACCATCACGCCAGCACGCGAGATCTACCATGCGGTGAACGGATCTGACGGCATCGTTTGAATGATAAACTTCCCAAATGAAGTGAGAAACTTTCCGGGAAAGCCGCATGAACTCGTGGTCGCAGTGGTGCGGCCTGTCGTTTCGCAGGACATCCGCGTCTGCATTCCAGCCATTCTCGGAAAGCACCAGAATGTAGTGCACCACTTCATGGGCGAGTTCGCCGATGACAGCCAGCCGATCGGGTCCGGCGGCACGATCGACGGACCTTGGCGAAATGACGATCCGCGTCTCTTGCCAGGGCGCAGCTTCGGTTGGAAACACAAACGCCATGCGGACAGTCTTCGGCAAGGGTTCGATCTCGATCTTGGGCCATGAAACAGAAAGGGGCGCGTTCACCTCCGACTTCAACCATGTCCAGTAGCGCTCGATGAGGTAAATCTCCTCATCGAACGGCGGCGGCAGGTCGTCCGGCGAGAGCGCCCGCGCATTGTTGGTCGCGAGGAAGTTGACTGCGACCAATGCCGCAAGCAGGTGAAAGCAATTTCTCATGGCTGTCAGGATGTGGCTCGCCCTCGAAAGGTCAATGCGCGAGCGTGATTGCCTTGTCTCTCGACCCAGTGTTAGCCTCCGGACTAGTGCAGGAATTCATCGGGGAGGCCGACGCACAGATGCCGGGAAGATCCAACGCACTCATGCTGTCCATGGTGTTTCTCTCGCTTGCTCAGCCGATCGCCGCCGAGGGCGACAAGACGCGCCGGGCCGAACGCCTCGAGCCGCTCGTCCTGAACGCCTCGACCGGCTTCTCGATCACGCAGTATGAGATCGAAACCGGGGTCTATTACCGTTGGCGGATCGAGAGCGACGGGCTTGAGGAATACAAGCTGCTCGCGCCGGGTCTCTTTCGCGAAAGCTGGATCGACCAGGTCGTGATCGAGGACAAGGAGGTCAAGCCGTTCGGGCTGCACGCCGTCGAATTCGACGATGAAGGTGAGATCGACATCTGGTTTATTTCCCAACGCCCGGGTGAGTACCCCTTCTTTGTCGAAGGGCTCGATACACAGGGGTTCAGCGGCGTCTTCATCGTTCGATGAACAGGACCGCACTGCTTGGCCTCGCACTTCTTGCCACCGCCCCCGCAAGCCTTGAGGGCCAACCTGCCACGCCTGTCTGTGAAGCGCTCGAAACCCGTATCGCGCAGTCGCCCGCGAACTTCGAAGGCAGGATCCTGAGCGAGGCGCTCTTCGACGCCGCTGCACTGGATTGCCCCGAGACTGCGACCGCGCTGTTGGAGATGGGTGCCTCGGTCGAGGCGCGCAACCGCTTCGGCGGCACACCGTTGAACGTGGCGGCGGCGCGCGGGGCGCGGGAGATCGTTGCGACCTTGCTTGAGCGCGGAGCCGAGCTCGATCATCCGAACCTCGGGGGCACAACGCCCCTGCTGGCCGCCGTGCAGGAGGGCCGCCGGCGCATGGTCTTCGACCTGATCGCCGCCGGTGCGGACGTGAACGTTGCAAACCGAGAGGGGATCACGCCGGTCATGGCCGCGGCTTTCGAGGGCGACCGCCGAATGCTGACGGCGCTGCTCGAAGCGGGCGGCGCGCCGGATGTCGCGGACCGCCACGGAAAGGGCGCGCTGGTCTATGCCGCGGGTCGCGCCTTCCCGTCGATCGTCGAGGCCCTTCTGGAGGCCGGCGCGAACCCGGACCGGACCTGGGGCCACGACCTCACTGCCTTGATGTGGGCCGCCGGCCACGCAAACGATGCCCCGGCCGAGGACGGGCGCGCCGTGGCAGAGCTCCTGCTCGACGCCGGCGCCGGGATCGATCGGCAGGACGACAGGGGGCGCACGGCGCTGATGATCGCCGCCGAACGCGGGCACGGCAAGATGGTCGCGTTCCTGCTGGCTGCGGGCGCCGATCCCGGCCTTCGGGACAGATCCGACGCGAGCGCCGCGGACCTCGCCGCCACCGACGAGATCCGCGCTGCGCTCCCGCAGCCCTGACCCTACTGCACCTTGATGGTCGTGAAATAGCGCGACAGGGCTGCGATCGTCTCCTCGTCGAGCTGTTTCATCGTGCTGTTCAGATCGGGGGCGTTCATGCGCACATCGTTCTTGAAGTCGAGCATGGTCTGGCTGAGATAGACCGGCTGCTGCCCCGCGATCCTGGGAATCCGGCTGTCGCCCTGCCATTTCCCGTGACACGCGCTGCATTGCCCGCCGGTGATGCCCTTCTCGGCCAATTGTTGATCACCCTCCTGATACACGACCGGGATGTCGGGCCAGGGTAGTGCCGCGAAATGCTCGGCCAGAAGCTTCGCCTGGTCGCGGTCATACTCGGCAGCGATTGGCGACATGATGTCGTTCTCGCGTCGCCCTGCCCCGTAATCGCGAAGCTGGGTGTAGATGTAGAAGTACTCCTGTCCCCAGATGACCGGGTATTCCGGCTCGATCGGGATGCCGTCTTCGCCATGACAGCTCATGCAAAGCGCGACCTCGTCCTCGAGGACGAAGTCGTCCATCGCGATGGAAGGCGTCGCGGAAAGGGTTGGCGCCAATGCGGAAAGGGTCCATGCCAGAGTGGCAAAGGGCAGTCTCATGTGCGGGTCTCCATGCAAGCAAAGGGCGGACTGCGCAGCCCGCCCCTTCCGTCAGTTTGTTGCGCCCTCAGTCGGCGAGCGTGAAGGCAATGATGTTGTTGCCGCGCTTGAAGTTCAGCTGCGCGTTGCCGCCTGCGGCGACGACCACGTATTGCTGGCCCTCGACCGTGTAGCTGGACGGAGGCGCGTTCACGCCGGCACCTGCCTGGAAGCGCCACAGTTCTGCACCGTTGGCGCTGTCGAAGGCCTTGAAGAGGCCGTTGCCTTCACCCGTGAACACAAGGCCGCCGGCCGTTGCCAGGATGCCGCCGATCATCGGCTCCGCCGTCCGCACCTGCCAGGCGATATCACCGGTATCGTAGTCGACCGCGGTGACGTTGCCCCATTGCTCCTCTTCCGGGATCACGTCGAACGACCCACCGAGCCAGAGCTTGCCCTCGGGATATGGCGTGGATTTCACGGTGTAGGTCATCGGCTGATGCAGGTTGATCGCATAGCTCAGGCGGTGGTTCGGGTCGATTGCCATCGGCGACCACTCGACACCACCGTTCGCGCCGGGCAGCATCCGAGCCCCTTCGGCCGTCGGCAGAACCCACATGTTCTCCTGCGGAACCATCGCCTCGGAGAAGCGGATCATCGAGCAGTCTTCGGCGTTGTGGACATAGACATGGCCGGTCTTGCCGGCATGCAGCACGCCTTTCACGTCATTGCCGCTGGCATCCGCGACGGTGGTGATGATCGGGGGCGAGACCGCGTCGAGGTCCCAGACATCATGCGCGATATACTGGAAGTGGCAGACATACTCGCCGCTATCCAGGTCAACCGCAACCAGGCTGTCGGTGTAGAGGTTGTCGCCGGGGCGCAGGCTGCCATCGAGGTCGGGCGACGGGTTGCCCACCACGAAGTAGATCCGGCGCGTGTCGAGATCGACCGCCGGGTTCTGCCAGACGCCACCGCCAAGGGTCTCGTAGGGGTCGCCCATCTCGGCGAGCGCCGCCTTCTCGGCCTCGATGTCGCGCAGCATGTCGCGGCCGGTGGCATCGTGCGTGGCCCAGACACCGACCGAATCCTCGGGGATAGTGTGGAATGTCCAGATCTCTTCACCGGTCTCGGTATCGAAAGCCTTCACGAAGCCGCGGATGCCATACTCACCGCCGTTGGTGCCGATCAGCACCATGTTCTCGACGACGCTGGGCGCCATGGTCTCCGAATAGCCAAGCTCGGCCTCGGCGATCTGGGTTTCCCAGAGCTGCTTGCCGGTCTTGGCGTCGAGCGCCACCAGCTTGGCGTCCAGCGTGCCCATGAAGACCTTGTCGCCGGAAACCGCCACGCCGCGGTTGTTCGGCCCACAGCAATAGGTCGTGACCGGACCCATGGCGTGCTTGTGGTGCCAGATCTGTTTACCGGTCCGGGCATCCAGCGCGTAGACGTGGTTGAACGCCGTGGTGACATACATGATGCCGTTCACGACGATCGGCGATGTTTCCATCGTGTCCACGATCTCGGTCTGGAAGATCCAGGCTGGGCGCAGGTTCTTCACGTTGCCGGTGTTGATCTGGCTGGCAGGGTAATACCGGGTCTGTTCGTAGTTGCCGTTGGTGTGAAGGAAGTTGTTTCCGTCACCCGCTGCACGCGACAGCATGTTCTGCGTGACCGACTGCAAATCGCCGTAGAGCGTGCTTGCCGAGGTTTCTTCCTGGGCGTTCGCTCCACCCGAAACACACGTTGCCGCAACACAAAGTGCAGCCGTTGCCGACCTGTTAAACATACTGTGTCCTCCCAAGGCTATCGTTGTGGATTTTTATTTTTTATTTGCCTAACGTAACGCAACTTCGGCAAAAAAAATAGTGTAGTTCGATGTCATCCGGATCCTTCATCCCCGCCTTGGTGATGAGCACCCTCTTGCTCCCGGCGGCAGCTGGGTCGGCCTCCGCGCAGTCGGGCTATGCGATCGTGCCCAATGAACGCGGGGACACTCTCACGATTCTGTCTCCCGATCTGGAGGTCGTCAAAACCGTCGAGACCTGCGCGCGTCCCCGTGGCATCCATTTCGACGCGGACCATACGAGGTTCTTCGTGGGCTGTGCGGATGATGACATGATCGCGATCTACGACACCGAGTCGCTGGAACTCGTTGGGCGCATCCGTGGCGTGCCGGCGCCCGAGACATTTGACCTTCACCCGGATGGACGCCGCTTGATCATCTCCAACGAGGAAGATGCGGCGGCGTCTGTCTACGACGTGGAGACAGGAGAGTTCCTGGCCGAGTACCTGACCGGAGAAGAACCCGAAGGCGTTCAGGTCACGTCGGATGGGCGCCTGGTGTTCGTCGCGTCCGAGGCCGCCAACCTGGTCCATGTGATCGACCTCGAAGCCGATGCCGTGATCGCCGACATCCTTGTCGACACCCGCCCGAGAAGGTTCGCCCTGACCCCGGACGAAACGGAGCTCTGGGTGTCGGCCGAGCTCGCCGGCATCGTCAATATCATCGACGTCGAGACCCTGAAGCTTGTCGGCGACATTCCCTTCCTGCCAACCGGGTTCCGCCCGGAACAGGTGACGCCGGTGGACCTTGTCATCACCGCGGACGGGCAGCGCGCCTATGTTGCGCTTGGCCGTGCCAACCATGTTGCCGTCGTCGACGTCGCCAATCGGAAGGTGATCGACTATGTGCTTGTGGGCAGCCGCGCCTGGGGCCTTGCCCTGACTGCCGACGAGTCGCGTCTTTACGTTGCCAACGGTCTTTCCGACGATGTCACGGTCGTCGACACCAAGAGCCTGAAACCAATCACCTCGATCCCGGTCGGCCGCGTGCCCTACGACATTCTGATCGATGATCGCTAGGGCTCTCGCGCTCCTGTTCGTTCTCACCTGTCCTGCGGTCGCGCAGGATGTCGCCCGAATGGTCTATCTCGGTGTCGAGGAAGATCCTCACTACGAGCCGCAACCGCTCTACACCGGGCTCTCGCTGCGTGATCGAGAGCGGCCGCTCGCGGCGATACGGCTCGGACTTCGGGACACCCGCGTGCTGGGCCGAGTCCTGGGACTGACGTTCGCTCTGGACGAGGTGATCGCCTCACCCGAGACGCTTTCCGAGGCGCTCAGCGAGGCTCAAACCTCGCAACCGCTCGCGATCCTGATCGATCTTCCGCCCGAAAACATGGTGGAGGTCCTGTCCGCCGCCGGTCCGGACGATCTCTTCATCAATATTCGGGACCGGTCCGGCCGCTGGCGTGGCAAGGACTGTGCCCCCGGCCTCCTGCACACACTTCCATCTCAGGCGATGCTGAGCGATGCGCTGGCCCAGTACCTGCGGGCACGCGGCTGGACCGACGTGCTCCTGGTCCATGGAATGACGGATGCGGATGCGGACAAGACGGCGGCGGCCAGGCAATCCGCCACCAAGTTCGGTCTCAGGATCGTCGATGAACGGGCCTTCGAGTTGACCAACGATCCCCGTCTCCGCGACAAGAGCAACATCGCGCTCCTGACGGGCGGCGCGCGATACGACGTGGTGTGGCTGATCGACGATCTGGGCGATTTCGGGCGCTACCTGCCCTTCGCGACCTATGCGCCGCGCCCCGTGATCGGATCAGAGGGGCTTGTGCCGCGTGCGTGGCACTGGACGTTCGAGCGCTACGGGGCGCCGCAACTGAACCAACGGTTCCGGCGCCAGGCGGATCGGGACATGACTTCGGAGGACTGGGCCGCCTGGGTCGCCGTCAAGGTCGTCACCGAGGCCGTCGTGCAGGCTGGGTCGGCCGACCGCGCCGCTGTCCACCGGGCCCTGCGGGGGGAAGACCTGTCCGTGGATCTCTACAAGGGCGTGCGCGGGAACCTCCGCGACTGGGATGGCCAGTTGCGGCAACCGATCCTGCTTGCAACTCCGAACGCGGTCATCGCGGTCGCCCCGATCGGGGGCTTCGAACACCAGTTCGATACGCTCGACACCCTGGGTGCCGACAGGGCCGAGAGTACGTGCCGACTATGATGAACACCGTTGCCTGGGGGGCCGAGATCAACCAGTCTCAGGGCGCGATCGCAGATTTCGCAGAAATTTGAATGGAGAACACAATGCCAAGGATGATCCTGATCGCTTCGATGTTCGCGTCACTCTTGGCACTCGCCGGCGGGCTCCACGCCGAGACGCCGGTGCTGCGGATCGCGGTCCTGGAAGCCGGAACGGTCAACTGGGAAATCGACACCATCGATCACTATGGGCTCGATGCGGCCCAAGGGTTCGACATGGAGGTCCAGGGCATGGCTGGCGGCTCGGCGTCGCAGGTCGCCTTTCAAGGCGGCGAAGCGGATGTGATCGTGTCCGACTGGATCTGGGTGGCGCGCCAGCGGGCCGAAGGCCGGGATTACGTTTTCGTGCCCTATTCCAAGGCGGTCGGGGGCGTGATGGTGGCCGCGGACAGTCCTGCCAGGTCGCTCGAAGATCTCAAGGGGGGCAAGATCGGAATCGCCGGCGGCCCGCTGGACAAGAGCTGGATCATCCTGCGCGCCTACGCCGAGAAGTACCACGGAATGGACCTTGCAGGTGAGACCGAACAGGTCTTCGGCGCTCCGCCCCTCATCTACAAGTCGGCGCTCAGCGGTGAACTGGTCGGGGCGATCAACTACTGGCATTTCATGGCGCGAATGCGGGCGGCCGGCATGAGAGATCTCATCTCGGTGGCCGAGGCGGCCGAGGCGCTCGGACTCGATCCGGACCTGCCGCTGCTGGGCTACGTCTTCAGGGGGGAAACGCTGCGGGACCAGCCCGACCTTGTCGCGGGCTTCGCAGCCGCCTCGCGCGCCGCGAAGGAACTGCTGAGTTCGGACGAGTCCGCCTGGGAGCGTCTGCGTCCGCGGATGCCGGCCGCGAACGACGCCGAGTTCGAAGCGCTGAAAGCCGGGTATCGCGCCGGCATCCCGGATGGACGGGACGTCGACCCTGACAGCGCGGCGCGGGTTTTCGAGTTAATGGGCGAGCTTGGCGGTTCCGACCTGATCGGGTCGTCCTCCAGCATGCCTGAGGGTGTATTCGTTGACGTGGGCGGCTGATCGTTCAGGCTCCCTGGCGGTCACCGCGACCTCGATCCTGGCGATGGTCCTCGGCTGGGGGGCTCTCGCGCTGCTCAATGGAGACCCGACGGTCCTTCCCGGCCCCTGGCGCGTGCTTCCGCTGGTCGGGGCCGAACTTGCCAGTGGAGACCTGATCCACCATCTCGCGGTCACTCTGCGCCGGGTGGCGCTCGCCTTTGTCATCGCGATGTCCGTCGGTATTGCCGTGGGCCTCCTGATGGGCAGCAGCCCGGGCGCGGACCGGTGGCTCGATCCTTGGCTGATCGCGTTTCTCAATCTGCCGGCACTGGTGACGATCGTTCTCTGCTACCTCTGGATCGGGCTAAACGAAGTCGCGGCGGTCACGGCGGTGGCGATCAACAAGATCCCGACCGTGGTCGTAACGATCCGGGAGGGAACGCGCGCCCTCGACCGCCAGTTGAGCGATGTCGCGACCGTCTTCCGGATGAGCCCTTGGGTCCGGTTCCGGCATGTCGTCCTGCCACAGCTTGGCCCGTACATCGCCTCGGCCGGGCGCTCCGGGATCTCGTTGATCTGGAAGATCGTCCTCGTGGTCGAGTTCCTCGGGCGCAGTGACGGCATCGGCTTCAAGATCCACCTCTACTTCCAGCTCTTCGATGTCGGCATGGTGCTGGCCTATGCGCTAAGTTTCGTCGTCGTCATGCTGGCGATCGAGGCGCTCTTTCTCAGGCCCTGGGAAGCGCATGCCACTAGGTGGCGGCGCGCATGATCTCCGTTGCCATCGACAGCAAGAGCATCGGCGAGACAAGGGTGCTTGGCCGCGTGCGCTTCGAGATTGCCGAGGGGGAGACGCTTGCCGTCGTCGGGCCGTCGGGCGTCGGCAAGACGACCCTTCTCAGGGTCCTGGCCGGGTTGGACACCGATTTCGAGGGGCAGGTGGCGGTCCCTGAGCGCTGTGCCATGGTGTTTCAGGAACCGGCCCTCCTGCCGTGGCGCAGCGCTCTTCAGAACCTGACGCTTGTCAACGGTGTCAGCGACGCCGCCGCCCGCGCGGCGCTTGGCGAAGTCGGCCTGCGCGACCTGGCGGATCGGTTTCCCGGGCAGCTTTCGCTTGGCCAGCGGCGCAGGCTGTCGCTTGCACGCGCGTTTTCGGCCGCGCCCGACATGCTCCTGATGGACGAACCCTTTGTCTCGCTCGACTCACCGCTGGTCGAGGAGATGCTGGAGCTCACCGAGAGCCTGCTTGCGTCCCGCTCCATCGCGACGGTCTTTGTCTCCCATGCAATGGAAGAAGCGCAGCGGCTCGCGACCCGGATCGTCCGGTTGACCGGAAGCCCGGCGATGCTTGAAGACCCGGCGCCCTGACCGCCCGTCAGCCTCCCGCAGAGCGTTTCCGCGACATGCCCCGCGTCGGGTCGTAGCCCAGCAGCGCAAGCCCGAGGAACAGCACAAGCGCCAAAAGCGTCCATCCCAGCGCTGGCAGGTTGGCCTCGCCATGGAGCGCGAAGCGGATCGCCTCGACCGCATGGGTGAAAGGATTGATCGAGCAGATCCGGTAGAGCAGCGTCGAGCTTTCGGCCATTTTCCAGAGCGGGTAGAGCGCCGACGACACGAAGAACGCGGGAAAGATCACGAAGTTCATCACGCCGGCAAAGTTCTCGAGCTGCCGGATCGTGGCTGACAGGGCCAGCCCGAGGGCACCGAGCATCAGGCCCGTCAGGCACAGGACCGGCAGCACCAGGAAGTATCCCGCAGCCGGCATCACGATGCCGAACGCCGCGGCAATCGCGAGAAACGCATAGACTTGCAGGATCGACACCACCGTTCCGCCGGCGAGCTTGGAGAAGAGCAGCCACCAGCGAGGCAGCGGACTGGTCAGCAGGAGCCGCATCGATCCCATCTCCCGATCGTACACGAGGCTCAGAGACGACTGCATGCCATTGAACAACTGCACCATTCCGCACAGGCCGGGCACGATGTAAACTTCGTAGGTCACGTAGGTGGTGTAGGGCGGAATGATCGAGAGCCCGAGCGCGGAGCGGAACCCGGCCGCGAACACCAGCAGCCATACCAGCGGCCGTACGAGAGCAGAGACAAACCGACCGCGCTGCGCGATAAAACGCAGGACTTCGCGTTCGACGATGGCCCGCAGGGCGACAAGGTAGGCCCTCACGACGTAACTGCTGTCATGTCGAGAAAGACCTTCTCGACGGTTTGCTCACCGGCGATCCGCCTGGCTGTGTCATGGGCCAGAACGCCGCCCCGATGGAGGATGACCAGGTCGTCCTCGGCCTGGACCTCGTCGACCAGATGGGTCGCCCAGAGCACGGTCAGGGCCTCGTCGACGCAGAGCCTGTGGACATGGTCCGTGATCGCGGCCCGGCTGGCGGGGTCGAGCCCCACCGTTGGCTCGTCCAGAAGCAGGATCTCCGGGTCGTGCAGGAGGCACCGTGCGATCTCGGTCCTGCGCCGGTGGCCGCCATTGAGGTCGCGCGCGCGCACCGAGGACTTTTCGCCGAGTTCCAGCCGTTCCAGGGCCGCGTCGATCCTACTGTCAGCATCCCGCCCCGAAAGCCCCCGCAGTGCGGCGTAGTAGGACAGGTTTCGGCGAACCGTGAGGTCGAGGTCCAGTGTCATCTGCTGGAATACAATCCCGATCCTGGCCAGTGCAGCACGCGGCGACGTGCCAAGGTCGATCCCCGCGATCTCGATGCGCCCGGTGGACGTGGTCGCCAGTCGGGTAAGGAGCGAGAACAGGCTGGTCTTTCCTGCCCCGTTCGGCCCAAGGAGCGCACAGAAATTGCCGCGTTCGACGGTGAAGCTGACGTCCTTCAAGACCGGTTCGGCTCCGTATCCAAAGCTCAGATTCTCAAGAATGAGTCCACATGCCGACATGTCCAACCGCTCCGATGGCGTCCGAGGATCGTCTCCCTGGCCCCGCGGGCCACACTGCCCACATATCATTGTGTTGATCTCATTGACCTTCAAAATCATTTCATAATTTCCGAGGAAATAAACGCTTGGCTGTTTCCTCCTCGACGCAGCTCGCTGCAATTAGGAGCCTCTCAACTCATTGCGTGGGTTTAGTCGATCCCACCCAGAGCCGGCGCAACCACCTCTGCGACACCAAGGGGACATTTGGACACTTGCCTAAGCAGCGCTATCGCTTACCGAGTTCCACTCGGCGTTTCGATCACGGGAAGGAAAGCCAGCGTCGACCCTCTGCTTCGGCGCTTGGAAGCGGACCTTCTCTGCGCTCAATCTGAACATCCGCTCCGGGCCGCTCGCGTCGTGTGGGTTTGTGCGAAACTTGGCTGCGGATACAACGTTGCCAACGACGCAACCGGCTCTGACCTGCCTTTCATGCTGAAAGCCGATGCTGCGCTGCTGCCCGTCAGACCAGACTTTCGCCGCAAGCGCGAAGTTGAGCACGACCGAACTAACGCTTGGCGGACCTTGCTGCCGTTCGCTCCAGATGCAGCATTTCTCTCCGCTAAGGTTTCCGCAGAACCGAAAAACTCCTCCAAGTTCTGGTACCATAGCCAGCGACCGACTTCACATGAGGTCTGGGTCCTGAGCGAACGGCGACGGAACCACTGCAGGGAAATCGCCGGGTGAGGATTCATCAACCTGCGTGATCGGGGAAAAAAGGTTCGGTCATTTCAGGATTCCATGGCATTCTTTACGGATTCCGAATGCAGATTCACCATTGGAACTGGCCTGTTGATGCCGGATCGGAGATGCATATGCTAGAGTTCATTTCAATGCTTCGAGGGGAAGTCGTCATCGCGGGCCAAACGCTCAAGCTGTATTTTGACGCCAATCATCAGGGGCTTCAGGCGGCAGTACTCGCTTTCTTCGCGTTCGTGAACTCAGTGCGGATCGTGGCATATGTTCCTCAGATCGTGAAAGCATCTCGCGACGGAAACGGAGCGTCAGCGATTTCCTGCCTCACTTGGGGATTATTCTTGGCTTCGCATGTGGCGACCATACTGTACGCCGTCGTATGCCTTGGGGACTTACTCATGGCAGCAATTTTCATGGGAAATGCCTTCGCGTGCATCGTCATCGTTGCCGTCACGCTGTCGAGGCGACGGGCGCATCGACTCAAACACAATCCGGCCGAATGACGTCAACCCGGCCGAGTGCCCGGTTTGACCTATCGCTGAAATGACCTGATCATCGCTCCACGGAGCAGTGCTTTTGAGCGCTCAAGCCGAAAGATTGGAAAGACATTCAATCGGCTGGCTTCATCGGAAGTTCACATCTGATCAGGTGGGTAGCCCTGAGCCGGCCAGCAAGGTCTCCGGCCTTTCTTGTAGAATTCTGCAAGCCGCACCGAACTCCTGAAAGGGCCTCGGAGAGCCATCATCCCAGTTTTTCGGTCGGGCACCGTTGCGTCAGAGTTACTGTCATTTAAACCAAGCGCGGCGTCTGTCTCGTTGGGTTCCTCGCTTCTTTTCTTAGCGTCTTCAGTGTAGTCCCAGTCAAGAGCCGCTCGTCCCTCATTGGCATCTCTGCGATCGCGAACTGGTTCACGGCCTCAACGGCAACTCTGCGCAGTTCACTGCCCTTAGGCTCGCTTAGAGGACAAGTCGGCCAATCGCGGAGGTCAGTTGTTGGCAGAAGATCCCATCAACTGCCGTCACCTCCAGTTTCGGACCCAATCGGCTTCGTTTCGTAAGCCTCCGGCGGGAGCCGTCTGACGGGGAGTTAGAGGCGATGATAAGTCCGACGTTATGGTCGACCTTATGTTCACACCCCAGATCGAGATCCTGTCTGCCGAGGACGCGCCACGGCGTCGGCACTGGAGCGACGCGGACAAGATCCGGGTGGTGGAAGAAAGCTATCGGGGACATCGGCAGGTCTCAGCGACAGCGCGGCGTCATGGCATCTGCCGTTCGCTTCTGACCGTCTGGCGGCGACAGTATTGGAACGGGGAGCTCAGGAACGCAAGCGGCCCGGCGTTCGTGCCGGTGAAGATGGCGGTGGACATTGATGCCCAGTCGCCGCTGCAGCCGGCCCCCGACGTCCAGCTCGAGATCGTTCTGCGGAACGGACGGCGCCTGCTCGTGCCGTCTTCGGTGGACCCGGACGCATTGGCACGGCTGCTGCCGATCCTCGAGAGCAGATGATCGCCTTCCCGGCGGGGGTGCGCGTGTGGATCGCAGGCGGGGTCACCGACATGCGGCGCGGCATGAACACGCTGGCGCTGACGGTCCAGCAGGGGCTCGGGCGCGACCCGCATGCGGGCGAGATCTTCTGCTTTCGCGGCCGCAAGGGCGACCTGGTCAAGCTGCTCTGGCACGACGGCGTCGGCATGTCGCTCTACAACAAGCGGCTGGAGGCCGGGAAGTTCATCTGGCCGAGCAGCGGCACCGGCGAGGCCGTGCAGATCTCGGCAGCCCAACTCGGCTATCTTCTGGAAGGGATAGACTGGCGCAATCCGCGGTGGACACAACGCCCGACAAAGGCAGGATAATAGTTCGCGAAAGCCCATATTTTGTTGGGCGTACTATCCGCTCAGGATATGCTTCGGGCATGTCCGATACCGCTTCTGAGATCGCCCGACTGCGCGCTGCCCTGGCGGCGTCGGAGGCCCGCGCCGCGGTCGCCGAGAGCGAGCTGGCGCAGGCCCGGGCGGTCGTCTCCACCTCGGAAGCGATGATCAAGCACCTCAAGCTGGAGATCGCCAAGCTCCGGCGCGACCACTACGGCCATAGCGCCGAACGCCGCGACCGCCTGATCGACCAGATGGAGATGCAACTCGAGGAACTCGAGGCCGCCGCCACCGAGGACGAGATCGCCGCCGGAAAGGCGAAGATCACGGCGGTTGCCGGGTTCGAGCGCCGCCGCCCGGTGCGCAAGCCGTTCCCGGATCACCTGCCGCGTGATCGGGTGGTGATCGAGGCACCGACAGCGTGCGCCTGCTGTGGCTCGGACCGCATCGTGAAGATGGGTGAGGACATTACCGAGACGCTCGAGGTCATCCCGCGGCAGTGGAAGGTGATCCAGACCGTCCGGGAGAAGTTCACGTGCCGGGCCTGCGAGAAGATCAGCCAGCCGCCAGCGCCCTTCCATCCCACGCCCCGAGGCTGGGCGGGGCCGAACCTGCTGGCGATGGTTCTGTTCGAGAAGTTCGGTCAGCATCAGCCCCTGAACCGTCAGGCCGAGCGCTATGCAAAGGAAGGCGTCGATCTCAGCCTGTCGACACTGGCCGACCAGGTCGGGGCCTGCGCGGCAGCTCTGGCACCGATCCACGCCCTGATCCGGAACCATGTTCTGGCGGCCGAGCGCCTCCACGGCGACGACACAACGGTCCCCCTCCTCGCGAAGGGAGGGACGCAGACAGCGCGGCTCTGGACCTATGTCCGCGACGACCGGCCCTTCGGCGGCGGGGCGCCACCAGCTGCGCTGTTCCACTTCTCGCGCGACAGGGAGATGGCCCATCCGAACCGGCATCTTGCCGGGTGGCAGGGCGTTCTCCAGGCCGATGCCTATGGCGGCTACAACGATCTTTATCGCGGTGATCGTGATCCGGGGCCCGTCACCAGCGCGCTGTGCTGGAGCCATGCCCGGCGCAAGTTCTTCGAACTTGCGGACATCAAGGAGAATGTCCGCCAGAAGAAGCCCGCGCACGACATATCGCCTGTCGCGCTGGAAGCCGTGAAGAAGATCGACGCCATCTTCGACATCGAGCGTCAGATCAACGGGCTGGACATCGCCAGTCGGCTCGATGCCCGGCACCGGCTGGTCCGCCCTCTGGTGGAGGAACTGCACGACTGGATGCGGACCGAGCAGGGCACCATGTCGAAGCATAACCCCGTCGCGAAGGCGATCGCCTACATGTTCAAGAAGGACCGATGGGGCGCCTTCACGCTCTTCCTCGACGATGGGCGTGTCTGCCTGACAAACAACGCGGCCGAGCGCGCACTGCGCGGTATCGCCTTGGGACGGAAATCCTGGCTCTTCGCCGGCTCCGAGCGTGGAGGCGACCGCGCCGCCTTCATGTATTCCCTGATCGTCACCGCCAAGATGAATGACATCGACCCGCAGGCTTGGCTCGCCGACGTCCTTGCCAGGTTACCCAACGCAACCGCATCCCGAGTGCCCGAACTGCTTCCATGGAATTGGCAGCCAGCGGAGCAACGCTGCGCGGCCTGACCACGGCCTACGCCGGATGCTTACTTCGTTTCGCGCTCTACGATGGGCTTTTCTCACAACGTCACATGGGGTATTATAATACCATTAGATCGTTGTAGTTGAGCAGGGCAATGAAGCGAAACAACGCGGGCAATACGTACACCGACGCAAGCGGCAAGTTCGCCCCGGGGAACCCAGGCCGACCGAAGGGCGCACGCCACAAGGTGACGAGAGCGGTCGAAGCAATCCTCGGCAACGATGCCGAGGCGCTCACTCGCAAGGCGGTTGAGAGGGCACTGGAAGGTGACGCAACGGCCTTGCGTCTGTGTCTGGAGCGCATAGCGCCGATCAGGAAGGACTCCCCGGTCTCCTTCGACCTTCCGCCCATGGATACCGCCCTGGACGCCGCAGCCGCGGCTCAAGCGGTGCTGCGGGGAGTTTCCGAGGGCGAGATAACCCCATTGGAAGGTGCTTCGGTAATGGCTCTCATTGAAGGCTACAGGAAGACGTTGGAAACCACCGAACTGGAAGCGCGCATCGTGGCGCTGGAGGAGCAGAATGGGGCTCGCTGATCGACTGATGAAGCTCGAACGGACGAGGCAGGCGAGCGCCGTCGACGCCGGATCGGGTGTTCGTGCAGAACTTGGAGCTAAACTGGCGCGCATCGCAGAGCGAACTATCGGCGAGGACATGACGCCAGCATGGTGTGAACGGCAGCCGCCCATCACCATTGCAGCAATGTGCCACCACGAGCTGGGAGCGGCAGAACACAACTTCGCGCTGTGGGCGAAGTGCAAGGAACTCAGCGCACTCAGCGGCGTACCCGGCAAGACTTTTCGGGCCATGGTGGATCTGCGTGCCCGAGGTCTCAGAGACGTCGGACTGCTGCCTGACGACGTATTCTCCATGGCAGAACCGGAGGCCGTAACATGACCGAATACATGAGCGACAGGGAACGCGATGCAGCCTATGCCGCTGGCGGAGTAGTGCTTGAAGATGACGATCAGTGGGAGAGCGAGCAATGGCACTCAAGCATCGACTGACAAACCTGGAGCGACGAAGTCCAATCAATACCCAACTCCCAGACGTCGTCTTCGTGAACTTTGTGGATCACGACGGCACCGAGCCCAGCCTTGCCACCATCGTCGGTTCGCAATTTGGCCAGATCAAACGAGAGGCCGGCGAGACAGCCGACAAGTTCAGGCGGCGCGTGTATGCGATGAAAGCGGTCAACAAGCCCGTCGAGGAAATGACGGATGCGGAACTGATGGTGGCAATGGCCGCCGCCGATGAGCGTGTCGCCAAAGAACTGGCAGAGACAATCTCGGTGAGCGACGAAACCCTGGAAAGGATGATTGGATGAGGCTTCGCGGCAGGATCGAACGAGTGGAAGAGCGGACGGACAATGTTTGGCTGGTGGTACTCGCCAACCGGATTGGAACGGACGGCGAGTTAATCTCTGACCAGGACCACATTCAGGGCCGCAGGGTCATCTTGCTTGACCCAGATGCCAACGATCTATGAGGAAATGAAGCAAGCCTTAAAAGCCGGCTAGGTCCACTGGAGGTGGCGCGTCCCGCCTCGTAGTGACGTCCGATCGTGGCTGACGGTTGTGTCTACATTCCTGGCGGCAATCCGGAGACATGTTGCGTTGCCAGCTATTCCGGTTTGATATCTCCAAGTTCGGCCTGATCGGTTGCAACCTTCAACTGGGCGCCCAGCCACTCTCGCCAGAGTTGGGCGAAATCTTCAGCGTCGCCCCTCTCGCAAAACCGAACCGCCCCCAGCGTTTCACGCCCACCATTTCGATGGGTGACCAAATACCCCTGTTTGTCATGCGTCACTTCGATCATCATGACGTTGCTCCGAACCTTAAGAGACGGTCGGATAGCAGGACACCGCGACGGAGCCATGACGATTCTGTGGCATGCTATGACCATTCCGTGCGCTCCTCTTGCGGGCCATTCGCCGATTGCCGTAACGGTATTTGGCAGGACGCATGCCGGGAGGGACCGATGGAAGAGATTGCTAACTTGGTGACATCTGGCAAGAGCCAGACGGTTGTTGTCGACGGTCACCCATTTGACATCGAAATCTATCGGCTTGAGGCAAGCACTTACTGGACGCTTGAAGTCGTGGACGAAGAGGGAGCGTCCCACGTTTAGGACGATGAGTTCCCGACCGACTCGGAGGCGTTGGAAGCCGCGCTCACAGCATTAGAAGAGGAAGGCGCCAGCGGGTTCCTCTATGGTGGAGAGAATGTGGTGCCCTTCAGGAGGGACTGAGAGGCGGCACCTCCGGCACTGTTGGGCGCACGAACAAAGGAAATTCCGAAAGCAAGTATGGTAGGATTAATGGTTGCCGCCGCACCGAGCGCAGCACAACTAATTGAAATTATTATTTCTTTACAGAAAACTTGGTAGCGGAGGAGGGACTTGAACCCCCGACACGCGGATTATGATTCCGCTGCTCTAACCAACTGAGCTACTCCGCCCCGAAGCGTGGGCGGGACTTAATTGACGGGGCGCGGGGCGTCAAGCGGATTCGGCCCATTTTCCGGCACTGCCGGACGGGCGTTGCGCGGGTTGCCCTTTACCTTTGAACCAGGCTTCGCTTGATATGCGCCGAAGCCCGAGGAGAGCCCATGCACGCCGCCCTGCCCCTGACCCGCGACCTCGTCCTGATCGGTGGAGGGCACACCCATGCGCTGGTCCTGCGCATGTGGGGGATGCGCCCGCTGCCGGGCGTGCGCGTGACGCTGATCAACCCGGGCCCCACCGCGCCCTATTCCGGGATGCTTCCGGGGTATGTGGCCGGGCATTACGGGCTCGATGAACTGGAGATCGACCTGGTGAAGCTGGCGCGCTTTGCCGGTGCGCGGATCGTGGCCGGAGCGGCTGTCGACATCGACCGGGAGGCGCGGCGAGTGAAGCTCGCCGGCCACCCCGACGTCCGCTACGACATCTGTTCCATCGACATCGGCATCCACACCCGGATGCCGGACCTGCCCGGGTTCGCCGAGCACGGGATCGCCGCAAAGCCGCTCGACCGGTTCGCGGAGGCCTGGCGCGACTGGTGCGCGGTGGTCGCGTCTGGTGATGCGGCGCCGGAGACCTGCGTGATTGGCGCGGGCGTGGCAGGGGTGGAGTTGGCGCTGGCGATGAGCCATCGGCTGCGAACCCTTGGCGCCAAGCCGCGGCTGGGGCTGGTCGATGCCGGATCGGCGCTCGACGGGATGCCGCGACGGACGCGCAACCTTCTGCTCGACCGTCTCGCACATGAAAACGTCGCGCTCCATGAACGTGTCGAGGTGGCCGAGGTCGCGCGGGACGCGGTCCGGTTCGGGGATGGTACCACGCTTCCCTCCGGTTTCACGCTGGGGGTTGCCGGGGCGCGGCCCCATGGCTGGATCGAGGACACCGGACTCGACCTTCACGAGGGCTACATCACCGTCGATGCATCGCTGCGGAGCGTCTCGGACCCGGCGATCTTTGCCTGCGGGGATTGCGCCCATCTCGGGTTCGCGCCGCGCCCCAAGGCCGGGGTCTACGCGGTGCGCGCCGCGCCAATCTTGTTCGCCAACCTGCGCGCGGAACTTGCCGGGACCCGGCCCCAGCGCTTCCGGCCCCAGAAGGACTACCTCAAGCTGATCTCCATGGGCGGCAAGGAAGCGGTGGCCGACAAGAACGGCATCACCGTCTCGGGCGGCTGGCTCTGGCGCTGGAAGGACCACATCGACCGCAGTTTCATGCGCAAGTTTCATGACCTGCCGGCGATGGCGCCGCCGCCGTTGCCGCCTGTCCATGCGAAGGGCGTCGAGGCCGTGCTGGGAGACAAGCCGCTTTGCGGTGGCTGTGGGGCCAAGGTGGCGGGGGCGCGGCTCCGTGCGGCGCTGGCGGGCTTGCCGCCGCCCGAGCGGTCCGACGTGCTCTCGTTGCCCGGCGACGACGCGGCGGTGCTGGCGTTCGGCGACGCGCGGCAGGTGCTGACCACCGATCATATCCGCGCCTTCACCGAGGATCCGGTCGCGCTGGCCCGCATCACCGCGGTTCACGCGCTCGGCGACATCTGGGCGATGGGCGCCCGGCCGCAGGCGGCGCTGGCCAGCATTACCCTGCCCCGGATGCGCGACGAAATGCAGGAGGCGACACTGCGCGAGATCCTCGACACCGCCTCGGAGGTGTTCCGGTCCGAGGGCGCGGAACTTGTGGGCGGGCACACAAGCGTCGGCGCGGAGCTGACGGTGGGCTTCACCCTCACCGGGCTCGCGTCGGAAAGGCCGATCACGCTGGCGGGCGCGCAGCCCGGCGATGTGCTGCTGCTAACCAAGCCAGTCGGCTCGGGAACGGTCCTGGCCGGCGAGATGCAGGGCAAGGCGCAGGGGCGCGACGTGCTGGCGACGCTGGCCTCGATGGCACAGCCGCAGGGCGCGGCGGCCGCGATCCTGCACGGTGCCCATGCGATGACCGACGTCACTGGCTTCGGCCTCGCCGGGCACCTGATGGGGATCTGCGAGGCCTCGGGCGTCGGCGCCGAGATCACGCTCGACGCGGTGCCGATCTACCGGGATGCCGAAGAGCTGGCCGCCGCCGGGGTGCGTTCCACGCTGTTCCCGGCCAACCGCGAGGTAGCGGAGCGGATGGTCCTGCCGGACGGTCCGCGCGCCGACCTGATGTTCGACCCTCAGACGGCGGGCGGGCTACTCGCGGCGGTGCCCGAGGCCGATGCCACCGAGCTGCTCGCCGCGCTGGTCGAGGCGGGCTTCGCCGCCGCCCGCATCGGTCGCATCGTGACGGGTCCGCCGTTCATTGCAGTTCTGTAAGCCCCGCGACCTCATCAAGCAGCGGCACCAAACGGTCGGCGGCCCGCGCCAGCCCGTCGGGGTCGAGCGCAATATCGAGCCGCGCCGCCGGTTCGCCCGCGTCGCTGCGGGACTTGGCATAGCGGCTGTCGTAATGGCGCGTGACCAGTTCGAAGGCCAGCGCCTCGAAAGCGCCGGCATCGACCATCCCCTGCCATTCGGCGACCCGCTCGCGGCCTTGCAGACGGACAAGCTGCCCCAGGATGCGTTTGAGGTCCTCCCGATCCTGCGAGATGTCGGAATAGGCCCGCGCAAGATAGCGGGCGCGGTCCTCCACACTTGCCTGCATCCGGATGCGGCGGGCGGCGCGCATCGCGCTCCAGATGGACGGCGGCACCAGCAGGTCGCCCACCTTGCTGCTCTCGGCCTCCACCAGCACGGGGCGGGCAGGGTCGAGCGCGGCGAGCGCCTCGACCAACCGGCTTTCGAGCATCTTCTGGCTGGGCTGGCCGCCAGGGCGCGGCCCCAGCACCGAGCCGCGGTGATTGGCCAGCCCCTCGAGGTCCAGCACCTGCCCGCCGCGCGCCGCCACCATGTGCAGCAGTTCGGTCTTGGCGGTGCCCGTGTCACCGTCGATCAGCACCAGCCGGTGCGGCAGCGGCCGGTCATAGAGCGTGGCGACGACCGCGCGGCGGTAGCTCTGGTAGCCGCCCTTGAGCACGTCGGCGCGCCACCCGATCTGGCTCAGGATCGAGGCGAAGGAATTCGAGCGCTGCCCGCCCCGCCAGCAATAGACCAGCGGCCGCCAGCCGCCGTCCTTCTCCGCCAGCGGACCCTCGATATGGCCGGCCGCATTGCGCGCGACCAGCGCGGCGCCAACCTTGCGGGCGCGGAATGGGCTCTCCTGCTTGTAAATCGTGCCGACGACGGCCCGTTCCTCGTTCGACAGGACTGGAAGCGAGATCGCGCCGGGCACGTGATCCTCGGCGAATTCGGCGGGAGAGCGCACGTCGATTACCGTGTCGAACGGCAGACTCAGCGGATGGGAAAGATCGGGCAGGTCATGGGCCATGTTTGTGCTGTCTAGCGTAGCTTAAACGCGGACAAAAGCGGTCCTGCCCCAGACGCGGGACAAACATCGCCCAATGCGCGCGCCATACAAGGTCGCGACTGCACAACTTGAATGCCATGCGAAAATTCCTTCGAGGCTCGGAGACATTCCGATTGCCTCAATTCGCGCCGTTCGCGCTACCGTGGAGTCACAGACTTGGTGCGTACGAGGACAACGCGTCAGTGGACCTCCGATAGAGACGACTGACCGAATGCGGCGGGTAGGACAACTCCCTTCCTGCCCGCCGCCACACGCTGTCTAACGTGCGTCAGGTCCTATTGCGGATAGAGGAGGCTACCGAATGATCCCGACACTTGACTGGCAGCGTTTCTCGACCGGGCGCGACCGGGCCGGTTTTCTGGCGGATCTGGGCGCGGCCTGCAAGACACCTGGGTTCTTCCTTCTGACCGGCCATCGGATCGATCCCGCGCTTGTCTCGGCGACATTTGCCGCGGCTGGTGAGCTTTTCGAGCTCACGGAAGCCGAAAAACGGACCCTTTCCCTGCCTTCTCGGCCCAAGGATCGCGGCTGGTCCAAGATCGGCACCGAAAGCAGCACGGCGGACAATCCGCACCCTGACCGCCGGGAATCCTTCGGGATCGGGCCGGAAACACCTGGTGCCGCGCCGCAGATGCGTTGGGGAACCCCCTATCGCGGCACCAATGTCTGGCCCGACCTGCCCGAGTTCCGCGAAATCATGCTGAACTACTTCAACGCCGCGCAGGCGCTGTCGCTGGCGCTGCACCGCGCCATCGCCGCCGATCTCGGCTTTCCCGAGGGCTGGTTCGACGCGCGGTTCCGCAAGCCGGACGCGAGTCTGCGCCTGATACATTACCCGCCGTCGCGCGGGCTCGCGGGCTCGCGGGCGAGATGGGAGCCGGGGCGCATGTCGACCAGGGAGCTCTGACGCTGCTGCTGACAGATGGAGAGCCGGGGCTGCAGGTCTGGTCCGCAGAGCAAGACGACTGGATCGACGTGCCGCATGTGCCGGGCGTGATCGTGGTGAATGTCGGCGCCTGCCTGCAGGAATGGTCCGGAGGCCGGTATTCCGCCCCGCTGCACCGGGTTCTGCCTCCGCGCGGGGATCGCCGCTCGGTCGCGTTTTTCCTGCGCCCGGAGAAAGGCTCCCCTCGCGTTAGCCCTGGCGAGCGCACAAGTCGTCAGTCATGGGCCTCCGAAACCACCGAACGGCACGCGAATGCCTGAGAAGCGAGTCGCGGCAGGTTATTCCCGCGCTCGCAGCACCCGCGCGGGCCGCGCCGCGAGCGGCCGCCAGGCAAAGGCGAGCCCGGCGAGCAAGGTCGCCAGCACGCCGCCGGTGACGATCAGCAGGGCCGAGACCAGCTCGAAGGCGTAGTCGGTTTCCATCACGAAGGTCGTCACCGCCCAGCCGGAGAGCCCGCCACAGAAGATCGCCACGATCCCCGCCGCCGCCCCGAGCAGTGCAGAGCGGATTGCGAAATAGCCGAGGATCTGGCCGCGCGCCGCGCCGACCGTCTTGAGCACCGCCGATTCGAACACCCGCATCCGCTCGCCCGCCGCCGCCGCACCGATGAGGACGATCACGCCCGTCACCAGCGTCGCCGCCGCGCCATAGGTGATGGCGGCCGCGATCCCGGCCAGCACCTCGGTCACCCGGTCGATGGCATCGCGCACCCGGATCGCGGTGATGTTGGGATAGCTTCGGGCCAGATCGCGCAGGATCGCGGCCTCGGCCTCCGGCGCGGCATAGATCGTCGCGATGTGGCTGTGCGGCGCGCCGGCCAGCGCGGCCGGGTTCATCGACAGGATGAAACCGATGCCGGCGGTCGAAAAATCGACCTCGCGGAAGCTGGTGATCTCGGCGTCGATGTCCCGGCCAAGGATGTTGACGGTGATCGCGTCGCCGAGTTGCAGGCCCATCTCCTCGGCCTCCTCGGCGGCGAAGCTGACCTGGTTCGGGCCGGTGTAATCCTCCGGCCACCATTCCCCGGCTGTGACGGTGGTCTGCTCCGTGGGCCGAGCCGAGTAGGTCACGCCCCGGTCGCCGCGCAGCACCCAGTGGTCGCCCACCGCCTCGCGCGCCGGCTGGCCGTTGATGCGGGTAATGATCCCGCGCAGCATCGGCGCGGTCTCGACACGGGTCACGCCCGGATCGCCCTCGACCCTCTCGAGGAATCCGTCCAGCTGGTCGGGCTGGATGTCGACCACGAAATAGGAGGGCGCGACCTCCAGCAGGTCGCGGGCAATCGCGCCGCGCAGGTTCGAATCGATCTGCCCCACGGCGGCAAGCACCGTGAGGCCGAGGCCGAGCGAAAGCACCACCGAGGTCGCCTCGCCCCCCGGCCCGCCGACCGCGCCGAGCGCCAGCCGCAGCGCGGTCCGGCCGCGCAAGGCGCGCGCCCGCGCCAGCCGCCGCGACAGGAGGCGAATCCCGGTGGCGGCCAGCACCAGAAGCAGCAGCGATCCTGCCACCCCCGCCGCCGAGTAGAAGGCGAGTTCCGGCACGCCCGAGAACCACGCCGCCGCGCCGACCAGCAGCGCCACCAGCAGGGCGGTCACGACGAGAAAGGCCGGGCGGGGCAACCGCCAGCGCCCGGAAACGGCATCGCGGAACAGCGAGGCGGCGCGGACCTCCTCGGTGCGCGCGAGCGGCCAGAGGGTGAAGATCAGCGCCGTCAGCGCGCCGTACAGCGCGGCTTCGGCCAGCGGGCCGGGATAGATCCCGAAGCTCGCGGGCACCGGCAGGCGCGCCTCGATGACCGGCGCAAAGATCAGCGGCACCAGCCCGCCGAGAACAAGCCCTAGCACGATGCCAAGGATCGACAGAGCGCCGATCTGCATCAGGTAGGCGGCGAAGATCGTGCGGCTGTCGGCGCCGAGGGTCTTGAGCACCGCGATCACCTCGCGCTTGCCATCGAGATAGGCGCGCACCGCCGCCGAGACGCCGACGCCGCCCACCGCCAGCCCGGCAAGGCCCACCAGCACCAGAAACGCCGCGAGCCGGTCGACGAAAGCCGCCACGCCCGGCGCGCCGTTGCGGCTGTCGCGCCAGCGCATGCCGCTGTCCCTGAAAAGCCGGCGCGCCTCGGTCTTGACGGCCTCGATGGCGGTGCCTTCGGGAAAGGCCAGCCGGTAATGGGTCTCGAACAGCGTCCCGGGTTCCAGCAGGGTGGAATTGGCCAGCGCCTCGGTCCGGACCAGCGTGCGCGGGCCAAGGCCGAAGCCGTCACCTGCGTCGTCCGGCTCGCGCTCCAGGATCGCGGCCAGCCGAAACTCCTGGGTGCCAAGGCGGAACACGTCGCCGGTGTCGAGCCCCAACCGCTCCGCCAGCACTCGCTCCATCACCCCGCCGGGCAGCCCGCCCTCGACCGCCAACGCCTGCTCTAAAGGCATGTCGGGGGCGAGCCCGGCTGTGCCGTAGATCGGCCATGCAGCGTCGACACCCTTCACCTGGGTCAGCGCGCGTTCCTCACCATCGCCTTCGCCTACGACGGCCATGGACCGGAAGTCGACCACTTCGGAGATCGTCTCCGCCTGCGCCTCCATCCAGGCGCGCTCGGCGTCGTCGGCATAGCGGTAGGTAAAGGACATCTCGGCATCGCCGCCGAGCAGCACCGCGCCCTCCTGCGCCAGACCGGCCTCGATCCCGGTCCGCACCGAGCCGACGGCGGCGATGGCCGCCACGCCCAGCGCGAGGCAGGCGAGAAACACGCGAAAGCCGGAGATCCCGCCGCGCAGCTCCCGCCGGGCGATCTTCGCGGCGGTGGCGAGGCTCATTCCGCCGCCCTCGTGCCGGCCTCGGCGGCGTTGTCCAGCCGGCCGTCGACCAGCCGCAGCACCCGGTCGCAGCGCTCCGCCAGCTCCGGCGCATGGGTCACAAGCACCAGCGTCGCGCCATGGCGGTCGCGCAGGCCGAACAGCAGTTCCATGATCGCTTCGCCGGTGGAGCCGTCGAGGTTGCCGGTGGGCTCGTCGGCCAGCAACAGACGCGGACGCGGCGCGGCTGCGCGTGCCAGCGCCACCCGCTGCTGCTCGCCTCCCGAAAGCTGTGCGGGGTAATGGTCCAGCCGATACCCCAGCCCGACCGCCCGCAATTCCTGCTCAGCGCGGTCGAATGCATCGCCTGCCCCGGCAAGTTCCAGAGGCGTCGCCACGTTTTCCAGCGCGGTCATCGTCGGAATCAGATGGAAGCTCTGGAAGACTACCCCCATATGATGTCGACGAAAGCGGGCCAGCGCGTCCTCGCCCATCGCCGAGAGGTCATGGCCGGCCGCCGTGATCGTTCCGGAGGTCGCGCGCTCAAGCCCGCCCATGAGCATGAGGAGAGAGGATTTGCCCGAACCGCTTGGCCCGATCAGCCCCAGCGTCTCGCCCGTCGCCACATCGAGCGAGATGCCCCGCAGGATCTCCACCCGACCGGCATTGCCGTCGAGCGCAAGGGTCACGTCCCTGAGGGAGAGAATCGGGTCTGGCATCGGGCGGGTCTCCGTCTGGGTGCACGGTTCTCGATATGGGGCCTTGGCCCGGGCGAACAAGGCATTGCTTGGCCTTGCCTTTGCCCTGGCCCTGCCCGCAGCCACCTTGGCGGAACCGGTAACGCTCGCCGCGCTCGGCGACAGCCTCACCCAGGGCTACGGCCTGCCGCCCGAGGACGGCTTCGTCCCGCAGTTGCAGAATTGGCTTGAGGGCCGCGGCCACGAGGTGACGGTGATCAATGCCGGAGTCTCGGGCGACACCACGGCAGGCGGGCTTTCGCGAGTGGCGTGGACGCTCACGCCGGAGGTCGACGCGATGATCGTGGCGCTTGGCGGTAACGATCTTTTGCGCGGCATCGACCCGGCCAGCAGCCGCGACAACCTGCGGGGCATCCTGGAGGCTGCCTCCGAGGCCGAGGTCTCTGTCCTGCTAGTCGGAATGCAGGCGCCGGGCAATTATGGGCCGGACTACAAGCAGGCCTTCGACACGATGTATCCAGAGCTCGCCGAGGAGTTCGGCGCGCTGCTGGCACCGAGTTTCTTCGAGGGGCTCACCGGCGATCCGTCGGACGCGCAGGCGATGGGCCGGTACATGCAGCCCGACGGGTTGCATCCCAATGCCGAGGGCGTGGCGCAGATCGTCGAGGCGCTCGGACCCCGGGTGGAAGCGCTGATCGGGCGCGTGGAGACCGCGTCGAACTAGGCGCGGCAGGGAGGAAAGCGGCATGACCCTGATCGAACGGCTGCGCGACGTGCTGGGCGCGCCCAATGTCCTGACCGGCGAGGAGACGGCCCGCTACGCGACCGACTGGACCGGCGTCTATGCTGCCGAACCGTTGGCCGTGCTGCGCCCCGGATCGACGGCGGAAGTCGCGGCGGCAGTGCGGCTGGCGGCCGGGACCGGCACGCCGGTGGTCCCCGTGGGCGGCAATACCGGGCTCTGCGGCGGCACTTACGCGCCGGGGGCGCTGATGATCTCGCTGGAACGAATGTCCGCGATCCGGGAGATCCGCGACAGCGCCCGCATTGCCGTGGTGGAGGCCGGCGTGGTGCTCGACACGCTGCACACGGCCGCCGCCGCACACGGCCTCGCCTTCCCGCTCACCTTCGGCGCGCGCGGCTCCGCGATGATCGGCGGCTGTCTCTCGACCAATGCCGGCGGGTCCAACGTTTTGCGCCACGGCTCCACCCGGGGGCTCTGCCTGGGGCTGGAGGTCGTGCTGCCGTCAGGCGAGGTGCTGGACCTGATGACGGCATTGCAAAAGGACAATTCCGGCTACGATCTGAAGGATCTGTTCATCGGCGCCGAGGGCACGCTCGGCATCATTACCGCCGCAACGCTGAAGCTCGTCCCGGCGCCGGTCGCCCATGCCACCGCGATGATCGCGATGCCCTCGCTCGACGCCGCGCTCGGCCTGCTGAACCGGCTGCAATCCGAGACCGGCGGCGCGGTGGAAGCGTTCGAATACCTCCCCGGAGACACGCTCGACGCGATCGTCACCCATTTCGACTCCCTGCGCGCGCCCTTCGCCGAGTCCCACGCCGTCAACATCCTGCTCGAGATCGGCGCCACCGCGCCGCGCGACGCCACCCCCGGCGCCGACGGCACCCTGCCCGTCGTCAGCCGCCTCGAAGAGATGCTGGGTGAGTTGATGGAGGAGGGAGTGGTGCTGGATGCCGTCATCGCCGTGAACGCAGCCCAGCGAAAGGCGTTCTGGGCGATCCGCGAGGGCGTTGCCGAGGTCGCGCTCAGCCGCAAACCCTTCGTCAACGCCGATGTCTCGGTGCCCGTCGACGCGGTGCAGGCGTTTCTCGACCAGATCGCCGAGCGCCTCCGTCGGCTCGACCCCGAGGTCACCGCGCTCTGGGTCTCGCACCTTGGCGACGGCAACGTCCACTACACCGCCCGGCCATCCCGCGATGATCCCACGCTGCTCGACCGGGTGCTGGAGGCGGTGGAGGACGTGGCCCTTTCCCTCGGCGGCAGCTTCTCGGCGGAGCACGGTATCGGCAAATCCAAGCTCGCCTCCATGCGGCGGCGCAAAAGCCCCGTGGCGCTCGCCGTGATGCGGCAGCTCAAGGGCGCGCTCGACCCGCAGGGCCTGATGAACCCCGGCAAGGTGATCCCCGACTGATTGCCACGGCTTCCCTCGGCACGCGGTATCTGACATAGCAGCTCCATGTTCGACGATCTCGACGATATCCACCCGCTGTTCCACGGCGCCCCCTCGACAACGGAGTTCAAGAAGCTTCGCAAACGCATCGTGCGCAACGTGCGCGAGGCGGTCGAGCAATATGGCATGATCGAGCGGGACGCCCGCTGGCTGGTCTGCCTGTCCGGCGGCAAGGACAGCTACACGCTGCTCGCCGCGCTCTACGAGCTGAAGTGGCGCGGGCTTCTGCCGGTCGATATCCTCGCCTGCAACCTCGACCAGGGGCAGCCGGGTTTCCCGGCGACGGTGCTGCCGGATTTCCTCGAGCGCATGGGTGTGCCGCACCGGATCGAATACCAGGACACCTATTCCATCGTGATGGACAAGGTGCCCCAGGGGCGCACCTATTGCGCCCTCTGCTCCCGCCTGCGCCGCGGCAACCTCTATCGCATCGCCCGCGAGGAAGGCTGCTCGGCGGTCGTTCTCGGCCACCACCGGGACGACATCCTCGAGACCTTCTTCATGAACCTCTTCCACGGCTCCCGGCTGGCCACCATGCCGCCCAAGCTGGTGAACGAGGAAGGCGACCTGTTCGTCTATCGTCCGCTGGCCCATGTGGCCGAGGAGGATTGCGAAAAATTCGCCCGGGCCATGAACTACCCGATCATCCCCTGCGACCTCTGCGGTAGCCAGGACGGGCTGCAGCGCCAGCAGGTCAAGGCGCTGATCGACGGCTGGGAAGCCAACCACCCCGGCCGGCGGCAAAAGATGTTCCGGGCGCTTATGAACGCGCGCCCCTCGCACCTGCTCGACCCGGAACTCTTCGACTTCAAAGGACTTTCCCGGAGGCCCGGACAAATCGACGAAAATTGAAACGAGATTCCGGATCTGCATTAAGGGGATTCTGAGTCGCATCCCCTAGCGTCGTTCCCGACCGGCGAAGAGCCAAACCGAGGAACATGTCGCATGAAACGGCCCGCACTCCGCTTACGCCAGATCCGGCGGCGGCTGAACCACGCCTTTATCCGCCCACAAACGCTCGCCTTCGTCCCGGCGCTGATGTTCGGCGGCTACTGGTTCGGCGGAGAGGGCGTGCTGATGATCACCGCGGTGACGTTCCCGATGGTGCTCATGCTGGGCGGGCTGTTCGAGGGGGACCGCAATTTCGAGCGGCTGGACGGGCTGACCGGACTCGCCAACCGCACGCACCTACTCGACACGCTGCAGGATTTCCTGTCGCATTACGAGGGACAGGGGCAATCGACCATCGCCTTCGTGATCCAGCTCGACGAGTTCGCCGAGGTGGCGGAGGCGCTTGGGAGCGCCGGCACCGAAGAGGTGCTCCGCCGCACCGCGGACCGGATCCACGGCGCCATTCGCCCCGGGGACGTGGCAGCCCGACTGGTCGAACATCGCTTCGGCCTTGCGCTCGGCCCGGTGCGGCAGGCGAACATGGAGGTTGGCCTGCGGGTCTGCGAGCGCATCCAGACGGCGATCGCCGAACCGATCAGCCTCGACGCCACGACAGTCCACGTTTCCGCTTCCATCGGCTTCTGCCTCGCGCGCCGTTCACCACAACGGGAGGCAGAGGCGATGCTCGAGGCCGCCGAGATCGCGATGGACGCGGCCCGCCGCGCCGGCCGCTCTCAGATCAGGGCCTATTCCCGCGAGATGAGTGCCGCCATCGAGAACAGGCACACCCTGTCGAAGGAGATTGCGCGGGCCTTCGAGCAGGGCGAAATCCGCCCATGGTTCCAGCCGCAGATCTCCACGGACACCGGCCTCGTGTCCGGTTTCGAGGCGCTGGCCCGCTGGGACCATCCCACCCGCGGCACCCTTCTGCCGGCGGATTTCCTCGAGGCGGCGGAAAGCGCCGGACTTCTCGAGCGCCTGGGCGAGGTGATGCTGTTCAGCAGTCTGACCGCGCTGCGCATGTGGGACAAGGCGGGGTACCGGGTGCCCCGCGTGGCGCTCAACTTCACAGCCGCCGAATTGCGCAACCCGCGCCTCGTGGACAAGATGAGATGGGAGCTCGACCGGTTCGACCTGACCCCGGACCGGCTCAACGTCGAGGTGCTCGAGACCGTGGTCGCCGACAGCTCGAACGACACGATCACCGCCAATATCGCGGCACTTGCAACCCTAGGCTGCCAGATCGACCTCGACGATTTCGGAACCGGTCATGCCTCGATCGCAAACATCCGGCGTTTTGCCGTCAACCGTATCAAGATCGACCGCTCCTTTGTCGCGCGGGTCGACGCCGATCAGAGCCAGCAGAAGATGATTGCCGCCATCCTCTCGCTTGCCGATCAACTCGATCTGGACACCCTTGCCGAAGGGGTCGAGACCGTTGGCGAGCACGCCATGATGGCCCAACTGGGGTGCGGCCATGTCCAGGGCTTCGGCGTTGCCCTGCCGATGCCTTTCGAGGAAACCATGGGCTGGATGGATCGACATCTCGCGAAACTCGGCCACGCCCCGAGGATCGGGCGCCCGACGAGCTGAGAACCCGCCCATTCGGGCCAGCCTGTCGCACGTTCGCCAGGTTGTCGCGGCCACGCGCGGTCTTCAAAAAATGGGAATCTGCTTGACGTTTCGGCCCGCGACGGATTGAACCGGCGCCAACCCCGGATACCAAAGGACGTCGGTGATCCCCTGATGGACGATCAGAACAAGAACCTCATTCTCGCCACCGCGCTCAGCTTTCTCGTGATCCTCGTCTGGTTCCTGCTGTTTCCGCCACCGGAACCGACCGTGACCGATACCCCGCCTGTTGCGACCGAGACAGTTGGCCAGACCGATGCCAACGGCACGCCGATAGCCTCCGTTCCGCAGGCCGCCGATCCCGGCGCGACCACGGCGACGACCGAGGTCACACCCGCCGCCGACGCCCCGCGCCTGACCGTCGAGACACCGCGCCTGACTGGGACGATCTCGCTCGCAGGTGGCCGGATCGACGACCTTCTGCTGAACGACTACCGCGAGACGCTCGACGCCAACTCGCCCAATGTCCGCCTGCTGGAGCCGGTCGGCGACCCGCTCTCCTATTACGCGCTCTTCGGCTGGGCCCCCGGCGGCGGCCTGACCCCGGCCGATGTGCCTGGCACAGACACGGTCTGGACAATCGAGAACGGCGAGACCCTGACGCCGGAAACCCCGGTGTCCTTGCGGTGGGACAGCCCCTCTGGCCTCGTCTTCCGGCGCGAGCTGTCGATCGACGCCAACTACATGTTCACCATCGCCCAGACCGTCGAGAACCCGACCGAAACCGCCGTCCGCGCCGCCCCCTACGGGATCATCGCCCGGCACGGCCTGCCCGAGACCAGCCGCTTCTTCATCCTGCATGAGGGGGTCGTCTCTATGGCGAACGGCTCGCTCACCGAGAAGGATTACAGCGACTTCGAGGATTTCGCGGTCGACCCGGCCATGGGCGCCCAGGCCGAAACGATCGAAGACGTGACCGAAGGCTGGATCGGCTTCACCGACAAGTACTGGATGACCACGCTGATCCCCAACAACGGCGAGACCTTCAAGCAGGTCATGCTGTTCCAGCCCCAGTCGCAGATCTACCAGACCCAGACGATCTATCCGACGGTCGAGATCGGCCCCGGCCAGACGGTGGAGCATTCCTCGCGGCTCTTCGCCGGCGCCAAGGAGTGGGAGGCGATCCGCGACTACCAGAACGAGGGCGGCGTCTATCGCTTCATCGATTCCATCGACTGGGGCTGGTTCTTCTTCCTGACCAAGCCGATCTTCCAGGTGCTGCACTTCCTGCACGCGCTGATCGGCAACATGGGCTGGTCGATCATCGCGCTGACAGTCATCATCAAGGCGCTGCTCTTCCCGCTGGCCTACAAGTCGTACTCCTCGATGGCCAAGATGAAAGAGCTTCAGCCGGAAATGGAGAAGCTCAAGGAGAAGGCCGGCGACGACCGGATGCAGCTCCAGAAAGACATGATGGAGCTCTACAAGAAGGAGAAGGTGAACCCGGCTTCCGGATGTCTGCCGATCCTGCTTCAGATCCCGATCTTCTTCTCGCTCTACAAGGTGATATTCGTCACCATCGAACTGCGTCACGCGCCCTGGCTCGGCTGGATCCGCGACCTCTCGGCGCCGGACCCGTCGTCGATCCTGAACCTGTTCGGCCTGCTTCCCTGGGGAGTGCCCGAACTCGGCGCGCTGCAGATCATCTCGCTCGGCATCCTGCCGATCCTGCTCGGCATCTCGATGTGGATGCAGCAGAAGCTGAACCCGGCGCCCACGGATCCGACGCAGCAGATGATCTTTGCCTGGATGCCGTGGATCTTCATGTTCATGCTCGGCAGTTTCGCCAGCGGTCTGGTGCTCTACTGGATCACCAACAACACGATTACCTTCATCCAGCAGTACCTGATCATGCGCTCGCACGGCTACAAGCCGGACATTTTCGGCAACATCACGTCAGGCTTCAAACGCAAGAAATCCGACGCCGAGTGACCGGCAGACTCGCACATATCGTTCGTCATCCGATCAAGTCCCTCGGATGGGAGAAATTGCCGGTGGTCGATCTGACCGCCGGCAAAGTGCTGCCCTACGATCGCCACTGGGCGCTGGCCCACGACGCCGCTGCATTCGACGGCGCCCCCGACGGCTGGTACGCCAAGCGCAACTTCGTGCGCGGTGTGGCTTCGGCCCCGCTGATGGCGATCCGGGCGAGCCTGTCGCCCGACAACCGCCGCGTTACACTGACCCACCCGGAGCGCCCGACGCTCGAGATCACCCCGGATGACGGCGCAGCCTCGGCCGCTCTGACCGACTGGGTCGCGCCGCAATGGCCCGCCAACCGGCCCGAACCGGCACGCCTCGTCACCGCCGGCGCGCAGGCCATGACCGATGCACCGGACCCGTTCGTCTCGGTGCTGAGTCTCGCCTCGCTGCGCGACCTCGGGCAACGCATGGACAAGGATCTTTCGATCCACCGTTTCCGCGGCAACCTCTGGTTCGACGGCCTCCCCGCCTGGGAAGAAACCGGCTGGATCGGGCGCGAGGTTGCCATCGGCCCGACCCGGCTCCGCGTGGTCGAACCGATCACCCGGTGCAACGCCACCCGCGCCAACCCCGACACCGGCCGCGACGACGGAGACACCCTCGGCGCGCTGGAAGCCGCCTTCGGCCACCGGGACTTCGGCGTCTTCGCCACCGTCATCGAAGGCGGGCCGATCCGCATCGGCGATCCAGTGGAGCCCTGCCCATGAGTGCCCTGCCCTTTCCGCTCGCCCCGACGCCGGACGACGCCTCGATGGAGCGGGGCCGCAAGCTCTTTGCCGGCCGGACAGAGTTCCTCAAGGGCGTGGTCGCTATGCCAGGCCTGCCGCCGGCGGACCGGATCGAGGTCTGCTTTGCCGGGCGTTCGAACGTCGGCAAGTCGACGCTGATCAACGCACTGACCGGGCACAAGGCGCTGGCCCGCGCTTCCAACACGCCGGGCCGGACGCAAGAGATCAACTTCTTCACTCTGCAGGAAAGCCATTACCTCGTCGACCTGCCCGGCTACGGCTTTGCCAAGGCGCCGGTCGCCGTGGTCGAGAAATGGCAGAAACTGCTCAAGGCCTACCTCTCCGGCCGCGCCACCCTGCGCCGCGCCTTCGTGCTGATCGACGCCCGCCATGGCGTCAAATCGGTCGACGAGGAGATCCTGACGCTGCTCGACAAGGCCGCCGTGCCCTTCCAAGTGGTGATGACCAAGGCGGACAAGGTGAAGGCGGCCGAGCTCGACAAGGTGCTGACCCAGGTCCGCGGCAAGCTGCAGCCGCACCCGGCCGCCTACCCCGAGTTGCTCGTCACCTCCTCCGACAAGGGCGAAGGGATCGAGGCCCTGCGCGCCACTATCGCCGGCCTCGACTGAACCGGGCGCAAACGCGCCGCTACTTCTGTCCCAGTAATTCCTGCCGGAAGCGCCCCCGCTGCCAGTCCGCCCTCAGACGTGCTGCCCGCCGTTCACCTCGATCTCGGTGCCGGTCACATAGCTCGATGGCTCCGTGCAGAGGAAATAGATCACGTCCGCGACTTCCGACGGCTGGCCGAGCCGCCGCAGCGGCAGACCGTTCACGATCTTGTCGGTGCCAGGGCTCAGGATCGAGGTCTCGATCTCGCCGGGGGCGATCGCGTTCACTCGCACCCCGTGCGGCCCGAAATCATGCGCCATCTCGCGGGTGAGCGCCTTGAGCGCTGCCTTGGAGGTCGCATAGGCCGCGCCGGCAAAGGGATGCACCCGAGAGCCCGCGATGGAGGTCACGTTGACCACAGCTCCCTTCGCGGCCGTCAGTTCCTCGATCAGCCCACGCGCAAGCACGACGGAGGCGAAGAAGTTGACGTGGAACACCCGCCCCCAGTCCAGAAGGTCGGTGTCGATCGAGTTCAGCCGCTCGCCATTCGGCCCCTTGGGCGAGATCCCGGCATTGTTGACCAGCGCGTCCAGCCGACCACCGATCTTCTCCTGGATCACGCCCACCGCGTTGATCGTGTCGGCCGGGTCCGACAGGTCGATCTGGACATGGTTCTCCTCGCCGCCGGGCCAGGGGCAGGCAGGAGCGAAGGGATGCCGGGAGCAGGTGATCACCCGCCACCCTTCCGCACTGAACTTGCGCACCGTGGCATGGCCGATCCCGCGGCTCGCCCCAGTCAGCAGCAATGTCTTCTGTCGGTTCTCATCGGCCATGCTGTGCTCCCGCATTCTGGCCCAAGCCATACGCAAAGCGGCGGCAAACACAATCGCCCTTGGCACGCGGTCGGTCAGGCCCTAACACGGGAGACCAATGCATCACCGAGCCGACAGATGAAGAAACAGGTCATGAACCGCGACTGGATTGCCACCGCCCGGACACTCTCCGAGGCCCTCCCCTACCTCCAGCGCTACAGCGGCGCCACCGTTGTCATCAAGTTCGGCGGCCACGCGATGGGCGACGCCGAGCAGATGGCTCAGTTTGCCCGCGACATCGTGCTGATGAACCAGGTCGGCGTGCACCCGGTCGTCGTCCACGGCGGCGGGCCGATGATCAACGAGTTGCTGGCCAAGCTCGACATCAAGAGCGAGTTCGTGAAGGGCAAGCGGGTGACCGACGCCGCCACCATGGAAGTGGTGGAAATGGTGCTCTCCGGCCTCGTCAACAAGCGGATCGTCCAGGCGATCAACCAGGAGGGTGGCCGCGCCGTGGGAATCTCCGGCAAGGACGCCAACATGATGGTCTGCGACCCGGTCGACCCGGCGCTCGGGCTCGTTGGCCAGCCGGTGGAGGTCTCGCCCGACCTCATCCACCAGATGCATGCGCACAAGATCATCCCCGTGGTCGCCCCGCTCGGCGCCGGCCGCGACGGTGAGACCTTCAACGTCAACGGCGACACCGCCGCCGGCGCCATCGCCGCTGCGCTCAAGGCCGACCGCCTGCTGCTGCTCACCGATGTCGAGGGCGTGAAGGACGCCAGCGGTTCCGTGGTCACCCAGCTCAGCCCCGACCAGGTGCGCGAGCTGACCGCCAGCGGCGTCATCGCCGGCGGCATGATCCCCAAGACCGAGACCGCGCTTGATGCCATCGCCGGCGGGGTGCGGGCCGTGGTGATCCTCGACGGTCGGGCGCCCAATGCCTGCCTGCTGGAGCTGTTCACCGACCACGGCGCCGGTTCGCTGATCCGGGTGCCGTTCGAACAGGAACCGCGCAAGATGTGAAAAGGGCTTCGCATCGGCGAAACCTGTCCTATGATCGGGCCGTCATGTGCACCGCTCCCCAGTCAGCCGGACCGGATTTCGAGTCGCTGGAGCACGAGGCGGGGAGCCTGTCTCTCTCGATCCTCGGCGGGCTTCACGTCGCGCCGTCGGACAAGGGCATCCCAGAGGGCGTGCACACCCTGCTGCTGCTCGGCCCGGCCGAGCCCGGCTTCTGGCCCAGCGTGACCGCCACCCCGGAGTTCTCCGACGCCGCCCCGGACCCGCTGGATCGCTGGTCGCGACGGGTGATCGGGGACTGGGCGGCGCGGATCGGCGCAGAGGCGCTCTTTCCTTTCGGCGGTCCGCCCTTTCTACCGTTTCTCGACTGGCTGACCCGGACGGGGCGCGCCTGGTCATCCCCGGTGGGGCTGGTCGTGCATGCCGAGGCGGGGCTTTTCCTTTCCGTGCGCGGCGCGCTCGCCCTGAGGCAGCGGATCGCGCTTCCCGATCCGGTGCCATGCCCCTGCGATAGCTGCGCCACCCGACCCTGTCTTTCCGCCTGCCCAGTCTCGGCCCTTGGCGCCGGCGGCTACGATACAGGGCGCTGCCATGACCATCTCGACACCGGGCGCTCGGACTGCATGGAACTTGGCTGCGCCGTTCGGCGCGCCTGCCCTGTCAGCCAGAATTATCCACGCCTGCCTGCTCAATCCGCATTTCACATGCGAGCTTTTCACGGAACCCAATGAGACACCTCATCCTTCTCCGCCACGCGAAATCCAGTTGGGTGAACCCCGACATCGACGATTTCGACCGCCCGCTCAACAAGCGCGGCAAACGCAGCGCCAAGGCGCTCGGCACATGGCTGCACGAAAGCGAAATGCATCCGGACGAAGTTTTGTGTTCCTCCGCCCGGCGCGCCCGCGAGACATGCGAGGCGCTGAGGCTGTCCGTCGGGGTGGACCTCCGCGAGGATCTCTATCACGCTGAGCCCGAGGTGATGCTCGAGGTGCTGCGAAAGGCCAGCGGGAAGTCTGTCCTCATGATCGGCCATAACCCCGGGATTGCGGCCTTTGCCCAGATGCTGACCGAGACGCCACCGGACCATCCGCGTTTTGCCGATTACCCGACCGGTGCGCTTCTGGTGCTGGATTTCGACATCAAGAACTGGTCCAAAGCCGGCCCCGGCAAGGGCAAGGTGCGAACCTTCCTCACGCCGCACGACCTGGTTCCGGCAGAAGAATAGCCGCCAAACGGCAAACGCTCTGGCCGTTCCGCCAGGGCGCTGTCTTCTCGGGATCGGCGCGACCTCAGTGGCCCAGGATCTGGCTCAGGAACAGCTTCGTTCGCTCGTGCTGCGGGTTGTTGAAGAACTCTTCCGGCTCGTTCTGTTCCACGATCTGGCCTTGGTCCATGAAGATCACGCGGTTCGCGACCTGCCGGGCAAAGCCCATCTCGTGGGTCACGCAGAGCATGGTCATGCCTTCCTCGGCCAGCTCGACCATCGTGTCGAGCACTTCCTTGATCATCTCAGGGTCGAGCGCCGAGGTCGGTTCGTCGAAGAGCATGATCCGCGGCTTCATGCAGAGCGACCGGGCGATCGCCACCCGCTGCTGCTGACCGCCCGAAAGCTGGCCGGGATACTTGTTCGCCTGCTCGGGGATCTTCACCTTTTCAAGGAAGTGCATCGCCGTTTCGACGGCTTCCTTGCGCGGCACCTTGCGCACCCAGATCGGCGCGAGGGTGCAGTTCTCCAGGATCGTCAGGTGCGGGAACAGGTTGAAGTGCTGGAACACCATCCCGACCTCGGAGCGGATCTTGTCGATGTTCTTGAGATCCGAGCTGAGCTCGGTCCCGTCGACGATGATCTCGCCCGACTGGTGCTCTTCCAGTCGGTTGATGCAGCGGATCAGCGTCGACTTGCCGGAGCCAGAGGGGCCGGCGATGACGATCCGCTCGCCGCGGTGAACCGAGAGATTGATATCGCGCAGGACGTGGAACGTCCCGTACCACTTGTTCATATGGGTGATCTGGATCGCGACCTCGTCGGACACCTGCATGTGCGAGCGGTCGATTTCGCGTTGGGCGGACATTTCGGACATGAGCGTTTCCTTAGCGATGGCCCGTCTGGAGCTTGCGCTCCAGGTACATGGAGTACCGGGACATGGAGAAGCAGAAGATGAAGAACATGACGGCGATGAAGCCGTAGATCTCCCAGACGAGGCCGTTCCAGGCAGCGTCGGCGAGGATCGCGCGCGACAGGCCCAGCGGGTCGAGAAGGCCGATGATCGACACCAGCGTCGTGTCCTTGAACACGCCGATGAAGGTGCTGACGATGCCGGGGATCGAGATCTTGAGCGCCTGCGGCATGATGATCAGCCGTTGCGCCATCCAGAAGTCTAGCCCGAGCGCGTCGGCCGCCTCGTACTGACCGCGCGGCAGCGCCGCGAGACCGCCGCGGATCACTTCGGCCATGTAGGCCGAGGCGAAGAGCGTCACCATGATGATGACCCGCAGGATGATGTCGAAATCGGTGCCTGGCGGCATGAAGATGTTGAGCAGCGTCGAGGCCACGAAGAGCAGCGTGATCAGCGGCACGCCCCGGATGAACTCGATGAAGCCCACCGAGAGCGAGCGGACGATCAGCAGGTTGGACTGACGCCCGAGCGCCAGCAGTATGCCGATCGGCAGCGACAGCGCGATCGCGACCACGCCGATGGTGATCGAGAGCATGTAGCCACCGAAGGCGCGGCTCTCGACCGACTGGATTGCCAGCGGCAGGATCGAGGCGATACCGTCGGCCACCGGGCCGGAGAGGAAAATCCACCAGATCACCGGCAGGACGAAGGCCAGGATCGTCGCGGCCAGGTTGCCGAGCACCGGCGCAAGGTGCCGGGAGGCGAGATAGCCAATGACGAAACCGAGAGCCGCCATGACCGGGTTCCAGATTGTGCCGCCCCAGAGCAGCCAGGGCATCAGGAACGGGTAGATCGCCGAGAAGTAGAGCATCTTGCGCGGCAGGTGGGTGAAGAGCACCGGTGCGAGCGCGACGAAGAGCAGGATGAAGTCCAGCACGACCCGCCAGTAGAGTTCCTTGGGGTAGAAGCCGAACATGAACTGCAGCCAGCGTTCGCGGATGATGCCCCAGCAGGCCCCGCCGTAGCCGAGTTCCGCGATGATCTCGCGGCATTCGGTCAGGGAAGAGGCGTGCCAGGTGGGCGAGACCATCCAGGGCAACGCCTGGGCCAGCAGCCAGTAGATGAAGGCCAGCGCCAGCAGCGTGACGATAGAGTTGAAGGCCGAAGAGAACAGGTTCTCCCGCACCCAGCCGATCGCGCCGGTGGTCGCCGCGGGCGGCTCCTGCTCGGGAAGCATCTCGGAGCGGACGTAATGCGTGTTGCTCATCTTACCGCTCCACCAGTTTGACGCGCTGATTGTAGAGGTTCATCCCTGCCGAGATCGCCAGGCTGATAGACAGATAGACGAGCATCCCCATCAGAACAGTCTCCAGCTCACGGCCGGTCTGGTTGAGAGTGATCCCCATCAGCGTGCCGGTCAGATCCATGTAGCCCACGGCGATGGCGAGCGAGGAGTTCTTGGTCAGGTTCAGGTATTGCGAGATCAGCGGCGGGATGATGACCCGCAGCGCCTGCGGCAGGATGACGAGGCTCATGATCCGGTTGGGCCAGAGCCCGAGCGCCGCGGCGGCCTCGGTCTGCCCCTTGGAGATGGCGAGGATACCCGCGCGCACGATCTCGGCGATGAAGGCCGCAGTGTAGAGCGACAGCGACAGCCAGAGCGCGATCAACGAGTTGCGGAGATAGATACCGCCCTGGAAGTTGAAGCCCTGGAGCTCCGGCATGCCGAGATGGAAGCCCAGGATCGCCAGCACAGCGAGAGTCGGGATCATCACGACGCCCAGACGCAGGTACCAGGTGGTCGGCCGGTCGCCGGTCTGGTTCTGGATCCGATCCGCACGCTGGCGGATCTTGCTCGACGCATAGAGGCCGGCAAGGAACACGGCCGCGATGAGCAGGAAGTCGAGGCTGATCTGGAACATACCGCAGGAATCGCTGACCGGGCCACCGTCTTCGGGGATGGCGCAGGCCGGGCTGTCCGTGTCGGGCAGGATCGGCAGGTCGCCGAGGCCGCGGCTGAACAGCGGCTCGGGGATATAGACGCCACGGTTGGTCAACGCGACGGAATCGAAGAGCAGCATGCTGGCTTCGGGGTCCTCGCCGCGGAAATCGCGGGGCGCGGGCAGGGTTTCGATCAGGATCGCCATGGTGAAGACGATCCAGAGCAGCACAGGCACGTTGCGGAAAATCTCGACGTAAACGGTCATCAGACGTGACACGAGCCAGTTGTTCGACAACCGCAGAACGCCAACGATCACGCCGACGACCGTCGCCGTGATGCAGCCGAGTACGGCTACCAGCAAGGTGTTGAGCAGGCCGACCACGGTCGCCCGCCAATGGCTGGACTGTGAGTTGTAGTCGATCAACCTCTGGTTGATATCATATCCGGCCGGGTCCCGAAGGAAGGTGAAGTCGATCGGCTTCCCGAGGACGGCGAGGTTGTTGATCGTGTTGTTGATGAGCCAGCCTGCCAGGATCAGGAACCCGATGAGCGCAACGATCTGGATCGTGATCGAGCGGTAGCGGGTGTCGTAGATCAGCATGCCGAGCTTGAACGACTCCTTCGGCGGGTCGGTCATGGTGCTCATGGCAATGTTCCCTGCAGCGCTCCGGGCTTCTTTCATCGGCGAGGTTTGCTCACCCCGTCCATTGGCCCGGATATTTTCGTTGAAGTGCAGATACGCGAAGGGCGCGACATTTGCCGCGCCCTTGCATAGTCGATCTTAGCGGAACGGCGGGGAGTAGAGCAGGCCGCCGTTGGTCCACTGCGCGTTCAGGCCGCGCGCCAGGCCGATCGGCGTGGTCTCGCCCACGTTCTTCTCGAACAGCTCACCGTAGTTGCCGCCCGCCTTGATGGCGTTCTTGGCCCAGTCGGCTTCGAGGCCGAGCATCTCGCCCAGCGAGCCTTCGGTGCCGAGGATACGGTTGATCTCCGGATTGTCGGTGCCGGAGGACAGCTCGTCGATGTTGGCCGAGGTGATGCCAAGCTCTTCGGCCGAGATCAGCGCGTTCAGCGTCCAGCGGACGATGTCGCCCCAGTCGTTGTCGCCGTGGCGAACGAGCGGGCCGAGCGGCTCCTTGGAGATGATCTCCGGCAGCAGGATGTGATCGCCAGGGGTCTCGAAGGTGGCGCGCACGGCGGCGAGGCCGGAGGCGTCGGTGGTGTAGGCGTCGCAGGCACCGGCGAGGTACTGCTGCTGGGCCTCGTTATCGGTCTCAACCGGGACCGGCTCGTAGGAGATGTTGTTGGCGCGGAAGAAGTCCGCCAGGTTCAGCTCGGTGGTGGTGCCGGTCTGGATGCAGACGGTGGCGCCGTCCAGTTCCTTGGCCGAGGAGACGCCGAGTTCCTTCGGAACCATGAAGCCCTGGCCGTCATAGTAGTTTACGCCGACGAATTCGAACTTGAGGTCGATGTCGCGGGTAAAGGTCCAGGTGGTGTTGCGGGCGAGCAGGTCCACTTCGCCCGAAGCCAAGGCGGTGAAGCGGGTCTTCCCGGTGGTCGGGATGAACTCGACAGCGGTCGGATCCCCGAGCACGGCAGCCGCGACAGCGCGACAGAACGCAACGTCGAAACCTTCCCACTCGCCATTCGCGTTGGGAGCGGCGAAGCCGACGAGGCCGGTGTTCGCGCCGCAGTTCAGCTTGCCGCGGGCCTTGACGTCGTCCAGGGTTGCAGCCCCCGCGACACCGGCCGACAGGCCAGCCACGGCCAGTGCCCCAACGAGTACGGTCTTTTTCATGAGTACCTCTTCCTGATGGTCCCACCCGTTCCGGTGGTGATCCTATATTTTTTGGGCCTCTCGACCCGAGCGAAACTCTCCCGAGAGGGCGCTGCCCCCTCAGCGCCCCAACTTTGGGCAAATTCCTAAATAAAGGTCAAGTGCGGCCCGGGAAGTGGCCCTAGCGTCAACTTTGCATACGCGCAGGTCATGTCCATGTGTTGAAAAATTAGGCAGCCGAAGCGACGATCAAGACAGGATCTAGACGCCTGGGCGAGACACGCGGTGGAAATTCGCAGCATGCAGAAACGCTTGCCGCTTGATCGCCGCATCCGCGGCCGCCTCCGCGTCGACGCCCCACTGGCTCTCCTGGAAGGTCTCGTCGACCCGCGAACGCCGCCAGAGCTCCTCGGGAGAAAAAACTTCGTCGACAGCGGCGAGGCCGATCAGCAGCGAGCCTGAAAGGCTGACCAGATCATGCAGAGCAGTTAGCGCGAACGGATCCGAATCTTCGACCCGGCGGCGCAGGGTCGCGAGGCTCTCTTCCGACTGGGCCACCGGAACGATTCCCACGGTCGGCTCCAGCGCGGCGCCAAGTGCGCTGCGCGCCCAATCGAGCATCGGGTCCCAGGCCTCGGCCTGCAACTGCGCCAGCAGCTCGGGCCCGTCAGCGCGGTAGCAGCAGAGGTCGGTTTCGCCGTAGGCCGCGATCAGCCCCGCGACCTCCATGAACTGCGGAACGACCTTGTCGATTGCGGAATTGGCGGAGCGGGTGAAGGGCATCGACAGCGGGTCGATCTCGCCTTCCTGCGCGTTCCACTCGGCGGCGATCTCCTCGGCCAGCAGGCGCGTCGGCAGCAACAGCGTCGCCTTGCTGGGCGTCCGCACCGGGCGGCCGTCGAGCGCCACGCTCCAGCCCGCCCCGGAATCGACGGCCTCGGCCTGCGTCCAGAAGCGTTTCGCCTTCCACTCGGCCATTCAGCTCTCCCAGATTCGTTCGATCGCGGCGGGCAGATCGGCATAGCGATCGACGATCGCGCCGGCCCCGGCCCGCGTCAGCGTCTCGGTGGGATGGTAGCCCCAGCTCACGCCAAGCGTCCGGACGCGGGCGGCGCTGCCCATCTCCATGTCAAAGCTCGTGTCGCCGATCATCACCGCGTCCCACGCCTGCACGCCGGTTTCGGCGAGCGCCGTCAGCACCATCGAGGGGTGCGGCTTGGAGGGGTGGTGGTCGGCCACCTGTTCGGTGACGAAGGCCCCGGTCAGCCCGTGGGCCAACAGCAGGTGATCCAGCCCGCGGCGGGACTTGCCGGTGGCGATGCCGACCAGCACGTCGTCGCGAGCGAGCAGCGCGTCGATCACCTCCCGCGCGCCGGGATAGAGCGGCGACATCTGCTCCGGCGCACCGGTGCTGCGAAGGCTGGAGAAGCTGTTCTTGTAGCCCTCGACCAGTGCCTCCTGCGCCTCGGTGTCGAGTTCGGGAGAAAGCTGTGCCATCGCCACCGGCAGCGACAGGCCGACGATCGACAGCACCGTTTCGCGCGGCGGCGGCTGCATCCCGAGCCCGCCATAGGCGGCATCCATCGCGGCGACGATATGCGCCTGGCTGTCCACGAGGGTGCCGTCGACATCGAAAATCACCAGCCGAAGCGGGGAATGGCTCATCCGTCCTGCTCCTCGAAGGGATCGGCGGGCACGTCAGCGGCGCGCCAGTCGAGCATCTCCCAGGTCCGTTCCATGTGTTCCGGTAGCGGCGCGGTCAGCACCAGGCGGCTGCCGGTCACCGGGTGGGTCAGCGACAGCGACCGGGCGTGCAGGTGCAGCTTGCGCGACAGCGCGCCGCCCAGACCCGCGCCCCAGCCGTCGCCCAGGTTCTCCTGCCCGGAACCGCCATACTTGCCGTCGCCCACGATCGGATGCCCGATCTCGGCCATGTGTGCGCGCAGCTGGTGCGTGCGCCCCGTGACCGGGACCAGCGCCACCCAGCTCACCCGCCCGCCGAGACCCGAGAGCACGGCGTAGTCGGTGGTGGCGCGCTTGGCACCGGGAGTCGCGTCGACCTCGCGCGGATGCACGCAGCGCATCTTCTCGCCCTCGCCGCCGGCCCCGTGGCCCCCGGCCTTCACGAGGCCGAAGCGGATCGTACCCATCTGCGGCGCGGGCACGCCGGCGACGGCGGCCCAGTAGATCTTGCGGGTGTCGCGGGCGCGGAAGGCCTCCGTCAGGGCGCCGGCCATCGCGCGGGTCCGCGCCAGCAGCAGCACGCCGGAGGTGTCCTTGTCGAGCCGGTGAACCAGCCGCGGTTTCTCGTCCAGCCCGAAACGCAGCGCCTCGGCCAGCCCGTCGACATGGCGGGTCTGTTTGCTGCCGCCTTGCGTGGGCAGGCCAGCGGGCTTGTTGATCGCGATCAGGTGGTCGTCCCGGTAGATCACGGTCTCCCGGATCATCCTGGCGTCGGCCTCGGAGACCTCGCTCCTCTCCTGCCGCGGCGGCTCGCTGTCCGCATCGGGCAGCGGCGGCACACGCACGATCTGCCCGCCCTTGATCCGCGTCGAGGTCTTGACCCGAGCCCCGTCGAGACGCAGCTCGCCCTTCCGGCACATCTTCTCGATCCGGCCCTGGCCGACATGCGGGAACCGGTTCCTGAACCAACGGTCGAGCCGCTGCCCCGCCTCGTCCGGCGCGATCTCTATCTGCTGCACACGGCTCATGGCAGCGGCACCACACCGCGGGCGAAGGCAAGCCCCACGACAAGCGCGGCGAGCGAAACCAGCACCGATGCGGTGATATAGACCAGCGCAATCTCCGTCCGGCCCTCCTCCATCAGGAAGATCGCGTCCAGCGAGAAGGCCGAAAAGGTGGTGAAGCCGCCGAGGAAGCCGGTCATCAGGACCGGGGCCAGCGCATTGGCACCCTTGCGCTCCAGCAGGACGACAAGCGCGCCCATGAGGAAGGAACCGACCACGTTCACCGTCAATGTCCCCCACGGGAAGCCGATGCCCAGCATGGCCTTCATCCCGACGTTGGTCAGGTATCGGCAGGTTGCGCCGAGCGCGCCGCCGAGGGCGACCTGGAGAGCGGTAAGGATCATTGCGCCGATGTCCTGTGCCACCGGCGCAATGTCAAGGGCCCGGCCTTGCGCTCAGGCCGATTTGCGCGCGCCGGCGGGGCCTTCGTCATTGGCGGCGATCACCTCGATCACGCGATCCTCGGGCACCGGCCCGCGCACGATCTTCTTGCCGTGGATCATCGACGGCACCAGGTTCTCGCCCTTCCAAACCTTGTAGAAAAGGATCGCCGCGAGGTGCAGCAGAACGAGCGCCAGGATGATCGGGGGCAGCGTGTTATGCCAGCCCGACGCCCAGCCAACCCAGGCGCCGCTGACGGAATCGGCAAGCGGGCCCTTGTTGATGAAGTCGTCCGGATCGCTGAACAGCCCCGTGAAGGCCTGGAACGCCAGGACCCCGAGCAACGCAAAGACCGACAGCGCCCCAACTGGGTTGTGCCCGGCCCAGTGGCTCGGCTTGCGCTTCGAGATGCCGCTGGAATAGCGCAGGAACGTGCCCGGCGCGTAGACGAAGTCCCGGAAGCGGGCGGGCCAGGGGCCAAACAGCCCCCAGACCACGCGGAAGACGAGCAGCCCGATCACGGCGTAGCCGAAGTAGAAATGCAGGGTCATGATACCCGGGCCGAACTTGCCCAGGTACCATGCCGCACAGACGCAGATCGCCAGCGCCCAGTGGAACAGGCGAAGGCCCGGATCCCAGAGGCGGACGCGGCGAAGCTGGTCGGTTTCAGGCGAGCCGTCAGACACGCGCCTCAGTCCTTCTTGGCCTGGAATTCCTTGTGACAAGCCTGGCACTGCTGACCGATCGGCCCAAGGGCGGCGACCATGGCGTCCTTCCCGTCGCTAGCGACGTCCTGCATGTTGGCGGCGGCGGCCTGCAGATCGGTCATGATCGCGGTGACCTGATCCGTGTTCTCCCAAAGCGCCGGCTTGGCATAGGAGACGCCCGGCAGATCGTCCATCGAGGTGCCTTCCATCCAGAAACCGGACTGGTCGGCATTGGCCAGCTCCACCAGCATGTCGGCGGCGGCCTGAGCGACGGCCGGATCGTATTCCGCTTCGCCCTTGGCGACAGCGGCGAAGGTACCGACCTGCTTGCCGAAAGCCTTCATGTGGTCCTGACGGGCTTTCACGGCGTCCGTGGCGGCGTCGGCAAGAGCAATGCAAGGGATGGAAATGGCGATGGCGGCTAGAATGGTCTTTTTCATGGCTGGTCTCCTGAAATGGCCAGTTTGATGAACCCGGTCACAGGGTTGCGAGATTCGCGCTCCTCACTAAGGCATCGCACGGCTGCATTCACAGTTTAAGATGATTGTCTGTAGCCCTTATCAAATTTAGGTCATCCGCCGCGCTTCGCCCGGAGCTTGACGAAATAGTCGAGCCTGCGTTTCAGGTCGCGTTCGAAGCCGCGCTCGACCGGGAAATAGTAGATGCCGCGCTTCATCCCTTCGGGAAAGTAGTGCTGGCCCGAGAAGCCGTCTTCGGCGTCATGATCGTAGCTGTAACCCTCGCCATAGCCTTGGTCCTTCATGAGCGAGGTCGGCGCGTTCAGGATGTGCTTGGGCGGCGGCTCGGAGCCGGTCTGGCCCGCAGCCCTCATGGCAGCCTTGTAGCCCGCGTAGGCCGCGTTCGACTTGGGGGCGAGCGCGAGGTAAACGACCGCCTGCGCCAGCGCCAGCTCGCCCTCCGGGCTACCGAGACGTTCGTAGACCTGCCAGGCCTGAAGGCAGAGCGCCTGTGCCTGCGGGTCGGCCAGGCCGATGTCCTCCACCGCCATGCGGGTGATCCTGCGCGCTAGGTAACGCGGGTCCTCGCCGCCCTTCAGCATCCGCGCCAGCCAGTAGAGCGCCGCGTCCGGGTCCGAGCCGCGGACGGATTTGTGAAGGGCGGAAATCAGGTTGTAATGCGCGTCGCCCGACTTGTCATATTGTGCGGCCCGCTGGGTCAGCCGAGCGCTCAGCGCGTCGGTGTCGATCACACCGTCGGGCTTCCAGGCCGAGACCTGCTCCACAAGGTTCAGCAAAGCCCGTCCGTCGCCGTCGGCCATCGCCAGCAACGACATGCGCGCCGCATCCGTCAGGGGCAACGTGCGGCCAAGCTCCGACTCGGCCCGCGCGAGCATCGCCGCCAGCGCCGTCTCGTCCAGCCGGTTCAGCACAAGCACCTGGCTGCGGCTCAGAAGCGCCGCATTGAGCTCGAAGCTCGGGTTCTCGGTCGTCGCCCCGACGAGGACGATCGTGCCATCTTCCATATGCGGCAGGAACCCGTCCTGCTGCGCCTTGTTGAAGCGGTGGATCTCGTCGACAAAGAGCAGCGTGCCCTGCCCGTTCCTGCGCCGTAGGCGCGCCGCCTCGAACACCTTCCTGAGTTCGGGCACCCCGGTGAAAATGGCGCTGATCTGCACGAAGTGGAGGTCGGTCACATCGGCCAGCAGCCGCGCGATGGTGGTCTTGCCGACGCCGGGCGGCCCCCAGAGCACCAACGAGGAGAGCGAGCCCGCCGCAAGCATCGCGCCCAGCGGACCGTCGGGGCCCAGCAGGTGATCCTGCCCGATGACCTCGCCGAGAGTCCTGGGGCGCAGTCGGTCGGCAAGCGGACGCGGCGCGTCGCTCTCGGTTCTGTCGGTGGGCGAGTCGAAAAGGTCCGGCATGGGCGCAGCCTAGGTCCGGGTCGGGCAGAGCGAAAGCCGATCCCGACGCAAAAAACAGTAGAGATACCCGCGGATCGCCCCGTCGCGCCCCGCCTGAATGACACGCCGTCTCAAAGCAGCCGCGCGTCCTTGGCCCGCTGGATGGCCTCGGCCGTCGTACGGGCCATCAGCCGCTGTCGCGCTGCGGTCAGCCGGGCCTTGAGCGCGCTCTCCGAGATCCCGAGCTTGGCCGCCGCGGCGGCATGCCGGTCGCCCGTAGCGATCAGCCGCAAGGCCTGTGCCTGCGCCGCGGTCAGCTTCTCCGGCGGTTCGGTCAACCGGTGAAGCCGGTCGATGATCCGGGAGATCTGCTCCATCTCGGAATCGGCGAACTCCCTGTCGGATCGGGCGGCCCCCGCAATCGTGCGCGACGACACCGGCCCGGCAGAGACAGCGACTCCGAACCGCAAGCCGAACCCGGCCGCCTCTTCCATGATCCCGAACGGGTCGGGAATCCCCAGTTCGCTCCAGCGCGCGTAGCCGGTCGTGGAAAAGGCCCAGGCAGTGACGGGATCGCGCATCACATAGGCGTTCGCCGTGTAATGCTCGATCCAGGCCGGATCATAGGTCTGAATCGTCAGCAGCGGCGAGGCAAAACGGATGTGGAGACCGACGAAGTATCCCGCGGGCGACATTGCCGCCAGCTTTGCCAGTTCACGATCGACAGCCGCACGGTCAGCCATGATGAAAGAGAGCCCTACTGAACATGTCACCCGTCATATAAGGATTGAGGTGGTCACTCGTCACGTCCCGGCGTCATTTTTCGGGCACCGCTGTCGCGGATGATCGGTCATCCCCGAAAACAAAAGGCCCCCGCGATGCGGGGGCCCTATCGTTCCGGCCTGTCGGGCTTACGCTTCGTCGGTGGCCTCTTCCCGGACGCGATCCTCGGCGCCCTTGGCAGCCGGGTCGCGGTCGACCAGCTCGATGATCGCCATCGGAGCCATGTCGCCGTAGCGGAAGCCGGCCTTCAGAACGCGGACGCAGCCGCCCGGACGTTCGGCGTAACGCGGGCCGAGCACTTCGAACAGTTTCGCAACGTGCTTGTCCTGCTTCAGCCGAGAAGCGGCCTGACGGCGGGCGTGGATGTCGCCGCGCTTGCCGAGAGTGATCAGCTTCTCGATGATCGGCTTGAGTTCCTTGGCCTTGGGCAGGGTCGTCTTGATCTGCTCATGCTCGATCAGCGAGCCGGCCATGTTGGCGAAGAGCGCCTTGCGGTGCTCGTGGGTGCGGTTCAGGCGGCGGTATCCGCGGGCGTGACGCATTTTCTATCTCCAAATTGCCCTCTACGGGCGGTTTTGCTTTGTCTGGCCAGAGATGCGTGTCTCCGACTCTCCTTGGGGCAGTAGGCCCGTTTGTTTGGGCGCGCCCCGAAAGGCGCGACCGGATCGAGATCAGAACTGATCTTCGAATTTCTTGGCCAGATCCTCGATGTTCTCCGGCGGCCACTCTTCGACATCCATGCCGAGGTGCAGGCCCATGCCCGAGAGCACTTCCTTGATCTCGTTGAGCGACTTGCGGCCGAAGTTCGGGGTGCGGAGCATCTCGGCTTCGGTCTTCTGGATCAGATCGCCGATATAGACGATGTTGTCGTTCTTCAGGCAGTTGGCAGACCGCACCGAAAGCTCCAGCTCGTCCACTTTCTTCAGCAGAAGCGGGTTGAACTCGAGGCCGTCGTCCTCTTCCTGGCGACCGGCAGCTTCCGGCTCCTCGAAGTTGACGAAGATGCTCAGCTGGTCCTGCAGGATGCGCGCGGCATAGGCCAGCGCGTCGTCCGGGGTCACCGAGCCGTCGGTCTCGATCTTCATGGTCAGCTTGTCGTAGTCCAGAACCTGGCCCTCGCGGGTCGGCTGGACATCGTAGGAGACCTTCTTGACCGGCGAGTAGATCGCATCGATCGGGATCAGACCGATCGGCGCGTCCTCGGGGCGGTTCTTGTCGGCCGCGACATAGCCCTTGCCGGTGTTGACCGTCAGTTCCATGTAGAGATCTGCACCATCGTCGAGGTGGCAGATGACGTGGTCGCGGTTCAGGATCTCGATGCCGGCGGTCTCCGAGATGTCACCGGCAGTGACGGCGCCCGGGCCCTTGGCGGAAACCGACAGGCGCTTGGGTCCGTCGACGTCCATCCGGATGGCAATGCCCTTGAGGTTCAGGACGATGTCGGTCACGTCCTCGCGGACGCCGGCAACGCTCGAGAACTCGTGCAAAACATTGTCGATCTGGACGCTGGTGATCGCCGCACCCTGCAGCGAGGACAGCAGAACGCGACGCAGCGCGTTGCCGAGCGTCAGACCGAAGCCTCGCTCCAGCGGTTCGGCCACGACGGTCGCCTTGCGGCTCGCATCGGCGCCGGGCTTGACCTCCAGCTGGGTCGGCTTGATGAGTTCCTGCCAGTTCTTGTGGATCATGTAGATCGCCTCCATACCTGTCCGTCTCCCATGTCCGTGGAAACGGACGCCCGAGGTTCAAAATGCCAGAACGGACCGCGCCTGTAGCGGCGCGATCCGAAAGAGTAAGCCCTGATCCTCAGACGCGGCGGCGCTTCGGAGGACGGCAACCGTTGTGCGCGATCGGCGTGACGTCGCGGATCGAGGTGATGTTGAAGCCGACGGCGGCCAGGGCGCGGAGCGCGCTCTCACGGCCGGAACCGGGGCCCTGCACCTCGACCTCGAGGGTCTTGACGCCGTGTTCCTGCGCCTTGCGGCCGGCATCTTCGGCGGCCATCTGAGCGGCGTAGGGGGTCGACTTCCGGGAGCCCTTGAAGCCCATCGTGCCGGCGGACGACCAGGAGATCGCGTTGCCCTGCACGTCGGAGATCAGGATCTTGGTGTTGTTGAACGAGGAGTTCACGTGAGCAACGCCGGTGGCGATGTTCTTGGAAACCTTGCGCTTGGTTTGACGCTTGTCGCGAGCCATCTGTCCTGCCTCCCCTTACTTCTTCTTGCCGGCGATCGGCTTCGCCGGGCCCTTGCGGGTGCGGGCGTTGGTGTGGGTGCGCTGGCCGCGCACGGGCAGGTTGCGGCGATGGCGCAGGCCGCGATAGCAGCCGAGGTCCATCAGGCGCTTGATGTTCATCTGCGTCTCACGGCGCAGGTCGCCTTCGACGGTGTAGTTCGCGTCGATGTGCTCGCGGATCGCCAGAACTTCGGCGTCGGACAGTTCGTTGACCCGGCGGGTCGCGTCGATGCCCACGGCCTCGCAGATCGCCTGCGCGGAGGTATTGCCGATTCCGGTGATGTAGGTCAGCGCGATCGGGACGCGCTTGGCTGTCGGGATGTTGACCCCAGCGATACGTGCCAAGAGGGATATTCCTTCATGGTTGCGGTTCCGTAGTCCCAGAACCTTTTTTCACAACAGAGGCCCGACAGCTCATGCGCCATCGGGCCAGATTAGCCGCCGATCGACCTTTGCGACACGCGCAGGGATTCGACGGCGATTCTCCAATGAGAGGGTGTCAAGTAAAGCCAAAGCCGGGGCCCGTCAAGGGCCCCGTTCACGATCTGTCAAGGGATATCATGCATCCCGAGACATCGCGTCCGACCAGGGTAGGTTCCGCGATTTTGCGGAGGGCGTCAACCGGTGGCTGTGCCGCGGCCGCCAAGGTCATGTCAGGTAACCCAGCTGCCGGAAGGAGGCATCCTGTTCCTTTCCGATCACGACGTGGTCGTGGATGGTGATGCCAACCGCCCGACAGGCCTCGGCAATCCGGTCGGTCATCATGATATCCTCGTTCGAGGGCGCGGGATCGCCGGAAGGGTGGTTGTGCACCAGGATCAGCGCGCTGGCGTTCAACTCCAGGCTACGCTTGACGATCTCGCGCGGGTAGACCGGCACATGGTCCACCGTTCCCTCGGCCTGCGCTTCGTCGGCGACGAGGTTGTTCTTGCGGTCGAGATAGAGCACCCGGAACTGCTCGGTGTCGCGGTGCGCCATCACCGTCTTGCAGTACTCCATCAGCGTGTCCCACGAAGACAGCACGTGGCGCTGCAGCACCTTGGCCCGCGCCATCCGGTGGGCGAAGGCCTCTGCGAGCCGGAGCTGGTAATAGACCTTCTCCGTCGCACCCTCGACCTCCAGCAGCCGGGCCTGCGGAGCCGCGATGACGCCGTTGAGATCCCCGAAGGCCGCGAGCAACCGCTTGGCCAGCGGCTTCGTGTCGATCCGCGGGATCGCGTTGAAGAGCAGCATCTCCAGCAGTTCGTATTCCGGCATAGCCGCATGTCCGCCCGACAGGAAGCGCTGGCGCAACCTTTCGCGGTGGCCCCAGTAGTGCGGGCGGGCCTGCCCGTCCTCGCCAACGACGAGCCCGCCACCCGCCGCGGCATCGGGCTTCAGCCGGTCGGTCTGTCGGTAGCGCGGCTCGCTCGCCGGCCGGGTCGCCGCGTCAAGCGGCGGCAGCCGTGCCTCCAGTTCCTCGAGCCCACGGAGTGCCGCCTCGGAGAAGCCCCGGGTCCCCGTTGGCGCAGTATCGGCAAACAGATGGCCCTGCTGGCTCTCGTCATCAGGCCGCCGCGCTCCGATACCGGCAATGCGATCCCAGATCTTGACCATCGGCTCCTCGTTCCCCGGCTTACGGGGACCGAGCTTGCCCGGAACTGGTTAACAGAGTGTAAGGGGCGGCCCGATCCGGGCGCAGGGAAGGCATTTCAGCACCGCCAAATGCAAGACGGGCGCCCGGAAGGACGCCCGCCGTGCTTCTGCTGAAGGTGTCGCGATCAGCGCCGTGCAGGCGCCTTGCGCGAGCGCTTCTTGCCGCGCAGTTGCGATTTCTCGATCAGCCCCTCGTACTGGTGCGCCAGGAGGTGCGACTGAACCTGCTGGATCGTATCCATCGTCACCGAGACGACGATCAGAACCGAGGTCCCGCCAAAGTAGAAGGGAATCGCCAGCTGGTTACGAAGGATCTCCGGGAAGAGACAGACCGCAGCCAGATAGGCAGAGCCGAGGACCAGCACGCGGCGCACGACGTAGTCGAGATATTCCGCCGTCTTCGGCCCTGGACGGATGCCCGGCACGAAGCCGTTCTGGTTCTTGAGGTTGTCGGCCACGTCATCGGTCTTGAACGCCACGTTCTCGGTATAGAAGTACGCGAAGAACACGATCATCGACGCGAAGAACAGCAGGTAGAGCGGCTGTCCCGGTCCGAAGTAGGCCAGGATGGTCGACATCACCGGGCCGGTGTTGCCGCCCGAGAAGGTGGCGATCGTGGTCGGCAGCAGCAGCAGCGACGAGGCGAAGATCGCCGGGATCACGCCCGACGGGTTCACCTTGATCGGCAGGTGGCTGGAGCCGCCGTCGTAGACCTTCATGCCAACCTGCCGGCGCGGATACTGAATGTGGATCTTGCGAAGCGCGCGCTCCATGAAGACCACGAAGCCAACGATCAGGATCATCATCACGAGGACACCGATGATCACCGCCGGGCTGATCGCACCGGAGCGGCCGGAGGCGAGGAACTGCGCCAGCGCGGCCGGGACCTCGGCGATGATGCCGACGAAGATGATGAGCGAGATACCGTTGCCGACGCCGCGGGCAGTGATCTGCTCGCCCAGCCACATCAGGAACATCGTGCCGCCGACCAGGGTGATCACCACGGCCGCGCGGAAGAACCAGCCCGGATCATGGGCCAGGCCGCCCGCCTCGAGGCTCACGGCCAGGCCATAGGCCTGGAACGTCGCCAGCAGCACGGTGCCGTAGCGGGTGTATTGATTGATCTTCTTACGCCCCTGCTCGCCCTCTTTCTTCAGCTGTTCCAGCTGCGGGACCATCGCGGTCATCAGCTGCACGATGATCGAGGCAGAGATGTAGGGCATGATGCCGAGCGCAAAGATTCCCATGCGCCCGAGCGCGCCGCCGGTGAACATGGTCAGGATGCCGCCGATACCGGCCGCCGCCTGCTCCATGAAGTCGCGCAGCGCCTGCCCGTCGATCCCCGGAACCGGAATGTAGGTGCCCAGGCGATAAACGATGAGCAGACCCAGGGTGAACAGGATGCGCTGTCGGAGCTCAGTGGCCTTGCCCAGGGCGGCCCAGCTCATGTTGGCCGCCATTTGCTCTGCTGCAGATGCCATTCGTGGTCTCTCTCATGCATGCGCCGCCGAGCGGTTTTCCCGTCGGCGGCGCTGGAAAACTGGAAGTTAAGTAAGGGGCATTGCTTCCCCTCACAACCTCTTATTCGGCCGCGGCCTCGGTGGCTTTCGCAGACGTGACCGTCAGCGAGCCGCCGGCCTTCTCGACAGCCTCGACCGCCGACTTGGACGCGCCGGAAACGGCCAGCTCGACCTTTGAGCTGAAATCGCCTTTGGCGAGAACGCGGACGCCGTCGAGCTTGCGGCGCACGAGGCCGGATTCGAGCAGCACGTCCTCGGTGATCGGCTTCTTCGCATCGATCTTGCCGGCTTCGATGAATTTCTGGAGGATGCCCAGGTTCACAACGGCCCAGGACTTGCGGTTCGGCTTGTTGAAGCCGCGCTTCGGCAGCCGCATGTAGAGCGGCATCTGGCCGCCTTCGTAGCCATTGATCGCCACGCCCGAACGGGACTTCTGACCCTTGATACCACGACCGGCGGTCTTGCCCTTGCCGGAGCCGGGACCACGGCCGATGCGCTTTTTCTTGGGGGTCGAGCCCTCGGCGGGGCTGAGTTCATGCAGTTTCATGTCGCTACTCCTTGCCGGATGCGGCCCCCAGCGACGGGAGCGGCCGAACTCGGCATTTCTTGTTGGTTCGTCGGTTGACGTGAATCGGCCCTGTAAGGCCATGGGGCGTCTTATGCGATGCGGCGACGCCTATCAAGGCGTAATGGAGCGGGCGGCCAGCGACAGACCAGCGAGTTGCCCGAAATCGAGATCAAAGCCGGTGCGATTGCCGCCCGTCATGGCGCTCCTCCGCTCAGCCGCCGGTCTTTTGCCAGCATTGCGGATAGCCATAGCCCCACCGCCAGGGCAGGCCGGTGCAGGGCCCGCCGCCCAGCCTGACGGCCTGGAACATGCCAGCGGCAATCGCGGAATAGACCTGGCGAATCTGTTGGGCGTCGAGCGCATAGATCTCGCTGAGGACGGCATCCCGGCTGTCGGCGGTCTGCTCGACACAGCTCCGCAGCGCCTCGTCTGCCTGCAGCCGCGCGTCATAGCTCGCTTCCGGCGCCGAGTCCGGGCCGGCGGAATGGTAGGCGCGGTCATGCACCACGCAGCACCCCTCCCAAGGAGGGGTGCCCTCGTGCGCCTCGGCGAAGGCGGGAAAGCGTTCGGCCATGAAGGACCAAAGGCTCGACATGCCGCCGCTGCACCCGTCTGTGGTGAATTCCGAGAGCGTCGTCCCAGGGGCGTCGCGCACCTCGGCCAGCCAGCCATGCGCGGGCAATTCGACGGAGCGCGACAACTGCGCCTGCCAACCCTCCGCGTCCTCCGTCAGCGCGGGGGCGGCGATGGCGATACACAGCACCGCGCCCGCCAGCACCCTACGGAGAGCCATCGCGATACACCTTGTCGCTTACCGTCATTCCGAGCCGGTTGCCGAGCGCCAGCACCAGCCGCTCGACACTGCTCAACTCCTCCCGCTGCCGCAGGACCTCGCGCGCCAGCGCCGGCTCGTCCGTGATCAGCCCGGAGACCCCGAGGCTCAGCATCTGCGACATGGACAGGGGATCGTTGACCGTCCAGACGTAGAGCGGCTTGCCCGCCTCGCGGGCATGGCGAACCAGCTTGGGCGAGGCCATCGCCATGTTCACGGCAAGAAAATCCGCTTCCAGCTCCCACAGCCGCCCCACCGATTGCGCCGCCAGCAGGCCCACCGCCCAGTCCGGCCGGAGCGCCTTCATCTTCTGGACGGCCTCGTATTTCAGGCTCATCGCGCGGATCTGCTCCTCCATGCCGGTCTCGGCGACAATGTCGGCGACACGCTGTTCCAGCATCTCGTCATGGCCGTAGTACTTCAGCTCGATCAGCACGCCAGAGCCGGAATCCTTGGCGAGTTCCAACGCCTGGCGCAGGGTCGGCGTCCGCTCCCCGGCATAATCCGCGCCGAACCAGCTGCCGATGTCGATCTCCGCGAGGTCGGCGGCCGTGGCGTCCCAGGGTTTCAGATCGACCCCGGCGAGCTTCATGAAGTCGCTGTCGTGGACAACGATCACCTCGCCCTCGGCGCTTTCCTGCACGTCGAGCTCCACCCAGTCCGCGCCGTCCTCGATGGCCAGCGCAAAGGAGGCCATGGTGTTTTCCGGCCGCGCGCCCGCCGCGCCGCGATGGGCGATGACCTGAACCTCGTCCTCGACCTGCCGCGCCCCGAGATCCGCAGCCCCAAGCCCTCCGACGACCGCCACCACTGCGAGCCCGCCGACGAGTGCCAGGCGCAGCAGGCGGCGAGCCGGCGCGATGTCTATGTCGATCCCCGAAGTGCCCGGCCAGCCCGCGCGTTCCATCAGCAATGCCGCGAGGGCGCCCGTGGTCAGGGTCGTGACCAGCAGGTTCACCACCGACCAGATTGCGGCGAGCACCAGCAGGGCCGCCGCCAGCCGCCGGAGGTTGGCGCCGATGGTACCCGCAATGAGGTCTGCAGCGATCCCCACCGCGCCGAAGGCAAGCCCGACGACCAGCAGCGAAACCGCGCCCCAGGCCAGCAGGGCCGCCAACAGGTCCATCCGCTGGCCGCGCATTCGCTCGGCGCTCTCCCGGAAACTCCTGGAGGGCGGCACGTCCTGGAACAGCACGAGCGGCAACGCCAGGGCCCAGCCGAGCAGGTTCCAGGCGACCAGGAGGACCATCCCAAGGATCAGGATCCCGATGATCGTCGCGGCCTCGATGAACTCCGGCGGACGCTCGGCGAGATAGTAGTTGATGTCATATTCCGTCAGCCGGTTCTGCGCCACGATCAGTGCCATCAGCACGAAAGGCGCGACCATCGCCACGATCCGCAGCAGCAGCCGCCACGAGAAGCCGATGATCCGGGGCACCTGCGGCAGGATCGCGGCCACGCCGGCCTCGAACCGCCGTTCGCGGTGACGGCGGGCATCGCGGGCGATCGCCATCATGAAGGAGATGTCGAGCACGGCGGTGGTCAGCAGCAGACTTGCCACAATCAGCGCCGCCACGAACCCGGCCGGCGAGAGCAGGAACATCGCGATGTCGAAATCCGACAGCGCGGGCTGACCGGAGAGCGCGATCGCCGCGCGCAGCGCCAGCGCGGTCACCGGCGCCAGGAGCGCTGCGACGAGGAGGCTGAACACGAGATGGGACAGCAGGAACGGCCAGCGCAACCGCCAGGCTTCGTGAAAGGCGTCTCCCGCGGCGCGCATCGGCATGTTCAGCATGTGAAATCCTTCCCCTTTCCCGCAGCTTACCGCGGAACGGGGCTGTGTCGAGGGGCGGACCCACGCCGTACCTCGCCCTCGCGCAAAGAAAAACGCCCCGGGTGGGACCCGGGGCGCTTCGATTTCTGGTGCTGGCTGCGGATCAGCCGCGCTCTTCGACGATCTCGACGAGGTGCGGGATCTTGGCAACCATGCCGCGGACCGCAGGAGTGTCCTCCAGTTCGCGGGTCTTGTGCATCTTGTTCAGGCCCAGCCCGATCAGCGTCTGGCGCTGGATGGCGGGGCGGCGGATCGGCGAGCCGATCTGCTTCACGACGATGGTCTTGGCCATGTGTCCGTCTCCTTACGCTTCGGCTGCGGCTTCGGCCGGCGCCTCTTCCGGCTTCTTCAGGATGTCGGCCACCTTCTTGCCGCGACGCTGCGCGACCAGGCGGGGGCTGGCTTCCTTCTTGAGACCGTCCAGGGTGGCGCGGATCATGTTGTAGGGATTCTGCGACCCGATCGACTTGGCGACGACGTCATGGATGCCGAGCATCTCGAACACGGCACGCATGGGACCACCGGCGATGATACCGGTACCCTGCGGGGCGGTGCGCATCACGACGCGACCGGCACCGTGGCGACCTTCGATGTCGTGGTGCAGGGTGCGGCCTTCGCGCAGCGGCACTCGGATCATCTGGCGCTTGGCTTGCTCGGTGGCCTTGCGGATGGCCTCGGGGACCTCCTTGGCCTTGCCCTTGCCAAAGCCGACGCGGCCTTTCTGGTCGCCAACAACCACGAGCGCAGCAAAGCCGAAGCGCTTACCGCCCTTGACGGTCTTGGACACACGGTTGATCGCGACAAGGCGATCGGCGAATTCCGGGGTTTCCTCGCGCTCGCGACGGTTGCCCCGGCGGTTCTCACGTTCTGCCATACGGCTTTCCTTTAGTCATGGGCCGCGCACGGCCACAGGTTTCTTCAATCCAGGTGGGCGCGGCCTGAAGGCTGCGCCCCCGGATCATCGGGACGGCCCGGAGGCCGCCCACAGGGTTCAGAACTTCAGGCCGCCTTCACGCGCGGCGTCGGCGAGCGCCTTTACCCGGCCGTGGAACAGGAAGCCACCACGATCGAAGTAGCACTCTTCCACACCGGCTTTCTTGGCGCGCTCGGCGATCGCAGCACCCACCTTGGCGGCGGCTTCCACGTTGTTCTTGCCGATGATGCCCAGATCCTTTTCCAGCGAGGACGCCGAAGCCAGGGTCACGCCCTTCACATCGTCGATCAGCTGAACGCTGATGTTCTTGCTGGAGCGGTGCACGCTGAGGCGCACCTTGCCCGGGTTGATCTTGCGAAGCTTGTTCCGGACGCGCAGGCGGCGCTTGAGGAACAGGTCCCGTTTGCTGTTTGCCATCTTTCTCGTCCTTACTTCTTCTTGCCTTCCTTGCGGAAGATGAATTCGCCCTTGTAGCGAATGCCCTTGCCCTTGTAGGGCTCCGGCGCGCGCCACTCACGGATGTTCGCCGCCACCTGGCCCACGAGCTGCGGGTCGATGCCTTCAACGACAATCTCGGTCTGCTTGGGGCAGGTCACGGTCACGCCGGCGGGGACGGGAAAGTCCACGTCGTGGCTGAGGCCGAGGTTCAGCTTCAGGGAGTTGCCCTGCATCTGGGCGCGGTAACCGACGCCCTGGATCTCGAGCTCTTTCTTGAAGCCTTCGGTGACGCCGGTGACGAGGTTGGCGACGATCGTGCGGGACATGCCCCACTGCTGGCGAGCGCGCTTGGACTTGCCGCGCGGCTCGACAGTGACGGTGTTGCCGTCGATCGTGATGGTCACATCATCGGTGGCGTTGAAGCTCAGGGTGCCTTTCGGGCCCTTCACCTCGATGGTCTGGCCGGAGAGAGACGCGGAGACACCCGACGGCAGCTCGACCGGTTTCTTGCCAATACGAGACATTGATCAGGCCCTCCTTAGAAGACGGTGCAGAGAACTTCGCCACCAACATTGTTGGAGCGAGCCGCTGCATCCGACATCACGCCCTTGGACGTGGAGACGATGGAGACACCCAGGCCCTGACGGACCGAGGGGATGTCGTTCACGCTCATGTACACACGACGGCCCGGCTTGGAGACGCGCTTGAGTTCGCGGATGACCGGGGTGCCGTCAAAGTACTTGAGGCTGATTTCGATTTCGGGGTGCTCGGCATCCTCGACCTTTTCCCAGCCGCGGATGTAGCCCTCGTCGGCCAGCACGTCGAGAACCCAGGCGCGAAGCTTGGAGGCCGGCGTGCGGACGGTGGACTTGCCGCGCATCTGGGCGTTGCGGATGCGGGTCAGCATATCACCAAGAGGATCGTTCATTTCAATTCCTCCTTACCAGCTCGATTTGACCATGCCGGGGATCTGGCCCTGGGAGGCGAGGTCCCGCAGCGCGATCCGGCTCATCTTCAGCTTACGGTAGTAAGCCTTCGGACGACCCGAGACCTGGCAACGGTTGTGCAGGCGCGTGGCCGAGGAGTTGCGGGGCAGTTTGGCCAGCTTCAGCCGGGCCTTGAACCGCTCTTCCATCGGGCGCTCTTCGTCATTCGCGATCTCTTTCAGCGCGGCACGCTTGGCGGCATATTGCTCGACCAGCTTCTGGCGCTTCTTCTCGCGTTCGATCATGGATTTTTTAGCCATCGGTCGAGTTCCTCAGCTGTTGAACGGCATGTTGAAATGCTTCAACAGCGCCTTGGCTTCCGCGTCGGTCGGCGCGGTGGTGCAGATAACGATGTCCAGCCCCCATGCCTCGTCGACCTTGTCGAAATCGATCTCGGGGAAGACGATGTGTTCCTTGAGCCCCATAGCGTAGTTGCCACGGCCATCGAAGGATTTGCCGGACACGCCGCGGAAGTCGCGGACGCGGGGCAGAGCGATGGTGATCAGGCGATCGAGGAATTCGTACATCCGGTCACCACGGAGGGTCACCTTGGCGCCCAGCGGCATGCCTTCACGGACGCGGAAGGTCGCGATGGACTTCTTCGCCTTGGTGATGACGGCCTGCTGGCCGGCGATGGCAGTAAGGTCGTCCGCGGCCGACTTGGCCTTCTTGGAATCCTTCACTGCCTCGGTGCCGGCGCCGATGTTCAGAACGATCTTCTCCAGCTTCGGGATCTGATGATCGTTCTTGAAGCCGAACTCTTCCTTCAGGGCCGGACGGATCACGTCCTTGTAGTAGGCCTTGAGGCGCGGGGTGTAATCAGCGGTGTCGAGCATCAGATCGCGTCTCCCGTGGTCTTGGCGAAACGCACCTTCTTGCCGTCTTCCTCGCGGAAGCCGACGCGGCTCGGTTTGCCATTGGCATCTACGATGGCCAGGTTGCTCAGGTCGATCGGCATCGCCTTGGCAATGCGGCCGCCCTGGCTGTTCTGGGTCTGGCGGGTGTGACGAATGGCGATGTTGATGCCGCCGACGACGGCCTTGCCAGCTTTCGGATCAACGGATTCGATCTGACCGGTCTTGCCCTTGTCCTTGCCGGCAAGAACGACGACCTTGTCACCTTTGCGGAGTTTGGCAGCCATTACAGCACCTCCGGAGCGAGCGAGATGATCTTCATGAAGTTCTTCGCGCGCAGCTCACGAACCACCGGGCCGAAGATACGGGTGCCGACCGGCTCGTTGTTGTTGTTGAGGATGACGGCAGCGTTGCGATCGAAGCGGATGGCGGTGCCGTCCTCGCGACGCACTTCCTTGGCGGTCCGCACGACGACAGCCTTGCGGACGTCGCCCTTCTTCACGCGGCCACGCGGAATGGCTTCCTTGACCGACACCACGATGATGTCGCCCACGGAAGCGTATTTCCGCTTGGATCCGCCGAGGACCTTGATGCACTGAACCCGGCGGGCGCCGGAGTTGTCAGCGACATCCAGATTGGTCTGCATCTGGATCATGGGGTTACTCCCGACCTGTGGAGGGTGTTCTCGTTGTTCCCCCCAGGGTTTCGTTCAAACCAGGTGTGGCTTGGCCTCAAACGGCCGTCACCACCTCCCAGCGCTTGGTCTTCGAAATCGGCGCACATTCCTGGATACGGACGGTATCGCCAACCTTGAACTCGTTCTTGGGGTCGTGGGCCCGGTACTTCTTGGAAGACCGAATGGTCTTGTGCAGAAGCGGGTGCTTGTAGCGGCGCTCGACCAGGACGGTGACGGTCTGCTCGTTCTGGTCGCTGGTGACGGTGCCTTGCAGGATACGCTTGGGCATGGGCTCAGGCCTCCGATGCGGCAGCGGCCGCCTTTTCGTTCAGTACGGTTTTCACGCGGGCCACGTTGCGGCGAACCTGACGCATGCGCGCGGTGTTCTCCATGGCACCGGTGGCCTGCTGGAAACGCAGGTTGAAGGCTTCTTTCTTGAGGTCGATCAGTTTCTCCCGGAGCTGGTCCGGGGTCTGATCACGAAGTTCGTTGGCGTTCATCGCCTTGTCCTTTCCACATCGCCGGCAGGCCCCTTGCAGGGTCACCCTGATTCCAGCGGAGTTCGAAGATGAGCGGCCCCTTTACGCCTGCGTGCCCAGCAAAGCAAGGCCTGTCTGGCGAAAAGGCCGGAAATGGTGCCGCCGGTCGGAAATTAGGATCGATCCGGCGGGAAATCACCCTCGATCGGCGGCGTCTGGCGACGCTGTAAGGCGAATCGGTTCGGGCGCCGGACGCGCCGGAGCCGGGTTCCGTGGAGCCCGCGAATGCGGCTCAAACGTAGTGAGCTTCCTGGAAAACGTGGTCCACGATGTCTTCGCGCAGCAGGCCCATCGCGGCGAGTTCCTGGTCGCTCTTGGCCTCCAGCTCCCGGAGCTGGGCGAGCTGCTGGTCACGCACCTCGGCGGGCACCAGTTCGGAACAGACATCGGAGAAGTAACGCACGACGCGAAGCCGAGCTTCGTTCTCCGCGTCGGCAGAGGCCGTTGATTGAAGGAGCATGCTGTCACCTCAGGGTATCGGTAGATTGCGTTTCTCACTGCCTGACGTGATAGGACATGAGAAAGGTGCCAGCCAGTGGCCCTCGGTCATTGCCGCCTTGCAGGATTGGCAGAGGCCCGTGCCGGCCATCGGACGTCGGGACTCACGAAACGCCGCGCAATATCGCGCCGGACCACGCCCCCGGCTCGGCATTCAGCAGAACGGAGATAATTCCGTCAATCCAATCATTTCTCGTGACCCAACGGCAAGCAGCGGTCTAGGCTGAAATGATATCGCAACAGGACAAACAGAGAGGGACACGCCATGGGCGCACTGGAAAACCTGTTCGGCCTCATCGGAGATCTGACATGGGGCTGGGCCTTGATCCCGCTTCTCGTCGTCTTCGGTATCTTCATCACCCTGCTTACCGACTTCGTCCAGTTCCGCTTCTTCAAGCGCATGTTTCGCGTCCTGTCCTCTAAGAACCAGTCGGGCGACCCGAATGCGATTTCGGCCCGCGAGGCGCTGCTGATCTCGGTCGGTGGTCGCGTCGGTGGCGGCAATATCGCGGGCGTCGCCGTGGCCATCACGCTCGGCGGCCCCGGTGCGGTATTCTGGATGTGGGCGATCGCCATCGTCGGCATGGCGACCAGCCTCGTCGAATGCTCGCTGGCCCAACTCTACAAGCGCCGGCAGCCCGACGGCATGTTCCGCGGCGGCCCGGCCCGGTCGATCCTGCACGGGCTCGGTGAACACTTCCGTTGGCTCGCCGTGCTCTACGCGGTCTGCCTGATCGCCTCCTTCGCGCTCGGCTTCAACGCTTTCCAGGGCAACACCGTCGCCGGCGCCGTTCAGGACAGCCTCGGCATCAGCCGGACGATCACCGGCGCCGTGCTGGCCGTCGTCGCCGGTTTCATCGTCTTCGGCGGCATCCACAGGATCGCCAAGGCCGCGGACATCGTGGTGCCGATCATGGCCGTCGGGTACATCCTGATGGCGCTGGTCGTCATCCTGATGAACATCACCGCGGTGCCCGGCGTGCTCGTCTCGATCGTCGCGAACGCCTTCGGCCTCCAGGAAGCAGTCGGTGGAGGCATGGGCGCGGCCATCGCGCAGGGCCTGCGCCGCGGGCTCTTCTCCAACGAGGCCGGTCTCGGCTCGGCCCCCAACGTCGCCGCCACGGCGGACGTGCGTCACCCGATCAGCCAGGGCATCACGCAGTCCTTCTCCGTCTTCATCGACACGATCTTCATCTGCTCCTGCACCGCTTTCATCATCCTGCTGGGCGATGTCTACGTGCCGGGTGCCGAAGGGATCGACGGGATCGCGCTGACCCAGCAATCGCTGGTCTCCCACCTCGGGGAATGGTCGCAGTACCTGCTGTCGTTCATGATCATGCTCTTCGCATTCAGCTCGATCATCTACAACTACTACCTCGGCGAGAACGCTCTGACGGTTATTACCAAGCACCCGATGGCGGAGAACGCCCTGCGGATCGTCGTGATCGGCATCGTCTTCCTCGGCGCCACCGCGCCGGGCGCTACGGCGGTGTTCTTCTTCTCCGATCCGATGATGGGTATCCTCGCGGTGGTGAACCTTGTGGTGATCATGATGCTGCTGCCAATCTGCCTGCGCATCCTTCGAGACTTCCGCCAGCAGTTGGCGGAGGGCGTCGTGCGGCCCGTGTTCAACCCGGACAACTTCCCGGATCTCGACCTCGACCGCACCGCCTGGATCGCCAAGGCGGACAATTCGGACTGACCCGGCACGGCGCCGCCATGAAACAAAAGCGCCCGCCCTTCTCGGGGCGGGCAGGCGTCGCGGCGCTCAGGCCCAGGCGTAGTTGAAGCTGACGCTGATGCGTTCGTCCTCGGCCATGTTCATGGGCACCTCGTGCCGCAGCCAGCTCTCCCAGAGCAACACGTCGCCGACCTCGGGCGCCATGTAGATGAACCCCTGCATCTCGCGCCGCGCACCCTTCTTCCTGGCCGGCGCTGCCATCATCCGCGCTGAGCGCGGGTCCTCCAGCTTCAGCGCGCTCGTGCCCTTGGGCATCGAGACATAGGTCGTGCCGCTGATCACGCTGTGCGGATGGATGTGCGAGGCGTGCATCCCGCCCTCGGGAAGGATGTTGATCCAGAGATCCTCGAGCTTGAGCGCCCGGCCGTCGAGATCGAACTCCAGATCCTCGGCAAAGGCGGCGACATGGGCGTCAAGCGCCTCGACGAGATTGCCGAAGATCGGGAAACGCCAGGGCAGATCGGTGAGCGAGGCATAGGAGGTGTAGCCCGGATAGCCGTTCTGCTCGCACCATTCCTGGCCGGCCTCGTCATCCTCGGCGATCACAAGACAGGAGTTCTCCAGTTCGGCAGGGTCGATTGCGGGCCCGAACTCGGAGAGCGCGGCACGGTACAGGCGGGTGACGAAGAGCGACTCGATCTGAGGCATGGGCGTGGTCCCTGATGATCCGGCGTTGCTGGCGGCATAGCCGGAACGGGACAAAAATGAAAACCCCCGCCGATCTCTCGACGGGGGCAAATTTCGTAGGGTGAGGTTTTACCCCACCACGCCTTACCAGTCCTCGCGGACAACCACGCGGGTCTTGATCGGCAGCTTCATCGCTGCGAGGCGCAGGGCTTCTTTGGCCACGTCTTCGCTGACGCCGTCGATCTCGAACATCACCCGGCCCGGCTTGACTTTGGCGGCCCAGTAATCGACCGAACCCTTACCTTTACCCATCCGGACTTCGGTGGGCTTGGAGGTCACCGGCGTATCCGGGAAGATCCGGATCCAGACGCGACCCTGACGCTTCATGTGACGCGTCATGGCCCGACGGGCGGCTTCGATCTGGCGGGCAGTAACCCGCTCCGGCTGGATGGCCTTGAGGCCGTAATGGCCAAACGCGAGGTCGAACCCGCCCTTGGCTTCGCCCTTGATCCGGCCCTTGTGGAGCTTGCGGAATTTCGTGCGCTTCGGTTGCAGCATCTCGTTTACTCCTTACCGGTCACGGTCACGGTCGCCGCGTTCGCGACGGCCGCCACCTGCGCCACGGGGCGCGGGGCCATCCTGGAGCTCCTGGGCGCGGCGATCACGAGCCGACGGGTCGTGCTCCATGATCTCGCCTTTGAAGATCCAGACCTTGATGCCGATGATGCCATAGGGCGTTGTGGCTTCGGCGTGGGCGTAGTCGATGTCGGCGCGCAGCGTGTGCAGCGGCACCCGGCCCTCGCGATACCATTCGGTCCGGGCGATCTCGGCGCCGCCGAGGCGGCCCGCGACGTTGACCCGGATGCCCAGGGCACCCATGCGCATGGCGTTCTGAACCGCGCGCTTCATGGCGCGACGGAACGACACCCGGCGCTCCAGCTGCTGAGCGATGGACTCGCCGACCAGCGCAGCGTCCAGCTCCGGCTTGCGGACCTCGACGATGTTGAGGTGCAGCTCGGAATCCGTCATCGCGGCCAGCTTCTTGCGAAGCACCTCGATGTCGGCGCCCTTCTTGCCGATGATGACACCAGGACGGGCGGTGTGGATGGTGACGCGGCACTTCTTGTGCGGCCGCTCGATGATCACCTTGGACACGCCGGCCTGCTTGCATTCCTTCTCGATGAACTCGCGCATCGCGATGTCTTCGAGCAGGAGGTTGCCGTAGTCCTTGGTGTCGGCGTACCAGCGGCTGTCCCAGGTGCGGTTCACCTGCAGGCGCATGCCGATCGGATTGACTTTATGACCCATTAGGCTTGCTCCTCGACCTGGCGGACCTTGATGGTGAGCTCGGAGAACGGCTTCATGATCTTGCCGTACCGGCCACGAGCACGCGGGCGACCGCGCTTCATGGTCAGGTTCTTGCCCACGTAGGCCTCGGCGACGATCAGTTCATCGACGTCCAGGTTGTGGTTGTTTTCGGCGTTGGCGATCGCGGACTGAAGACATTTCTTCACGTCCTCGGCAATCCGGCGCTTGGAGAAGGTCAGGTCCGTCAGGGCCTTCTCGACCTTCTTGCCACGGATCATAGCCGCAACCAGGTTCAGTTTCTGAGGAGAGGTCCGCAGCATGCGCACCTTGGCCATCGCCTCGTTGTCCGCCACGCGGCGGGGATTCTTGTCCTTGCCCATGGCGAATTACTTCCTCTTGGCTTTCTTGTCCGCCGCGTGACCGTAGTAGGTACGGGTCGGAGCATATTCGCCGAACTTCTGGCCGATCATGTCTTCGGAAACAGCGACCGGAATATGCTTCTGGCCGTTGTAGACACCGAAGGTCAGACCGACGAATTGCGGCAGGATGGTGGAGCGGCGCGACCAGATCTTGATGACCTCGTTGCGACCGGACTCGCGGGCTTTTTCGGCCTTCTTCAGGACATAGCTGTCGACGAAGGGGCCTTTCCAAACGGAACGCGACATGTGTTAGCGGCCCTTCTTCTTGGCGTGACGCGAGCGCAGGATGAGCTTCTGCGACGCCTTGTTCTTGTTGCGGGTACGCGCACCCTTGGTCGGCTTGCCCCAAGGGGTAACCGGGTGGCGACCACCGGACGTCCGGCCTTCACCACCACCATGGGGGTGATCGATCGGGTTCATCACGACGCCGCGGACGGCGGGGCGCTTGCCCTGATGACGGGTCCGACCGGCCTTGCCGAAGTTCTGGTTCGAGTTGTCCGGGTTCGAGACGGCGCCGACGGTGGCCATGCATTCCTGACGCACCATGCGCAGTTCGCCCGAGGACAGACGGATCTGAGCATAGCCGCCATCACGGCCGACGAACTGGGCGTAGGTGCCCGCGGCGCGCGCGATCTGGCCGCCCTTGCCGGGCTTCATCTCGATGTTGTGAACGATCGTGCCGATCGGCATGCCGGAGAACGGCATCGCGTTGCCCGGCTTCACGTCCACCTTGCTGCCGGCGACGATCTGGTCGCCCACCGCAAGACGCTGCGGCGCCAGGACATAGGCCTGCTCGCCATCTTCATACTTCACCAGCGCGATGAAGGCGGTACGGTTCGGATCGTATTCGATCCGCTCGACGGTGGCCGCCACGTCGAACTTGTTGCGCTTGAAATCGACGATCCGGTAGAGGCGTTTCGCCCCGCCACCGCGGCGTCGTGCGGTAATACGTCCGGTGTTGTTCCGGCCGCCCTTCTTGGTCAGACCCTCGGTGAGGGACTTGACAGGACGTCCTTTCCACAGCTCCGAACGGTCGATCAGCACCAGCCCGCGCTGGCCCGGCGTCGTCGGCTTGTACGACTTGAGTGCCATGCTTTCTGTCTTCCGTTAGCTTCGCAGGGCTTGTCGCCCCGCTATGTGTGGGCCTTTCGGCCTGGGTATAGGGCCCTCGTCAGAGGTCCCCGGCTATCCGTTCTTGCGAACAAAGCCAAAGCCCCGGACGAATCCGGGGCTCGGCGGATGGGCTCTGATATGGGAGCGACGACAGATGGTCAAGCGATTCCCACCCTCGATCCCCTAACAAAACAAGCAAAACAACCAGTGCCGGGATCGAATGGGCGACTGCACTGTCCATCAGGCCGGATACCGGCCGACACACTGACCAACGGAGCCTTGCCGCCAGGGCCTCAGTCCGTCTTGTAGCGGCCCGGCTGGACAAACTCGTTGATCTTGCGCATGTGATCGCCGGTCATCTCGACCCCGCAGAACCGGGCGATCTCGACGGCGGTCTGCTCCGTCCGCAGGAGAAGTTTTTCATAGCTGACGATCAACGTCGGGCGCTGGTGCTTCAGGACGAAATTCAGGTTCCGCCGGGTCTGCTTCATCGATGCGCGCAACGACATGACGGCGTTCTCATCACCCCGAACAAACATCCCAAGGGCATTCGCCCCAAGGTCCCGGGTCGTGACGATGAAGCGAACATTCCTGAGATGCGGAAGCAGATCCTCAATGTATCCGTTGGAATGCGGATGTTTCCATCCCCAGACGTCAAATGCCTCGTTTCGCCGCGCCACCGTCTCGACGATCGCGCCGAGTCCCCGTTTCAGCCGGAATCCCCTGTCTTCGAGGTTGGTTCCGGTCTCTGTCCCCAAGGGGATGCCGAGACCGGACAGAACACCTGCGACGGCAGTCGTCCCTCCGCGGTTCACACCGAAGATGTGGAATGTCCGCTGCGGCGCCTCGTGGGAGGCAACGTCCTCGAAAAGCCGCATCGTGCATGCCTTGACGCGGAGCTCGTCCTCACCGTCCATCTTCGCTCTTTCTCAGTCCTATTGGGTGCGTCCACAGGGTCAGGCCGGCCCTCAGAAGTCGCCGCAATCCCTGCGTGCTGCCGTCTGGATCTGCTGCCGTTGCTGCAGGACCCCGATGCTCGACCGTGCACTCTGGTCGGTGATGGCCTTCACCTCGACGAGCGTCTGCCGGGACAAGATCGCGATACAGGCGTCCGGCACATCGGCATTCCGGAGGGCTCTGGTCATGGAAGAGCGGAGCTGTTCCGTGCCGCCGTTCTTGTCCGGTGGCGTCGTGGAAGTACACCCGGCGAGCAGGCCGCCGACGAGCAAGGCGCTGATCATGAAGCGATTGGGTTTCACCTTCGTGTCCTTTCCTTTGCGAGAGCCGCGCAGGACAAGCCTAGCATGAAGACAGGGGCCGACCACCCCGAAGGCTGCACATTCCACAGCAGGACGGGCTCAAATTTCCGGGCATTTCCTCTTCCTTCCGAGCCACCGAAAACGAAAAAGGCCCCCGCTGTGGCAGGGGCCTTCTTTCTTCGATCTGTCCGGAGCCTCAGAGGCCGGTGGACACGTCGATCGTGTTGCCCTCTTCGAGGGTCACGTAGGCTTTCTTGACGTCCTTGCGCTTGCCGGGCTGACCGCGGAAACGCTTGACCTTACCCTTGGTGACGGTCGTGTTCACGGCCTTCACCTTCACACCAAACAGGCCTTCGACGGCCTCCTTGATCTGGGGCTTGTTGGCGTCGATGGCGACCTCGAAGACCACAGCATTCGCCTCGGAGGCCATGGTGGCCTTCTCGGTGATGATGGGCTTGCGGATCACGTCGTAGTATTCGGCTTTGACGCTCATTTCAGACGAGCCTCCAGTGCTTCGACACCCGCCTTCGTGATCACCAGGGTGTCACGCTTGAGGATGTCCATGACATTGGCGCCGATCGATGGCAGCACGTCCAGACCTTCGATGTTGGCCGCGGCACGAGCGAAGTTCTCGTTCACCTCGGCACCGTCGATGATCAGCGCACGCTTCCAGCCCAGTTCCTTGATCTGCTTGGCAAGGATCTTGGTCTTGGCTTCGTCCATCGCGGCCGTGTCCAGGACAACGAGGTTGCCGGACGCCACCTTGGAGGACAGCGCGAGCTTCAGGCCGAGCTTGCGGACCTTCTTGGGAAGGTCGTGGGCATGGCTGCGCGGGGTCGGGCCCTTGTAGATACCACCCTTGCGGAAGATCGGCGCGTTACGGTCGCCGTGGCGTGCGCCACCGGTGCCCTTCTGGCGGTAGATCTTCTTGGTAGAGTAGCTGGTTTCCGAGCGGGTCTTGACCTTGTGGGTGCCGGCCTGCGCCTTGTTGCGCTGCCAGCGGACCACGCGGTGCAGGATGTCGGCACGCGGCTCCAGGCCGAAGATCTCTTCGGACAGATCCACGTCGCCGGCGGCCCCGCCGTCGAGCTTGATCACATCAAGTTTCATTCTTCCGCACCCCCTTCAGCAGGCGCTTCGGCCGGAGCTTCGGCGACGGCGGCGGCTTCAGCGGCCTTGATCGCGGCCGGGAACGGCACGCCTTCGGGCAGCTTCTTCTTCACGGCGTCCTTGATGGTGACCCAGCCACCCTTGGAGCCCGGCACGGCGCCCTTGACCATGATCAGGCCACGGTCGGCGTCGATGCGGACGACTTCCAGGTTCTGGGTGGTGACACGGGCAGCACCCATGTGACCGGCCATCTTCTTGCCCTTGAACACGCGGCCCGGGTCCTGACACTGACCGGTGGAACCGTGCGAACGGTGGGAGATCGACACACCGTGCGAGGCGCGCAGACCACCGAAGTTGTGGCGCTTCATGGCACCGGCAAAACCCTTACCGATCGAGGTACCCGACACGTCGACCTTCTGGCCGGCAACGTAGTGCTCGGCAGAGATCTCGGCGCCAACCTCGATCAGGTTCTCCGGGTCCACGCGGAACTCGGCCACCTTGCGCTTGGGCGCAACGTTGGCGGCGGCGAAGTGGCCGCGCATGGCCTGGGAGGTCCGCTTGGCCTTGGCCGAACCGGCACCGAGCTGAACGGCGGTGTAGCCATCCCGCTCGACGGTTCGCTGGTCGACGACCTGCAGGTTGTCGAGTTGAAGGACGGTGACGGGAACCTGCTTCCCGTCCTCCAGGAACAGGCGGGTCATGCCCACCTTCTTGGCGATAACTCCAGAGCGCATCTGATTCATGCCCCCTTAGTTAAGCTTGATTTCGACGTCGACGCCGGCGGCGAGGTCGAGCTTCATCAGCGCGTCCACGGTTTGCGGGGTCGGGTCGACGATGTCAAGCAGACGCTTGTGGGTACGGATTTCCCACTGGTCGCGCGATTTCTTGTCGATGTGCGGTCCACGGAGCACCGTGAATTTCTCGATCTTGTTCGGCAGCGGGATCGGGCCGCGCACCTGGGCGCCCGTCCGCTTGGCGGTGTTGACGATCTCCTGGGTGCTGGCGTCCAGCACACGATAGTCAAACGCCTTCAGCCGAATGCGGATGTTCTGGCTTTGCATTGTCAGTCAGCCTTGTTCTCGGCATTGGAGTTGAGAGGTGGAATGCGGCTCATTCCGCACCCCACATCGAACCCGTTCAATGAGGGTGAGGCAGGCCTATCGGCCCACCCCGAAAATCCGATCTCGAGAGTGATTACTCGACGATCTTGGAGACGACGCCGGCGCCGACGGTGCGGCCGCCTT
>NZ_JBHTJT010000020.1:0-547 GCF_042676185.1 Tropicimonas aquimaris | reverse complement strand
CTGCTCGGCGCGCGGCGCTATCTCGTGGCGCGGCAGCCGGACAAGGGGCCGGAACTGCGCCATTTCCGGATCGACCGGATCGAGGCGCCGGAGGTCACCGGGCAATACTTCGCCCGCGACCCGGGCTTCGACATCGACGCCCATGCCGCCCGCGCCTTCGGCTCCTACCAACACGAGGCGGAGCTCGGCGAGGTGATCTGGCACTTCGCGCCCGAGGCCGCCGAGCGCGCCGCGGAATGGCGGTTCCACCCGGACCAGCAGACCCGCCCCCTGCCCGACGGCGGGCTGGAGGTGCGGTTCCGGGCGTCGGGGCATCTGGAGATGACCTGGCACCTCTACCAATGGGGCGATTCGGTCACCGTGGTGGCGCCGGAGGCGTTGGCGACGCTGGTACATCCCGGCCGCAGGGAGGATTTCGACGCACTTCCGTGACAGGGTTCACATTTCGTTCTTGCAAACAACAACAATTTCCAGTCGCATATGCAGGCCCATGACAGCTTCTGACATGCTCACAGCGCACCTGTTGCAAGGTCGACGGCCCGCCCGC
>NZ_JBHTJT010000019.1:0-1313 GCF_042676185.1 Tropicimonas aquimaris | reverse complement strand
CGTCACCGCCAAGTCCATGCCGGGAAATCAGCTCGAGCGCGTGATCGCGGGAGTGCTTCAGCAAGTCCTCCGAATAGGAAGAGAAATAGAGGTAGTCCGAGCCGAACATCTCTTGCGGCGGCAGCGTCTCCAGGAGCTGCAACAGCGCGCATTCGGGGCAGAAGGCGGCCCGCAGCGGATGCATTCCGACCTGGTGGCAGACACCCGAGGCATCGAGAAGCCCGTCCGATCGCGGCATCAGCCCGAGGTCCACCACCGGCACCAGCCCTTTGTTCCCGCAGGACACGCATGCCGTCTCGGCCGCGCGCTCGGCAAATCGCTCGGTCGCTGCGGCCTCAGGTGCGGTGTGGCGAAGGTCTTCGCCGATGATGCCTTCCGTGGTCAGCTTCCGGAGGTGCGCGATCCTCTGATAGGGCACGCCTTCGAAATCCTCCCGCGTCAGCCCGGCCGCAAGGCAGGCGGCATAGACCTCTTCGGCGCCCTTGATGGCATCCCACTGAGGTTCGAACCACGGCATCGCCTGGCGGATCTTGTCGCAAGAAACGCGATAGCACCGCAAATCCGGGCCAGCATCCTCCGCATAGGCGATCCGGGCATTGGGGACCACATCGGCGACGATCTCGGCCAGTTCGGATATGCGGTAATTGTGCGCGGTCACGCCGACGTTGAAGGCCTCGTTGCGGATGTCGTCCTCGTCCGCCTCCAACGTTGCACAGAACGCCCGTGCGATGTCCTCGATATGAACGATCGGCCTCCAGGGCGTGCCGTCGGACTTCATGAAGATCTCGCCGGCGGTCACCGCATGGGCCACCAGGTTGTTCAGAACCAGGTCGAACCGAATCCGTGGCGAGACGCCGTAAGCGGTGGCACTGCGCAGGAAGGTGGGGCAGAACCGGTCGTCGGCCAGCTTCGCCAGATCCTCCTCGGATCGAACTTTCGAAACGCCATAGGGCGTTACCGGATTGAACGCCGCTGTCTCGTCCAGCATGTCGTCGCCAGCCGCGCCGTAGTTGCTGCACGAGGAGGAGAAGACAAACCGACGGACACCGGCTGCGCGGGCCGCCTCGGCCACCCGCATGGTGCCAGCATGGTTGATGTCGTAGGTGGCCTCGGGGCGGAAGTTGCCGAGCGGATCGTTCGAGAGCGCGGCAAGGTGCAAAACGGCGTCGATGCCGATGAAGTCCTCCGGCGTCACATCTCTAATGTCCTTGCGCAGGGTTGGCACCGCAGGGACCGCGCCGCCGGGTGCGAAGGTGCAGCGCTCGAAAATGTCGCTGTCGAGGCCAAAGACACGGTGCCCCCTGGCTTCGAGC
>NZ_JBHTJT010000018.1:0-1313 GCF_042676185.1 Tropicimonas aquimaris | reverse complement strand
CGTCACCGCCAAGTCCATGCCGGGAAATCAGCTCGAGCGCGTGATCGCGGGAGTGCTTCAGCAAATCCTCTGAATAGGAAGAGAAATAGAGGTAGTCCGAGCCGAACATCTCTTGCGGCGGCAGCGTCTCCAGGAGCTGCAACAGCGCGCATTCGGGGCAGAAGGCGGCCCGCAGCGGATGCATTCCGACCTGGCGGCCGACGCCCGAGGCATCGAGAAGCCCGTCCGATCGCGGCATCAGCCCGAGGTCCACCACAGGCACCAGCCCATTGTTCCCGCAGGACACGCATGCCGTCTCGGCCGCGCGCTCGGCAAATCGCTCGGTCGCTGCGGCCTCAGGTGCGGTGTGGCGAAGGTCTTCGCCGATGATGCCTTCCGTGGTCAGTTTCCGGAGGTGCGCGATCCTCTGATAGGGCACGCCTTCGAAATCCTCCCGCGTCAGCCCGGCCGCAAGGCAGGCGGTATAGACCTCTTCGGCGCCCTTGACGGCATCCCACTGAGGTTCGAACCACGGCATCGCCTGGCGGATCTTGTCGCAAGAGACGCGATAGCACCGCAAATCCGGGCCAGCATCCTCCGCATAGGCGATCCGGGCATTGGGGACCACATCGGCGACGATCTCGGCCAGTTCGGATATGCGGTAATTGTGCGCGGTCACGCCGACGTTGAAGGCCTCATTGCGGATGTCGTCCTCGTCCGCCTCCAGCGTTGCGCAGAACGCCCGTGCGATGTCCTCGATATGGACGATCGGCCTCCAGGGCGTGCCGTCGGACTTCATGAAGATCTCGCCGGCGGTCACGGCATGGGCCACCAGGTTGTTCAGAACCAGGTCGAACCGAAGCCGTGGCGAGACGCCGTAAGCGGTGGCACTGCGCAGGAAGGTGGGGCAGAACCGGTCGTCGGCCAGCTTTGCCAGATCCTGCTCGGATCGAACTTTCGAAACGCCATAGGGCGTTACCGGATTGAACGCCGCTGTCTCGTCCAGCATGTCGTCGCCAGCCGCGCCGTAGTTGCTGCAAGAGGAGGAGAAGACAAACCGACGGACACCGGCTGCGCGGGCCGCCTCGGCCACCCGCATGGTGCCAGCATGGTTGATGTCGTAGGTGGCCTCGGGGCGGAAATTGCCGAGCGGATCGTTCGAGAGCGCGGCAAGGTGCAGAACCGCGTCGATGCCGATGAAGTCCTCCGGCGTCACGTCCCGAATGTCCTTGCGCAGGGTCGGCACCGATGGGACCGAGCCGCCGGGGGGGAAGGTGCAGCGCTCGAAAATGTCGCTGTCGAGGCCAAAGACACGGTGCCCCCTGGCTTCGAGC
>NZ_JBHTJT010000017.1:0-43218 GCF_042676185.1 Tropicimonas aquimaris | reverse complement strand
GCACGCGCGAAAACCTCATGCAGGGGGCCACGCAGATCAAGCTGATGGCAGGCGGCGGCGTCACCTCAGCATATGATCCGATCCACACGATCCAGTTCACGGACGACGAATTTAAGGCCGCTGTCGAGGCGACGGAAGCCTGGGGCACCTATGTGACCACGCACGCGATCAACAATGAAGCCGTTGTTCACTCTATTGAAAACGGCGCAAGAAGCGTCGAGCACGCTCATATGTCCACGCGCGAGACGTTGCAGCTCTTCAAGGACAAGGACGTGTGGCTCAGCATGCAGCCCTTCCTTGACGACGAAGACGCACCTGCCCTGAACGAGTTCCAGAAAGCCAAGTACAAGTTCGTCACCGACGGGACCGATTTTGTCTATCGCACCGCCAAGGAACTGGGCCTCAAGATCGCCTTCGGCACCGACACGCTGTTCAGTGCGGACCTCGCGAAACGGCAGGGGGCCGTGCTTGCCAAGATGCAGCGATGGTTCACTCCCTACGAGACGCTCAAGATGGCCACCTGCGACAACGCCGAATTGCTGAAGATGTCGGGTCCGCTGACGCCGTATCCGCTCGGCCCGCTGGGAGTCATCGAGGAAGGTGCCTATGCAGACATGATCCTCGTGAACGGCAACCCGCTGGAAAATCTCGACCTGATCAGCGACGCGAAGGCGAACTTCGGCATGATCATGAAGGATGGCGTCATCTACAAGTACGACATGGAGTAACGGAAGATGCTGTTTAGGACACTTATCGCGTCTTCCCTTGTCCTCGCGGCTTCGGTCGCGGGGGCACAGGAAGATCCCGCTGGCCCGATCTTGATCACCAACGTCAACGTCTTCGACGGACTGAACGAAGAGTTGATCGAGAATGCCAACGTCGTCATCGATGGAAACCTCATTACGCAAATCACGACCGATGAGGTTGCGGTCGCTGGCGGTCAAGTCATCGACGCTGGCGGGCGTACCATGATCCCGGGGCTCACGGATTCGCATTGGCACATGAGCCTTGCCGAACTGCCACAAACCGCAGCCCTCTTCGGAGATGCCTACGAAGTTGGCGCCCGCACGGTGATCGCGGCAGAGCGCACGCTGATGCGCGGCTTCACGACGGTTCGCGATCTGGGCGGCAACTCCTTTGCCGTGCACAAGATGATCGAGAAAGGTGAGGCCGTTGGTCCGCGTATGCTGGTCTCAGGTCCTCCGCTCAGCCAGACGGGCGGACATTACGACTACCGCCTGCCTTATGAAGTCCCGGCGCCGGTGGGCGACACACTCGACTTCTGGGGACGAAATGGCCTCGTGGTGATCGCCGATGGTGTTCCGCTGGTGCAACAGCGCGCGCGGGAAGTCTTCCGCATGGGAGCCACCCAACTGAAGATGGCCGTGGGCGGAGGCGTGGCATCGGTGTTTGATCCCCTCGATGTCCGGCAATACTCGCTGGACGAGGTAAAGGCCGCCGTCGATGTCGCGGAAAGCTACAACAGCTATGTTGCCGTCCACGTCTTCACTGACAATGCCGTGCAGATGGCGATCGAGGCCGGCGTCAAAAGCATCGACCACGGCTTCCTTCTGGGGCGCGAGACACTGGAACTGATGAAGGAAAAAGACGTCTGGCTGAGCATCCAGCCGTTGCTGGACGACGAGGACCGCATGACCTTCCCCAATCCTGAATCCACCAAGAAGTGGCTTCAGGTCACCAGCGCGACCGAGACCATCTATCCGATGGCCAAGGAGATCGGGGTGAAGATCGCTTTCGGCACCGACGCTCTGTTCGACAAGGCAACGACAGACCGTCAGGGCAAACTTCTGAGCAAGCTCGAAAAACTTGGGTTCACGCCTTTCGAGGCGCTGAAAATGGCCACATCGGACAATGCCGAACTCTTCGAACTGGCCGGTCCGCGGCACCCGTATCAGGAAGGTCCGCTGGGTCAACTCACCGAAGGCGCCTATGCCGACCTTATTCTTGTCGATGGCAATCCCCTGAAAGACCTCAGCCTCGTCGCCAATCCTTGGGACAACTTTGATCTCATCATGAAGGATGGCGTCATCTACAAGTACGACATGGAGTAGCGCCTGTTTTTTGGCTAGACTCAAACATCTTCGGATCGTTTCGGCGACTTTGGTCGCCGGAATGAAAATGCGCCGAAGCCGCTGGCTGGCTCGACGGGCCCCACTGCGGCATCCAGTGTTGCTAGTTCGGGTCGAGGACGAACGAATAGCTTCCTGCCACTTTGATTGAAACGAGAGCCATTTCAACAGGTCCAACTCAACGCCACCTCAACCGAAATACGCCGTTTTTCTCCGTCGTTTGCCCCCGAAAGCCGCCCAACGTCACCCAGCGCCGAGATAGGAAATTCGCGAAATCAAAGGCTTGCCGCACAAGTGGCTGATTTTTATAAGTTATTGGAATCTATCAATTATCGGCTCATAACCTGAAGGTCGTAGGTTCAAATCCTACCCCCGCAACCATCGATACCTGCCTACCCTGGGAGGCGCTGTTCAAGCGCATCTCAGAGGTGGCAATAACAGACTCCGCTCTCTCGATTTCCTTTCTTTGCTGGTTAGTCATCTGATCAAGCCGACGAGGCTTGGCATGGGGGGCACTTGGCCCCGCCATGCTCAAGATCGCAGCAAGATCACCCTTCATATCAGCGACCAACGCGGAGCGATCCGCATTGGGAGTTAATATGATCTCGTCCACCAACGTCCGAATGATCTTCGCACTCTCTGCGCGATGCTCATCGTCGTTGAGTGATTCCATCAGGCTTCGGATCGCATCTGCATATCGATGCGCCATGTTTGGGTGGATAAAGACTGGCACCTCTTCCTTCGCATCGAGAGTCGCTTCCAGAGCTTCCTTCCGCTGTTGAAGCGCGGAGACTTCATCCTTCAGGAACTTGACGTCCATCCCGTCCAGGATCGCCTGCATGTACTTCTTCATGTCACGTTCGATCTTAGCGATCTCCCGACGGTTCCGTTCAATCTCCGCGTTCTGTTCCATCCGACTACGATTCACGTGTTCGGTGTACTCCTTGCAGAAAACATCGACCAAAGCCGGGTTCATCAGCCGTGAGCGAAGGGCATCAAGCACCAGATACTCGATATGGTCCTTGGCAATCGTCGTCCGGTTCGCACAAGTGCCTTTGTTGCGTGACGTAGAACACCCGTAGTGAGACCGCGAGATCATCGACATGCCGCCGCCGCACTCACCACACTTCAACAGGAACGACAGCAGATTCGCCGGGCGACGTTGATTGCCATAGCCCTGCCGCTTGTTCAAAACGCCTTGATACTCTTTAACCTTGTCCCAAAGTCCTTGCTCGATTATACGCAGCTCCGGCATCTCGACGGTGATCCAATCCGACTCTGGATTGAGCCGCGCGACCTTCTTCCCAGTGCTCGGGTCTTTCATATAACGCAGACGGTTCCAAACCTGTCGCCCGATGTAGAGCTCGTTATTGATGATCCCCGTCCCACGTTGGCGATTGCCGTAGATCGTGCTTGCACCCCAACCTTTCCCTGAAGGACCCGGCACGCCATCCTTATTCAGATCGAACGCGATCTTCCTGGGCGACTTACCCTTCACATATTCTTCGAAGATGCGGCGGACGATTGAAGCTTCATATTCATTGATCGTTCGCTCGCCTGTGATGCGCTCACCGCGTTCGTCCAGCGATTTCACGGTGTCATATCCATAGGATTTCCCGCCCGCGCTCTTTCCGGCAAGTACGCGCCCTTCAAGCCCACGGTGCGTCTTGCGGCGAAGCTCTTTCAAGAACATCGAGTTCATCGTGCCCTTGAAGCCCACCATCATATCATCGACTTCCCCTTCGCTGCGCGTCACCAGACGCACATCACAGAAGCTCAGCTGCTTGTAGATATGGGCGGTATCTTCCGTGTCCCGGCTCAAGCGGTCCAGAGCTTCAGAGACTACGATATCGAATTGACCATCGCGCGCATCGGCCAAGAGTTTTTGAATGCCTTTGCGCGTAATCATGCTGGCACCAGAGATGCCAGCATCCGAATAACAGTCTACAACCGTCCAACCCGCATTGTCGGCATATTGTCTGCAAACTCGAACCTGATCTTCAATTGATCTTTCGTCTTGCAGTTCAGATGAATATCTTGCGTAAATAACAGCGCGTTTCATAAATCACTCTCCTTTTGTTGATCTGCCATTTTACGCGCAACCTCATTTCATCGTTAGTTTTTTCTGATCCTTATCCGCAGAAATTCTTGCCAGGTGCCGGACCAACTCCAAAACACGTTCGTCCTGACCCTTCGACGCTTGATCGAATTCGGTTCTGCATGTCCTTATTGGCTCTCTGGCTTTTGTATTCATTACCCCAATTAACCTTGTCTTTTCTTTCCATAATATCATTATTGGCTTTTACTCCGCAAATTTCTGCGGGGGTTCCAAAGAATAGCCATCCGAAAAGAGACAGGATCATGAGCCAGAGTCCTCGTGCTTTTTGTGTCGTGATCGGCTTCGCCGACACCCTTCACATGGGCACGCTTTCTTTGCTTATCTTGCTATGATATGTAGCAGATACAATCATTTGAGCAAGCATGAGCAACATGCGCGAGCAGGGTTTCACAGGACGGCTTGAAGAACGAAGGGCGCTCAGAAGCGCACTTCAAGCCCTTCATGCCCAGAGAATAAGTGATCAGCGTATCGCCGACCTTCTCTCCGCCTACCTCGAAGGCGACCGCATCCCAGGCTATCCCAAGGCATCCACAGCGCCCGTATCGCGCCCGACGATCCAACGTATCCGCGTTTCCGACGACCGCACCCTGATCAGCATGCGGCCATCGACAGTCGGGACGCTCTACACATTCCTTCGTCACTGCGCAGAGCTTCCGACCGAGTTGTTTGATGACAGCATCCGCATCCATTCATCCCACGCCTACGCGCCGCTCCTAGAGGCGCTGGAACGCCATGTCGGTGCCAATGACGGGCCGCTCTCCAACGCATCTCTCAGGAGCCTGGAGGGCACGTTCCATCTCTATCGCAAGGCGTGGACGTCGCCGTCATCGCCGACGTACCTCCGATGCGTCCTGCGCTTCGAGTGGGTAGGTGACGCGCTCTTCTATACCGAAGAGCAGCGCTTCACTGACACGGTTGCCCGTGTCCCCGTGGACGAGATCGATCAGGGCGTCGTTATGCCCTACGGGATGAACGTCGTGTTGATCGGCAGGGGGCAGTCCAAGGACCTCCTGAAGTTCTTCTCGATCCACGAATTCGAGCCCTTCCCTGACGGGCATCTTCATGTGCATGCCTTCGCGGGCAACTTCATTGCCGTCTACAGCAAGGGGCCGCACCCCGGCTTCCGTGCCTACGCCCAGCGTGTCGTGGACAGTGACGAGGCGTCCTGCGCCTTCATCACCGAAGATGAGATGGACGAAACCATCCTCGGCCATCTGACACGGTAAGCGCGCGGTACTACCATCGCGCCCGTGGTACTACCGGGCTTGTGGGCCGCAATCTCGGCAACCAAGAATCCCGAGAGGGTGGAGAGCGAGGCGGTACTACCAAGCGGTACTACCAACCTTCCCAGACCTGTCTGGTACTACCAGTTTTCTGCCACTTATCTCTGGCCGCAAGATGTGTACGGTAGTACCGCACCATCTTGGCAAGGGGACCCGCTGCGCGCCCCCGTTGCATCCCCCCGGCTGTGGCTCGACCTGGGCCTTGAACCCAAACCGAGCCAGCAAAACGTATCGCCGTTTCATCACTCGCGGGAGACTTCGCTCTCCCTGCACCCATCGACCAAGGGGCTATCGCGACCCCTTGGAACCCACTCGCAGGACTTGGAGACATCCCTCTCCACCTGCACCGAACCATGGACAATCTGACGCCCGATTGATCACCGATCAGGGGAGCGTTCCTGCTACCCCCGATACCCCCATGACCACCGTTTCACCGCTGGACCAGATCAGGGGCTATCGCGCCCCCTGAACCCACTCGCAAGGAGACATCAGCTCTCCCTGCACCCATCGACTTGGAGGGTGTTCCTGCCCCCAAGACCCCTGACCATTTCATGGAGACCAATCCTGCGCAGATTGGATGGCGTCTACATACCCGCATGGAACATGACCGGGTTCCCGCACACTGCGCCGACAATATGTAAATATGGTTGTGACTTGCGCACAGATCGACCATATCTAGTGCTAAACCGCAACGTCGGGTGCGAGTCGGTCGTTCTGGCCTTCCGCCGACGTGAGCCATCAAGAAGCATCTGTCACGGGGGATGGAGCAAGTGTCGTCGGACGTATTCGTGGGAAAACGCGAACGACTCCGCTCCGGCAAGCCCGCCCGTGTCCTTGATCTGTTTGCTGGCTGCGGCGGTCTCTCGCTCGGCTTTCACTCTGCTGGCTTCAAGATCGTGGGCGCTGTGGAGTTCGATCCAGACGCGGCACGCTCGCACGGGCTCAACTTTCACCCCGGCCAAGCGGCCCATGCCCAGGCCATCGACATCACGGAAACAGGTCCCGACGCGCTGGCTGCAAAGCTGGACCTTGGCCAGACCGATCAAGCGGTCGATATCATCATCGGCGGGCCACCCTGTCAGGCTTTCGCGCGGGTCGGACGTCCGAAGCTTCGCGAGGTGGACGAGCACCCCGAAGCCTTTCGACACGATCCACGTGCGCGGCTCTATCAGGAATATCTGCACTACGTCGAAGCCTTCAAACCCATCGCCGTCCTCATGGAGAATGTGCCCGACGTACTCAATCACGGCGGTCAGAACCTCGCGGAAGAAATCTGCGAAGTGCTCGAAGCGAAGGGTTACGTCGCAGGTTACACGCTCCTGAATGCAGCCTTCTATGGCGTTCCGCAGATGCGCGAGCGCATGTTCTTGATGGCGTATCGCCGTGAAGTGGTGGATCGGATCGTCTTTCCCGAGCCGACCCATTGGGTGCAACTGCCACCTGGATATGAAGGCTCGCGCGCCGTTGCCTTGAAGTTTCTCAAGAAAGACGGGCTCCTTGAAGATGCTTTCGATTATCTTCCGCCGCCTGAAGCCACGCCTGATCTGACGCCAGCCGTGACGGCGGAGCAGGCCCTTGGTGACTTGCCGCCAATCGACGCCCGTAAGGAATTGGCCGAGGGGCGGCTCAAGCGCGGCGCGCGGCGCTTCGATCAGGTTATGCCCTATGGCGAGGCAGCGAAGCTTTCCGCCTATGCGCAGCTCATGCGATCCTGGCCGGGCTTTGAAGCAGGCAACGGCCTCACCGACCATGTGATCCGCTACCTGCCACGCGATTATCCGCTCTTCGCGCGGCTCAATCCGGGCGATCAGTATCCAGAAGCCTTCCAGCATGCCAATGCCATGTTCGAAGAAGCACTCGCCGCCCGAGCCGCAGAGGGCAAGCCCTTGCGCAAAGGATCAGCGGCCTATGAAGCGCTCAAGAAATCTATCGTCCCGCCCTATGATCCAGGCAAGTTCCCCAATAAGTGGCGCAAGATGTGGGCAGACGCGCCCGCACGGACTTTGATGGCCCATCTTGGAAAAGACAGCTACAGCCACATTCATTACGACCATGATCAGGCGCGGACGATTTCTGTTCGCGAAGCAGCCCGCTTGCAATCATTCCCTGACGGCTTCACCTTCTCAGGCACAATGAACCCCGCCTTTAGGCAAATCGGCAATGCCGTGCCGCCGCTCATGGCAAAAGCAATCGCAATGCAAATGGCCGCAACCCTGAAAGAATCCGAAGAGAGTGATTATGGACATTGCGCAGCGGCAGGACCTCTACAGGCAAGCGCTTAAAAAAGAGCCTGGCGCAACAGCCAAGACAAGCTTTCGGGATGCCTTTGGCGTATCCAACAGCGCCAAGATTATCGGGCGCGGGCTTTTCTGCTTTAATCTGAATCTCGAAAATCTCGCTGCCGACGTCGATCAGCTTGTCGTCCACTGCCTCTTGCGCTTTCCGCCCGAGGACGAGATTTACTTCTCGATCTTCATCAAATCGGACATGCCACAACTGCGCGCGCGGCTCGCCGAGATGAAGGCCGTTGGCACGTCGAAGCCATGGAAACGCAAGGGAAGCGAAGACGACGACGAAGACAGCGCACAGGCCGAGGCGGCACAGTCCGCAGAGGCAGGCTCAGACACGACCGCCGCTGCAAGCGAAGACGACGGCAGCTCTGAGGGCGGTGACGGAGCTGGCGGCGCAGCCGCCGCGCCTGTCTCACCCGATGGGCTCGACTACGCCGCGACCAACAACAACGTCAAAGGCTATCTGGCGCAAGACGGGCAACTCTATCTGCGCAATAAGAGCTTCTTCGATGAAATGCCCGAAGACCTCAGCACGATCAGCCGTCCGGTCAAGATCGAGAAAATCGTCTTTGGCATCTATCCCCCCGCAGCCGCCGCGCGCCGTTCCCTTCTGGCCCGCGAGTTTGTTGGCTATCTCGGAAGCCTGATCGGGCGCGAGCGCATCCATGAAGTGCGAACGGTTTGGCCGGAAACCAATGCGGTCAGCCCCGAGATGGCGCGCATGCCGACAACCCTGGCGCTGGCCGATATTGACAAGGCCGTGAGCGACCTTGGCGGCTTTTATCCCAATGGTGAGCTGACCCGCTATCATGCCGGACTCAACTTCCTCACGCACAAGCACTTCGTGATCCTCTCGGGCCTGTCTGGCACTGGCAAGACGCAGCTTGCCTTGCTCTACGCCCGCGCGATCCACGGCAAAGACAAACGCGACGCCGACGATCCCTTCTTGTTCGTCTGCCCTGTCAGACCGGAATGGACCGATCCCACGGGACTCACAGGGTATTACGACGTTCTGACTGACCGCTATGTCGTGCCGCCCTTCCTTGAAGCGGTCCTCGTGGCGACCGCGTTCAGGGATTCCCCTGTTTTTGTCATCCTCGATGAAATGAACTTGGCCCGCGTCGAGTACTATTTCTCCGACGTCTTGTCCGCTATCGAGACAGGCGAAGCGCTCCCGCTCCATTCCAATGGTGTGCCGCTCGAAGGCACGACGGGCAGCAGCATCCCCGCTTCTTTGCCCCTGCCACCCAATCTCTACATCACAGGCACGATCAATATTGACGAGACCACCAATCCCGTCAGCGACAAGGTTCTGGACCGTGCCATCCTGATCGAGATGAACGACGTCGATGTGGACGGCTACATCACCAAGATCGAGGCCCAAGAGCCCGCTCTTGCCCCGGCATGCGCCCATTGCCGTCCACACCTTGTCGCCATGCAGGGCGTGATGCACCAGCACCGTCTTGGCTTCGGGTATCGTTTGATCCGCGAAGTCGTGACCTATCACCATTTTGCTGTCGGGAGTCTCGGACAGGGGGCCGATGATGTGCTCGATCAGCTCATGGTGCAGAAGCTCCTTGTGAAGCTGCGCGGCTCTGAAGCGCAGCGGTCTTTGCTCAATGACCTCGGGACACAGCTTGCCGCCATGCCGCGCTCGAAAGCTCTTCTCGATCAGCTCGGGGCTGATCTTGATGAGTATGGCGCGTTCCAGGCCAGCCGATAGGTGCGACCGTGCCTTCGCTGCACATTCGATCCGAAGACACCGGGGACGCATGGCAGGTTTGGCCGTCAGCAGACAGCATCCCGCCGGGCACGATTCAAGAAACCCGCAGCTATATCTTCGAACTCCAGGACGCTGAAGGCGCACCCGAAACGGATCTTCTGATCGATGACGTACCGCTTGAAGGGCTGCGCTCGCGCGGCGAGGGCACTGCGCGTTGGCGTTGGCAGACGGGCTTTCATGCGGGAGAAATCTCGGCCGAGCTACGCCCGCCGGGTCAACGCCCGATCCGCTTCGAGCTTGTCACCGATCCTGACCGCAACAAGCTGACCCGCAGTGACTTCGACACGATGCTTGTCGATATCATGCGAGACAGCTTCGCGCTGTTCTCACTGACCAATTTTCACAAGGGCATCGCGCAAGGGACAAAGGGGAAGCCGCCTGCAATCGCACGGCTGGAATATCTGCGCTCACGCATGGACGCACTGGAGCGCGTCGTGCGGGAGATCGAGCGCAGGCCCCGCCGCCATCTCAGATCGGAAGAGCGCGTCGTGCCATATCACCAAGTGCGGCGAGCGACAGGCGACGAGGTAATCCGATCCTTCGCGCGCGGGCGTGCCGCCCGCGTTCCCCCAAAGGTGACACGCCTGCCAAGCGCACTTCGTGGCTTTCTGCCGACCGAATTTCGTATTCGCAAACGGTTCAGCTCTTTCGACCTGCCTGAGCATCGCCAGATGGCAGCGGTCCTATCGGCGTGGGCAGCATGGCTTAGCGCATCCGCCGAACAGCTCGACAAGGTTGCCACGAAGGATGACCCCGAGACGCGATCCGTTGCCAGCCTATGGGCCAATCGATGCCGCCGTCTTGCGCGCCGCCTGCATGCTCTGCGGCAGGCAGAGCCGTTCGCCGATCTGCCTCCAGCTCCGCCGCAATTGCATCTATCCTCGCTCTTTCGCAACGACCCAAATTATCGGCAGTTCTACAAGCTGTATCAGGACTTCAATCTTGGCCTAGCTGCGATCTTCGGGGACTTCCTTGATCTTCCGCTTGCCCGCACATTTGAGCTTTACGAGCTGTGGTGCTTCCTGCGCTTGATCCATGCAGCGGTGAAAGAGTCCGGCCCCGCCGCCGTGGATTTTCGGACACTGTTCACGCGGGACGCGGCGGGCGGACTGACTATCGCCGCCAGCGCCGTGACCGTGAAAGTCTCCGCCTCATGGGAGATCATGTTCCAGAAACGCTATGAGGAATTCTGGAAGGCCGATGACGGGCGCGGTTCGTTCAGCCGCACCATGACGCCTGATATCGTTCTCGCGGGCACGACTGGCGGCGATGGAGCGGAGGCGCAGCTCATCGTGCTCGACGCAAAATATCGTATCGACACCGCGCTCAATGATGCAATCAGCTCCATCCACACCTACCGCGATGCTCTGGTCGAAGACGCAGGCGGCGGTGACTTTCGCGGGATCGTTCAAGCTGCCTATCTTCTGACACCTCATATCCCGCAGCCGGGCGCAGCCTCTTACCAGAAAACGGCCATGCCGGGACGGCTCTTCCATCCCGATTATCGCTCGACCTTCCGCTTCGGCGCAGCGACCCTCAAACCGGGCATGAGCCTATCTGATATCTGTGCAGCCCTACGCGCCATCATAGCAGATGCGGCGGGCAAAGCCGCCTCTCCATGAGGCAAGGCAGGCCATTATGGACGTTCTGACGCCTGATCAACGCCAGAGGAACATGAAGGCCATTCGCGGGCGCGGCACGAAGCTTGAGCGCCTTATCGGGCACGGCCTTCACGCGCGCGGCTTCCGCTATCGTCTCAATGTGAAGCGGTTACCCGGAACGCCCGATCTTGTCTTCACACAGCATCGCACCGTGATCTTTGCCCATGGGTGCTTCTGGCACGGTCATGATTGCCACCTGTTCAAACTCCCTGCGACACGGCGGGATTTCTGGCTGACCAAGATTAAAGCGAACGTGGCCCGAGACGCGCGGGATGCCGATGCCTTGGCTCAACTAGGCTGGCGCGTTCTGACCGTTTGGGAGTGTGCGCTACGCGGGCGGACCAAGCAGCCGCTGGACACAGTGCTCGATCAGTGCGCAGCGTTTCTTTTTGGCGCTCGCCAACGGGCCGAAATTCGTGGTCTGGAAGACTAGAGCGCCAGCCACAAGAACATCACGTCGGCTGTTTGTTGCGTCAGGAGATGGACACTTTAACTCAGAAATACTTTGAAATGACTGCGCTAGGCATCCTATTGCTTCCTCCAAAAAAAGAAAATTTGCCGTGATATGCGGCAGAGTTCATTGTGAAGGTTGATCAATATCTCTTAATCTCGATTTCTTTGTTTGCCGCCGTCTTAAATTTTTGCTGTCGCCAATCACATCGAATCTCTATAAAATCCACGTATCCTTCTCCAAGGATAGTCGTGGCAGTTTTTAGATCGGTGCATATTTTTAAGCTGCCACGACTTATTCTCGATATGCCTATGCTAATAGTTTTTTGCGTGACAAACTAAAACGAATCAATAGACTATTCAGTGGCTGAGAATTGTGGCCAATGATTCTCGCCAAGTAAGATCGTTCTACCCGCGAAGCCAACGGTCTTATGCGCACTTACAGCGTGAGGACGGGCTATCTCGCAGAAAACCCGTCCTCCGCTTCGGTGCACATTTGTTCTGCATAGACAAAAGGCACGAATAGTTATCGGCGGGTAGTATGGTTTGGGCATTATGCGCTCCCCAATGTGCATCATGCCCCTCTGTGACTTGTTTTTGGTCTACATACATAGATCCGAAGCAGTTCGGAGCATCCCTTTAGGGCGGCGGCGGTTTTAGCAATCATCGCCGTCGCCTGGGAGGGGGAGTACGATGCAGATCAGCACTACCATCCAAACTCAGTTTGGTCTGCATCGCCCTCCGTGAGAACGGAATATGAACCTGATATCTAACTTCCTATTTTGCAGCGCCCAATTCGGCGCTGCAATTTTTTCGCGCCTAAAGAAATTTTTAAGAAATAACAGTGATAATTAACTTAGGGGCGGTGCCGTGAATTACAGAATATTGTTTCTCACATTTATTTGGTGCGGCGCGCGCCTCAACCCTGATCGGTCAAGCTACCCTTCCATCTCTTGGCCGTCATGTTGATCTTAGTATTACTTCTTTGATCGGCAGAGACCAGTATTTCTGCCGATCATTTTTTATTGTCATTTTTTTATATATTGATATCCTTTGGTTTTTAATAATTTGTATTGGGGTAATAAGTATGTTTTCAGCATCAATGTTTCGGGAGAGATTTGAGCTTGTCGATTTGCACAAAGAGCACAGAGGGGAGGATGAAGCGGTTCAATCTCTGGCGCTCAGCAACCGTATCGCCTTTCCGCTCGATGGGCGCAAACCCGAAGAGTCGCAGTTTCTTGTCGTGATCCGGGCTCAGTCCATGCACGGTACGGCCCGCATGGCCGGACGGCTGGTGCAAGAGCTGATGCCGCAGAGCGATTCTACGGAAGTCATTCTCGATATTGATTGGGCGAAAGCCTGGGAAAAGGCGCGCAGTCACTATGAGAGAGAGCATAACCCATCCGCGTGGTGCGCTGTCTACATGAATGGCGAGCCTGTGTTTCAAGACGGGGAGTATGATCCGCTTCTTGACGCCATCGAGCGCTGCTCCGCCAGCAACAAGAATGAGTATGATCAAGCCGTTGAGATCGTGGAATATGCCTTCTGGGAGTACGGCAAGGCCGTCCGCTTGCAAAAACAATCGGTTCCGGCGCTGACGATCCGCCGCGAACGAGATGACGCGCTGCGCTGTAGCCTCATCATTCGCGCCATGCGTCAAACCTCAACGTTCAATGTGACAATGCGCCCGCCCATCGTGGAAGGGCAGCGCAAAGGTCATGTCACCGCGCATGGAGCGCTGCATATCTGCGCGAGCTTTCTGGAGAGCATCCAGCTCGCTTATCAGATCGGGCGTCTGAATACGGAAGTCCGACAGTTTAAACTCGGACCAAGCTCCGAGAAGGCGCATCAGGCAGAAAATGCACACAACCAGATGCTTCTGCTCAAAGACGAATTGGAAGAGTATGAAACGCTATATGATATCGTCTATCGCCCTGATAAGCCGGATTTACATCGGATCATACGGGAAACAGAGAATACAATTATATTATAATATAGTGATCTAAGCGAAATGCATTGAGTGAAAAGAGTGTGATTATGTGTAAAAGAGTATCCGGGAATATCCTATTTATAATATTGATAGCCGTAGTGTTGTTTGCAGCATTGAGTTATGCGGTATCGCGTTCGATGCAGGGGGGGAGCACGTCTATCGAGAACGAGCAGGCGCAGATCGATCAGGCTGTAGTGGATAACTACACGGCGGCGCTGAATGTCGGTAAGATGCGCCTGGAGATGGCGGGGTGTTCGTCTATCGATTACACACCGCCCGCCGATCAGGTGGCCGGGGACAAGTCCTGCCACATGTTCCATCCCGATGGGGCGAATGTGTCGTATCAGGACTTCAGCGCGACATGCCCGACCGAGATACTTGAAACCGCGCTCGGCAATCCTGGAGACCGATGCGGTTTGATCATTTATGCGGGGACGAGTGGCGGAAACCGTCTCTACACCACGCCCGCTGATCTTGGGCAGATTGCGTGGAACAATGGCACGAGCAATTGGACGGGAACTGGAGCCACAAGCACAAGCAACGGTGTCACTAATACCGATACGCTGGTGGCGTTATCCGATGCAGGCACTCCGTACCAAGCCGCAGCGGCCTGCCGTGGTCTCGGCCCGGAATGGTATCTCCCGGCGCAGGAAGAGTTGAACGTTCTCTACGTGAACCGCTCCGCTATCGGGGGCTTTAACGAAAGCGGCTCGCTACCTGCGGGCTACTATTGGTCTTCTACGGAGTACGCCAATAGTCATGCCCGACACCAACGCTTTAATGATGGAAGTGTGTTTACCCATCCTCCAAAGGATACAGCATTGTCCGTTCGCTGCGTCAGGAGATGATTTGGGAATCTGAGTCAAAGAAAATTTTTAATTCGACAGAAATAATATACTTAAAGATTCAGCAATGAAAGCCAGTTCCAAATTTGTAACATCGAAAGCAATCGTCCTCGGCGCTATTCTGATTATACTCGTTGCGTGTGGCGTTATCTACGCTCTACGCAGCGGGATAGAGCGCGGATCAATGGAAAAGACTGAGTTTGATGTCGCGGCGCTCGATAAGGCCATTCTGGCAGTGAGAAAACCACTTCGCGACGCAGGTTGTCTATACATTGATCTCACGCCACCTCAAGATCAGATTCACGGAGACAAGTCTTGTCATGCCTTCCACGCTGATGGGGGCGATCTGTCCTACAGCCTGTCCATCGAAACGTGTTCCACCAAGTTGTTGTCATCGATTTTCAATGAACCCGGCGACCGTTGCCGGGAGATCGTCTTTGCCGGTTGGCACGCAGACATGAAACTCTATACCACACCCACAGATGAAGGCATCATCACATGGAACAACGGATCACAGAATTGGGTCGCGACAGCGGTTCTCGATACAACTGATGGGCTCGCCAATACTGAACGACTTGTGAGTCAGGTGGACGAAGGAGCGCCCTATAAGGCCGCACGTGCATGCCGTGATCGAGGTCAAAACTGGTATATGCCCTCGCGGGACGAGCTGCACGTCTTGTTCAAGAACCGAGCCGCTATTGGTGGGTTCAACGAAACCGGGTCACATCCCGATGGTCGTTACTGGTCATCCTCGGAAGGCAACCAATACTTGGCCTGGAGTCAAAGATTTAGCGAGGGTCACGTATATTTCGATAACAAGAATTCGATGTTATCGATCCGGTGCGTCAGGAGATAATCGTGACTCTTCCCCGCTCACCTAATGCGATCCCTATATCATGTTGCAGGATGCGAGAAATCAAAGCTCGCGGTTGAAGGGCAGGCCGCTAGTCCCTTTTGCTAGTTCGAGGGCGTCGGCTTTGGTTTCAGCAACGGCATAGCCCCAAAGGCTTGGATGCCACTGACCGTCCTTGCAGGCTTCGAGTTTCCAGACACGCATGGAAGCAGTCTAACGCCGATACATTGCCAGATGTTTGACGTTTAGGAGCGGTCAGCTCTCCATCGGCGCGTATTCCTTGGCCTTGGCCAGCACGCGAGCAGAAGCTGGCAGATACCATGCGTTCATACGCTTGTCCCAGGCGCGGTTCTCCACGAAGCCGTTCCAGTCAAATTCATAGACGCGGTCCAACGTCCAGTCATCATTGAGCTTCACGACCAGGATGAATTCGAAGAGCTGCTTATCGGGCGCGTCCGTGTCCGGGTAGACGGTTCCCGTCTTCTTGCCCTTACAGACCGTCTTGATCGAATAACGCTCGCCCTTGCGCGAGATCGCATCGATATTCGCCGTGCCCGTGGGCGCGGCGAGCAAATTCGGGCAGCCGGGCGTGACATTGAACAGGTCAATGGCCAGCTTTTCGCCGACCGCGCCCACCGTCAGGGCGAGCCCGCGCGCCCGCATCTCGACTTCGAGCGCAGTGCGGAGTTGAAGCAACTCATCATCGGGTAGATGCGTCAGATCATCGATCGACCACAGCCCGAGCTGTTTCAACTCCTGCGCTTTTCGTGCGTTTTTCTCGGTCGCCAAGCAGCTCTGCCTTTTTCATTTTGGCCTACACCGCCGAATGATCGGCCAGTGCAACGCATCGTCCTGATACAGTTCGGATTTCTTCTCGGCTACGCTATGGTGTGCGCTGCAACAGGTCAAACAGGATCACTACGTCGCGGCGTGCATTCAGGTGGCATCGACCAGCGGCTTTGCGCTGTGAGGCCGAACCAGGAGCACGAAGCTGCGCGCTCGCGTGATCCCAACGCGCAACAAACGGCGCGATGGCGCGAAGTCGGGTGCTTCGTGGCTGAGAAGGAAGTGACTTGAGTGAATTCCTTCCACCATCACCACAGCGTCGAATTCTTTTCCTTTGGATTTGTGCAGGGTCATAAGCGAGATGCCCTTTGGCTCACGCTCCAACCCGATCAGCCTCTCCTGATCCAGCACGCTGCGGAGCATGCGGGCCGCGCCTTCATAGGTCGCGCGCTCCATCCAGCGCCCAGCCAGTGCCGTCGCGAGCGTATCGGAGGCGCGGAACAGTCTCACCATCCGAGCATCCTGAAAGATCGCCTTCAGATCATCATGCGCTTGGAACGCGGTTCTCACCACCTTCCAGTCTCGAACCGGATCACCCGTCAAAGCGGGAATGGCCGAAAGCGCAGCCTCGAAGGTCTTCGGCGAGCCCTGCGTCAAAGCCTTGCCGTCTGCGACCTTGACCTTTGCTTTGCCAAAGCGGTCCGCCTTTGTACCTGCCGCCTTCGCGCCGCGTCCGCCATAGCGCTGGCAGAAATCCTTCTTGATCAGGAAGTACTCTTCGATCTTGGCGTGCATCGCTTCGCGCGCCGATGCCGTGCCCAAAGAGACGAATTCTAGCGCCGACGCCATAGCGACACCTGCCGATGCTGACAATTCCTGATCCCAGACAATGTCATGCGGGATGGGTTTGAGATTTCTCGTGTTATAGACGTGCGAATGTTCAAGAATGTCGGAGATTTCTGCGACTAGGTCATTGCTGCGGGCCAGAACCGCGACGGTCGGATCATCAATCCCGCGTTTGCGCAGCGTGCCAAGGGTTACTGCCACAGCAAAGTGAACCGTTGCCGCGAATTGGTTCCTGTACTCGTATCGGAGGGCCTTCACGTCCTCGCTCTTGGGTAGCGGCCCTTTTCCGCTGAGCACGCAATCCGCAACGGCGAGAATATCGCTGTCTCCGCTGCGATAATTGTCATCGCGAAGATCGACTTCACGTAATTCGATAGCGCCTTTAAGAATATCCAGCCTGTCCGCGCGCACGCCGGGCCGGAACGAGCCTTCGAATATCCGTTGCTCGGTATCAGCGAGAAACAGCGTTTGCGTCACATCGCTGAGTTGCTGGACAAAACGCCATTGATCGTCATCGGAATCCTGGAACTCATCAAGGATCACCAGCGGGAACAGTCGTCCCATCCATGAGCGCAGATGTGTGCTGCCCTCGAAGAGCTCCGCCGTCGCAGCGGCGAAGAGATCGAAGCAGACCATCCCGTCTTCGTCCTTCAACCGCTTGCTTTCCGCAGCCCAATCGCCATCGAACTGCGTGCGCCGCGTGCCTTCCTCGGACGGGGCCATCATCTTGAGAGGCCGTCCGCCCAGCAAGCGCCCATGGCAATGCAGGATATCCCAGCAAAAGGAATGATAGGTGCGCACGTCGATGCGCTTCATTTCTTCTTTGGTGAGAATTTCACGGCAGCGCTTCAGGATTTGTTGCACGGCGGCGCGCGAAAAACTCAAGAACAGAATGCTTTGACCGGGCGCGAGCGTGTCCAGAATGCCCTTGCTCTTGAGCAGCGCGAGTGTCGTCTTGCCTGATCCCGGCCCACCAATGACCAGCGCGTGCCCCTGTTCATCAATGACCGATTGGCGTTTTTCGCAGATCGTAAAGGCCATGACCTACAGAATGTCTTCGATATCAATATCAAGCGGATCGGGCTCGTCGGGTCCGTCTTCGCCGTCCCCTGCATCGTCTCCCGCATCGCCATCCGTATCGTCCAGCTTGGGGAGTGCCATGTCGGCGGCGACCTTTTCCAGAAAGCTCTTCACCGTCGCGGGCATCTCATCCAGCGTCTCGCATTGTTCGATCAGCATGGCCGCGAAGCCCGAGCCTTTCTTGGCTTTCAGGACTTCCTTGGACAGCGCGATCACGTTGTCATCGCTTTCGCCGCCTTTCAGATACCCCTTATCGGTCGGATAGTCGGGATGGTCCTTGGCCTGATCCAGAAACCGCCGATGGACCGCAGGCGGCACTTCGGCGGCCAGCAAGTCTTCCGTGCCCTTATACGCGCTCTCGAAATTGTAGTGGTAAGTGTCCAGCTTCTCGGTCTGGTCTGCCGTCCAGGCTTTCTTGGGCTGATCGTGGAAAGCAAAGGTCGTTTTTTTCAGTGCGCCGAAAAACGGTCCCCATTTGGGAACGTCGGACTGCGTTCCTGCGTCGAATACGCTCACGCCGATCAAGTCAAGCGGCGCGTAAGCATCTGATTTATCAAGGGCTTCATACATATAGCTTGCCGCTGAAAGCATCTTGGTTTCGGTGTCGCCTTCGGCGACGATCACGCCGCGCGCCAGGACCGCTTCCGCCAATTGCCTGCGATTGGTGCGCAGCGCGCTGTGTTTGATCACGCCCGCCGGAATACTATCCGATGACAGTACCCCTGCTGTACGTGAGATGGCCCGGAGATTGGCCATATCGAACTCTTCGATCACGTAAGGAGAGTGCGACGTGATGATGGCCTGTCCCATGTTCTTCAGCAGGTATTTCGCGATCCGGCGCTGCGCATGGGGCGGCAAGGCGATCTCAGGTTCTTCCATCGCGAAAATGATGGCGCGGTTGCCCCGCAAATCCGCGATATGGGTCAACAGGGCAAAGACCAGCGCGTTCACCGCCCCCGTTCCGAGGCGATTGAACGGCACGGCATGGTTGCTGTCCTGGCTCTTCAGGAAGAGCTGGACCACCTCCCGCAAATTTTCCCGCGTCAGGTTGGAGGCATAGAAACCCGTCGCATCCTTGTCGGCAGACAGGCCGACAAAGCGCGCCATGCGATCCTTGATCTGTGTTTGAATGCCTTCGAGCTGGGGAATGTCGCCAATCGGCGGATCAAGCGCGCGCAGTTGCTTCAGCGTGCTTTCCCACATCGACTCCTTTCCGGTGTCGCCGAGCCGCAAGATCGTATCGAGCAGCGAGCCGCGTTCCAGGCTGAGCGCGCGGCGTCCGGTGCGCAGGGTCCGCAAATAGATGAAGCCGCACTGGATTTTCCACTCGCGCGGGAAGAAGCTCAAGCCCGCAAACGGCTTCCCATAGTGTTCGTCATCTTCGCCCAGCTCTTCAACGGGGTGTGCGAAATACGTCGTCCCAACGAAGTCATCTTCTTTGCGGTCATAATAGCCGATGAAGGTCAGTGGCAGGGCGCGGACAACATCTTCGCCATCTGCGTCCTCGGGCGCTGCGCCATCTTCATCGACAAACCCGCCTTTGGCGTCGCTCCATGGACGGGTCTTGGAGAAGAGTTTCTTCTCCATCTCTTCAGGCAGGTGCAGCAGCACGACGTCAATCTTGATGTAAACGGGGTTGCCGTCTTCATCGAGATAGCGGCCTGCATGAAAGTCATGCTCATTTACGATGGGACGGCGATAGGCACGCTCTGGACCGAGAACCAGTTCCAGCGCTTCGCAGATCGTGGACTTTCCTGCATTATTGCCACCCACCAGGAGTGTGTGGCCTTGGAAATCGACCGAGCCTTTTTCGACGCCTCGGAAATTCTCGATGGTCAGCCGCCTGACAATCAACGGCTCGCGCTCTTCTTTCTTTTTTTCTTCTGCCTCTGACATTCAATATCCCATTCAAAATTCAGCACTTATTCTCGCACAGTTTCACGGATTTACGAAATCCGATGGTGCTGTCCCCGCTCGGCGCGCCTCGATCCTCACCATAGGCGTAGCACAGCCACAAGGCGAACCTTCAGTGTATCGCGCCCCCGCTAGGGCGGGCTGTCGTGAACGGAGCCTGCATAGGCAGTCTCCGCCTTCCGGCGTCCATCCCTGGCGCAGGTCAGGCCAGCCCGTTGGGCTGACAACACCTCTTTGGGTTTTGGGGCCTGCGGCCCCCTTCGCCGTCAAGACCAAGCCCTTCGCATAGGCTTCGGGCGCAGCCAGCGGTCTCCCCGTCCTTCCGCGCCTTCGGCTTGTGCAGGACGGGCGATCCCCCTCCGCTGGCTGCGGTCTGTGACGGTCTCCCCCCTCTCTTCGCCAGAGGGGCAGTTCGGTTGCATGCGCAACCAAACAAAGGAGAAAAGACAAATGAAACAAGACATTTACCAGCGCGTCACCGACAAGATCATTGCCGATCTGGAGCAAGGGCAACTGACATGGATGAAGCCATGGAGCAGCGGCAACATGGATGGAAAAATCATTAAGCCGCTACGGCATAACGGTCTGCCCTATAACGGGATTAACATTCTGATGCTCTGGGGCGCAGCCATGGAGCATGGGTATTGCTCCCCCTACTGGATGACCTATCGCCAAGCCAAAGAACTGGGCGGGCATGTGAAGAAAGGCGAGCGCGGCAATCTTGTTGTCTATGCCAACACCATCACCAAGACCGAAGAGCAGGACGACGGCAGCGCAGAGGAACGCAAAATCCCCTTTATGAAAGGCTACAGCGTCTTTAACTGCGATCAGATCGAGGGCTTGCCAGAGCACTATACAGTGACCCCCGAGCCGATCATTGATCCCGCGCAGCGGATCGACCATGCGGAAGACTTCTTTGCCTCTACGAAGGCTGACATTCGGCATGGCGGGAACAGCGCGCATTATGCCTTGGGCAGCGATCATGTGCAGATGCCAGTCTTTGAGAGCTTCCGCTCCCCTGAAAGCTACTATGCGACCTTGGCGCATGAGCTGACCCACTGGACGCGGCACGCAAGCAGGCTGGATCGGGATTTCGGGCGCAAGAAATGGGGCGATGAAGGCTATGCACGGGAAGAGCTTGTTGCCGAACTTGGCGCGGCGTTCCTATGTGCCGATCTGGCGTTGACGCCCGAGCCTGGGACGGATCATGCGGCCTATATTCAAAGCTGGCTGAAAGTGTTGAACGACGACAAGCGCGCGATCTTCTCAGCGGCAGCCCATGCACAGCGCGCAGCGGATTATCTGAATGGATTGCAGCCTGTCATCGAGGAAGACGCGGAGGCGGCAGCGTAGAAGGAGGGGACATCAGAGGAAATTTCGCGGCGGGCCTTCGGCCCGCCGCACCCTTTCCGGGGGATCAGCTCTTCTCGTGCAGGGACGAGAAGAGCGAGGAAAAAAGTAGTCGGCGCTGCGCGCCGCAATTAAGTGGTTTTGCGATAATCATCGAAATAATTGGCGTTATTGTTGAGTGAAAATGGAAATATCTGATATACTTATCAAATTGATTTGTTAAACGAATTTCAGAGTGTTTTATGGGTAAAGGAGTTTCCGGGAATGTATTGTTTTTGATTTTGATAGCGGTCGTTTTGTTTGCGGCACTGTCCTTCGCGGTGTCGCGGTCGATGCAGGGTGGGAGCACGTCCATCGAGAACGAGCAGGCGCAGATTGATCAGGCTGTAGTGGATAACTACACGGCGGCGCTGAATGTCGGTAAGATGCGGCTGGAGATGGCGGGGTGTTCGTCTATCGACTACAAGCCGCCCGCCGAGCAGGTGGCCGGGGACAAGTCCTGCCACATGTTCCATCCCGATGGGGCGAATGTGTCGTATCAGAATTTCAGCGACACCTGCCCGGATGAGGACTTGCTCAGTGGTCTGGCCATAGGCGGTCGCTGCGGGACGTTGATCTATGCTGGGACGAGCGGCGGGAACCGCCTCTATACCTCGGCAGCGGATCAGGGGCAGATTGCGTGGAACAACGGCACGAGCAACTGGACGATGGCTGGGGCAACGAGCCCGAGCGACGGTGTGGCCAACACAGATACGCTGGTGGCCTTGTCTGATGCAGGAGCGCCGTATCAGGCGGCGGCAGCGTGTCGTGGCCTGGGGCCAGAATGGTATCTGCCCGCACGGGACGAGCTGAACGGGTGGTGTCAGAACAACTTGGCTTGTCGCAGGGCAGGGGGCTGAGTAGCGTCCCCGGATGACCAAACGCGACCCGTTCAAGTACTTCAAAACATCGCCGGAGATCATCCGCCTTGCCGTGATGCTCTACGTTCGTTTCCCGCTGTCGCTGAGGAATGTCGAGGACCTGCTGCACGAACGCGGCATCGACATCAGCCACGAGTCAGTTCGGTTTTGGTGGAATCGGTTCGGCCCGATGTTCGCCTCTGAGATACGCGAAAAGCGCGCTGAACGTCTGCGATCTGGGCCGCAATGGCGCTGGCACCTGGATGAGGTGTTCGTGAAGATCAACGGCGAACGACACTATCTCTGGCGTGCTGTTGATCACGAGGGCGAGGTCCTGGAAAGCTTCGTCACGAAGGCGCGGGACAAGAAAGCCGCATTGAAATTTTTCAAGAAAACAATGCGGCGTTACGGTCGGCCTGCGTCCATAGTCACCGACTTGCTTCGGTCCTATGGCGCGGCCTTGAGGGAGATCGGCGCGGCAAACCTGCAGGAAACTGGTCGCTGGCTCAACAACAGGGCGGAGAATTCGCACCTGCCGTTTCGACGACGAGAGCAGGCAATGCAGCGCTTCCGGCGGATGCGAAGTTTGCAGATGTTCGTTTCCGTCCACGCCTCCGTCCACAACCATTTCAACCAAGAACGCCACCTCTACTCACGACAGAATTTCAAACTCAACCGTGAAACCGCTCTCGCCGAGTGGCGCCAACTTGGCGCGGCATAAGGGGCAGGGCTACTGTCCGACCTGAGACCAGTTCGAATCTGTCTGACAGCTCCCCGCCCAGGCATCAAGCGTGCCGAGCAGCCGATTCATCTTCAGATCCGAGAGGGCGCAGTGATTGGCGAGCCCGCCGGAGAAGAGCGCCGTGCCGTCGCGGAGGGCACCGAGGCGGCCGACGATCTCCACCCCCATTTCGGCCAATCCGCCGAGGTCGAAAAACCTGTGTTCGCGTGAGCCGACAAGCTGCAGCGAGGGCACGTTCCGGGCGCGCCGCATGTCGTCGACCTCGTCGATCCTGGTGGCGTGAATGCCGGCATGCTCCATCCACCACTGGATGTCCCGGCCGCGATAATGGCGCGGCATGCGGATATGCTCGCCGGCCGACAGGATGACGTCGTGGCCAGCGGCGCGGATCTCCGCGGCCAGTTGAACGCCCGTCGCGGACGCACCGACGACGAGGACGCCGCCCGGCGCAAGCTGGCCGGGATTGCGGTAGTCGATGGCGGTGATCTGTTCGATTCCGGCCGGGACCTGCGATGCCAGCGCCGGAACCGACGCGATGTTGCAGGCGCCGCTGGCCAAAACCAGCCTGTCGCAATGCCATTCGCCACGGTCGGTCTCGACCCGGTAGCCCGCGCCGGCGGCGGTGACGGCGTGAACGCGCGTGCGCTCTTCGACAGGCGCGCGGCTCGCTCCGGCATAGTCGCGCAGGTAGCGCACCACTTCGGGCATGGTCATGAACTCGTCCGGGTCCTTGCCTTTGTAGGAAAAGCCTGGCAGCCGGCTTTGCCAGTTTGGCGTGAGCAGCCGCAGGCTGTCCCAACGCTCATGGAGCCAGGAATTCGCCACCTCTCCGCGCTCCAGGAGCACGTGGCGGATGCCACGGTCCGACAGGCAGCGGCTCATCGCCAGTCCGGCCTGGCCGGCACCGATGACAATGGTTCCAATCTGTTTCATGGATCTGCCTCCTGTCGGACCCCTGGGGCTCAGGCGACCGTTACGTTAACGTTCGTCGGGTTGGTCAGCATGTCGAACAGGGCCGAGCGCTTCTGCGACTGAGCGACCAGCGCGCGGATTTCGTCCGGCGCCGCATCGGCTTCGATCTCGAAGGTGACTCGGATATCGGAGAAGCCGTTGCGGATCTCCGGATCCATGCCGAGGATGCCGCGCACGTCCACGTCGCCTTCGACCACGGCGCGCATCTTGTGGAGCTGGATGCCACGATGCTGGGCGACGGCGGCGACGCCACCGCTGAGGCAGCTGGCCAGCGCGGCAATCGCGATCTCCGGCGGGGTCGGCGCACGGTCGGCAGCGGCAAAGACCTCGGGGTGGTCGCTCTCGATCCGGAACGTTTCTTTGCGGTCGTGCTCCTGACCGAGGCCGAAATAGCCGTTGATCGCGTTGGTGCTGTGGGTGCCTTCGTTCCACTCGCAGGTACTGCGGAAGGTGAAGGCAGCGGCTTCCGGCATCTGCTCGAAGGCGTCACGGGCGCCAATCAGGGCTTCGGTGTTGACGCCATTGGATACGATCTTGGTAACATGTGGGGTTTGCATGATGTTTCCTTTCTGATGGGTGTTGGGTGGAAAGTTCGCTTTGATGAAGAAACGGCCGGAGGGCCGCAGGGTTGGCGGGCCGTCAGGCCCGCGCATTCGGTTTTGCCAGCCAGTTGGCCGGTCGGCAGTGGTTAGACATCTTCGAAAAGTACCGGCGGCCGGAGACGTCCTTGGCGGTGATGTCGCCCGGTTCGTCAAAGCCATTGCGACATTCCAACGACCGAGATCCCTTACATGTGCCGTTCATGTCGGTCTCCTTTGCGGGTCCATCGGTTTGTGCGCCGATGAACCAGCAATAGCGGAAGGTATCGCTGGTGGTCTTGAGCGGGGCTTGAGTATTTTATGGGGATAGTCTGAGTATCGAGTCTGGAAGGTGTCTGACGTCTTCACCTGCCTGACAGGTGATGTCAGAGCAAACTGGCCTGAGTGGGGCAGGGGCCTTCATGGCTATCTGCGATGACCAGGCGCAGCCCATTCCGCTATCGCAAGACATCGCCCGAGATCATCCGCCTCGCGGTCTTGATGTACGTCCGTTGCCCGCTTTCGCTTCGGAACGCGGAAGACCTGCTGCACGAGCGCGGCATCGATGTCAGCCACGAGTCCGTGCGGTTCAGGTCTCGTTGTTTCGCTGCCCGGGTCCGTCCGGTCTTCACCAAGGGACCGAACGGCGTCGGGTGGAGGCCAACGGCTTTTGGGTTCAACCGTTGCATATGGCTGAAGTATTTTGGCGTTGGGTGTCGGCGCTCGGAGATCACGGCGACAGCTTGCTGACCGCTCTTCTTGTCGTGGTGTGTTCGGTCAAGATGCGCGACCGGACGGCGTCAAATCACCGGCGCAGGACCGGACGTTCGAAGAGGACGCCGCGAACGAGGATGAAGAGCCCGGACCGCAACACTTTGGGTCGAACCGGCGCCACACTTTCGAAGGGGGGGCTTCTACATTGATGTACGTCATGGAAAGACGCTGGCCCGCCTACGAAAGTTAGCTTGCTCAAAATAGATCGGCCGCGGGCTCGCGGGTGGGGGGTGGGGCTTTGCTACGGACAGAACGCGTCGAATCCGCAATACAGATCAACCGAGGTGAGCTGTTTCGTTTTGGGACAGCGCTGATTTTCATCATCGGGATCATGCTTTTTACCATTGTCCGGACAGACGGCGGTATCGACGGCATATTGCTGGTGATTGCCGCAATGATCGGCGGCTACATGGCGATGAATATCGGTGCGAACGATGTTGCCAACAACGTCGGCCCCGCAGTCGGCAGTCATGCGATCACTCTGTCCGGCGCGATCATTATCGCTGCGAGTTTCGAGGCTGGCGGTGCGCTGATTGCTGGTGGCGATGTGGTTGGAACGATCAAGAACGGAATTATCGATCCGGATATGGTGGCCGACCGTGACACGTTTATCTGGCTGATGATCGCCGCACTTCTTGCAGCGGCGGTATGGCTCAACTTCGCAACTGCTGTGGGCGCGCCAGTATCTACCACGCACAGCATTGTCGGCGGTGTCCTTGGCGCCGGAATCGCTGCCAGCGGTTGGGGTATCGCAGACTGGAATCAAGTCGGCATGATTGCTGCGAGTTGGGTAATATCGCCGGTTCTCGGCGGCTTCATTGCCGCGGGCTTCCTTTATCTGATCAAACGAACGATCACCTACAAGTCCGACGTACTTGGCGCAGCCAACCGGATGGTGCCCATTCTGGTTTCGCTTATGGCATGGGCCTTCGGAACCTACCTGATGCTCAAGGGCGTGAAGAAGCTGGTCAAGGTCGATTTTCCGGTGGCGGTCGTGATCGGCTTAGGGGCCGCACTTGTCGTATTCCTGATCATGCGTCCGTACATTGCGAACATGACCAAGGCGCTCGAGAACCAAAAATCAAGCGTCAATGAGCTCTTCACCATTCCTCTGATATTCGCCGCCGCGCTGTTGAGCTTTGCGCATGGAGCCAACGATGTCGCCAACGCCGTGGGCCCGCTTGCGGGTATCAGCGAGGCGATCACCGGTGGCGAAGTTGCTGAAAAGGCGTCGATCCCAATTTGGGTCATGGCCATTGGCGCCGTCGGCATCTCGTTGGGACTGGCACTTTATGGCCCCAAGCTGATCCGCACCGTCGGCAGCGAGATCACCGAACTCGACAAGATGCGAGCATTTTGCATTGCGATGGCAGCCGCGATCACCGTCATCCTTGCCTCGCAACTCGGTTTGCCGGTCAGTTCAACGCATATCGCCGTTGGTGGGGTGTTCGGCGTCGGGTTCCTGCGAGAATACATCAAGTCGAGCTATGCGCGGACTCTGCAGGACATTCGCGACCACCACGCTGAGCACGACCAGGAGGCAGTCGATGCTTACCTTGCCAAATTCGAGGCAGCGGACGTCGAGACCAAGGGCAAGATGCTGCGGGAGATGAAGCAACTGGCGCCCGGTTCCAAGCTTCTCGCGAAGCGAGAACGTCGCGGCCTTGGCAGAGTTCACCGCATCGAACTGGTCAAGCGCTCGCTGTTGCTGCGTATCGCTGCGGCTTGGGTCATCACGGTCCCTGTGGCCGGAGGGATGGCAGCGATGTTCTTCTTCATGATCCGCGGCATGATGTTGCCTTAGGCGTTTGGAGTGGCGACAGCAGGCCTCGGCACCGTTTCCCTTGCGGCAGAGTCGATTGGCGATTGGATACTCGTCGCGCAAGTGATGGGCGAATGTGCAATTGGTGTGTTGCCGCAATCGCCGAGCGACGCTGTAATCCGAGTTGAAAGACAGTGGGGAATGTCGGCCGTGTAAGAACGAGTCCAGTGGAACGGGGCGGGGTCGCCTCGTAGCTTCGCGGGAAAACGGACGACGATCCAACCAAGTATTTCCGGATCAGCCTCGAGATCATCCGCAGCGCGTCCACAGATGTCGGTACCTTTCCCGAAGTCGCTCCGGAACACCGAGGACTTGCTGCACGCGCGGCATCGATGTCAGCCACGAGTCCGTCCGTTTCTGGTGACAGCGCTTCTGTCCGGTGTTCGCCGCCCAGCTCCGCCAACCATTTCAACTCGGAGCGCAGCTTCTACTCGAGGGCAAATATCAAGAAGACCCGCGCCGCCGCTCTCGCCGAGTGGTGTCTACCCGGCACCGCATAAGGGGCAGGCTCATTGCCCATTCGAAGACGAGTTCGAATTCGTCTGGCACCCCCCGGCGAGTGAAGTTACCTTTCCACAAACGTCAGGATTGGCCCAACTCCATATTTGCAGACAGTTCAAGCAGCCTGCGTCGAGCATCATCGACTTTATGCTCCAGACTGAAAACGTCGTCCGGAGAAAGGGTCTTGTCGCCAACTTCTGCTCTTGCTTCGATTTTGCGCGCGCATTGCGAAATTTCCTCCAATCCAAGAACTCCCGCGGCCCCTGCAAGAGCGTGCGCGGCTGAAGAAACTCCCCGCCAGTCACCTGTGGAAACGCAGTCGTGCAAGTTCGCCATGTGGATCGGAGTGGAATGAGTGAAAGCCTCGATAATTCTCCGAGTGCGCTCCGGACCGAGGCAGGACATGTGCTGGCGAAAGATGGCGAGTTCCCTGTCCTCTTGGGGCGCGGTCATCGGATCGGCAGCCATTTCATGCAAATGTGACGGGCTCGGTTCTGGCAACAGGCTCCGGAGGACGTGCGACAGGTCTGCTATGTCATACGGCTTGCCAAGCACCCCGTCCGGTTCCGCCGCCCCAGGTCCTGTCGCTTTCACATCACCAACCGAGGCTGTGACGATGACGACGGGAACCGTGGCATTGCGGTCTGCCGGCAGCGCACGGATCCGGGTCAAGAGTTCAAGTCCTGTAACGTCCGGCATCCGGTTGTCGCTAAGAACGAGGTCGAACGGTTCCGAATTGAGCCTTTCAAGGGCTTCCGATGCAGAGGGAACAGAGGTTGCGAAATGGCCCAGCTTTTCGAGGTACCCTTCGGCCACTGCCCGATTGGCCATGTCGTCATCCACGACAAGGACCCGTGCCCGCGCGACCTGTGATTGTGGTGAGACCTCCTCGACAACCGAAATGGCCGCCTGCAGCGGCAGATCCACCTGGAACACACTTCCGCTTGGGCGGTTGGCGCAACACCGGATCTCGCCTCCGAGCGAGGCAACGATCTTCTTGCAGATCGCAAGGCCAAGACCGACACCGCCCTTCAGCGAAGCGCCCCCACGATCATGCTGTGTAAAGGGATCGAACAACCAGGCTTTAGGGCCGTTCGGGAGGCCGATGCCTGTGTCGATGACTTCGAAGCGGACGAGATCGGGACCACCCGCCCGTTGCAGCGGCGCGACCCGGACGGTGATCTCACCCGTGTCGGTGAACTTCACAGCGTTATGGGCGAGGTTGAGCAGTACCTGCCGTATCATGGACGTATCGCCGCGCAGCTGTTGCGGCAGGTCTGGGTTGATCTGCGTAACCAATTTGAGACCCTTTTCGGATGCCGCCCGCTCCACAACCAAAAGAACCTGGCTCACCAGGCCAGCGACATCGAAATTCTTCGGCAACGGAGTCCGCCCACCGATCTCTGCCTGCGAGAAATCGAGAATGTCACTGACCACTCCGGCCAGCAGTTCCCCCGAGGAGAGAATGCCATCGACATGACGAGACTGCTCCGACGTGAGCTCGGTGTCCCTCAGAAGTCGCGCCAGCCCGAGTACTCCGGCGATCGGGGTTCGGATCTCGTGACTCATCGCAGCAAGGAACGTCGATTTGGCCTGGTCGGCAGCTTCTGCGCGGCGCAAGGCGCGTTTGTACTCCGAAACATCGTTCAGGATGATGACTGTTCCGTCGAACTTGTGGCTGACATCAAGCATCTTCTGGGTGTTGACGTTGAACTCCCGCGGCCCGGAAAGGGTCTTGATCACCGCGTCATGGCCGCCGTCCGGGGAGCCTTCGAGCATCGATGTGATCTGTGTATTCAGGAGCGGGCTGTTCGAGGCGCCGTAATAGGATGCGCCCGGGGTGACCTCGCCGCAGAACAGCAGGTGGGCCGCGTGATTGAGATGGGTGGGATGATGGTTTGCGTCCAGCAGGATAACCGGTTCCCGGATGCTCTCGAAGATCGTCAGGTACTTGTTTTTCTCGTTGGTCAGGCTCTTGGCCCGGTTCTGAAGGTCGCGCAGGCGTTGGACATCGGAGGCCGAGATCCATTCGCCGCACAGGCCGATTTCCATCTGATCGAAGAAATCCAGAATCCAGCCGCGCAGGCGCCGGGCATCGGAATCCGGCATCGAATGCTCATCGATCAGATCGAGATACGCCCGTCGATAGTACTTCAGCAGGCCGAGGAAGTCTGTCAGTTGAATGCCGCGGGCGCGATGCTTGAGCGCCTGATCCACTCCGAAGGCCACGATGGACTCGCGGGCTTTTCCGAAACCGGTCTGGGAGTTCGACGTGTCGCCGGCAGCGGCGATCGCTTCGAGGATCGGGGAGGAGAGACCGCAGATCGATGCTCGCCAGGCTTCCCGCAAGGTCGACGTGTACTCGGAGAACCCTTCGGCGACGGCGTAGTAGACTACGCGGTCGACCAGCCAGTCCTCGTTCTCCAGGATCAAGGCCTCAAGTCTGTGCATGATTACCTCCCGGGGGCGATGACCGCGCCGGTGCGGGTGTTCGGACGTAGGACGATGGTATCGCTGGCATGGTGCTGGAGGAAGGCCAGAATGAGCATCTGCTCCTCCTCGGGCAGCCCGGTTCGGGGTCCCATGACCTTGATCAGGCTGCGCCACTGGTTGGCCGTGTAGTGGTCGGGAACACGACGCTGATGGCACGCCGTACAGCGCTCGGCAAAGAGGGTCCAGGCCGCGGACCAGATCGGGTCTATCTGCGGTTCCGCCACCGCTTCGGGTATCCAGCCTTCGATGCGCATCCGGTTCCAGGTGATCCCGGTGTCCGCATCGACGAGCTCACCCGTCTGTTCGAGCGTGTCGACCTGGTCCTTCGCGATGCTGGCCACGAGGATCCTCTTGCCGGGCAGGGCAAAGAGCACACGGGACGCCCCGGCGCGCGCCCAGCCTTCCAGCGCAACCCTGTGAAACCCGTCGAGGGTCTCCAATCGCTCCACTCTGGCGGCAACCGAAACGGTGGCGAGAGTCGAACTCTGACCCGAGGGGGCCGCCGACAACGCGGCGGACGAAGAGAGAAAGAGAGGGTCGGCCAGGGCCATGGTTGCGCCTGCCAGGACGCCGAGCGCGAACGAGGCAAGGCCGCGCCGAAGCGCGACCAAGCCCGGGGAGGTTGCCGTGTTTGTAGGGAAGCCCATGCGTCTTGCCGTGTTTGCGAGGGCCGCTCCCGGCCCTCGCGATTGCGCATGTCAGCCTTCAGCGGGCGTCGTGAAGACCACCGGGTCGCCTGCTTCGCCGGTGTACTTCTCGACATCGACCAGCGCGGTGTGGCCGCAGTTGCCCTGTGCGAGGCTGGAGGTGCCCATGCCGACCGTCAGCATGTTGACGTCGCCATATTCGCAGAGCGTTCCGGCCTCGCTGCCGGCCGCCGGGCTGTACCAGCCGCCTTCCGATACCCGGATCACGTTCGGCCGGATCTCGTCGGTGACGATGGCACCGGCAAGGATCGCCCCGCGATCGTTGAAGACCCGGACGATATCACCGTCGACAATCCCGCGGGCTTCGGCGTCCGCCGGGTTGATCAGGCAGGGTTCACGCCCCGCGACCGAGTAGGTGTCGCGCAGTTTCGTGCCGCAAAGCTGCGAGTGCAGGCGCGAGTTCGGGTGGGCGGTATCGAGGTGGAACGGGAATTTCGACCCGTTCCCGAGCCTTTCGATCGGTTCCAGCCACATCGGGTGCGGCGGGCAATCGTCATAGCCCATCTTCTCGATGTTCCTCGAGTAGATCTCGATCAGGCCGGAGGGCGTGCCGAGCGGTTCGAGCAGCGGATCCTCGCGGAAGTCCGAATAGCGCACGAACTGCTTGTTCTCCTCGGGGATCTCGAACTCGACGATCCCGGCCTCCCAGAACGCGTCGAACCCGGGCACCTCGATACCGCGTGCCGGTGCCTGCTCGGCAGCGGACTCGTAGAAGCCCTTGATCCAGGCCATCTCGTCCTTGCCTTCCGTGAACTTGTCGCGTGCGCCGAGCTTCTCGGAGAGATCCGCGAAAATGTCGAAGTCGTTGCGGGCTTCGTACATCGGCTCGATGACCTGCTTCATCGCCACGATGGCGCGGGCCGAGTAGTCGCCGACATTTTCGATGTCGTTGCGCTCGTAGGCCGAGGTCGCGGGCAGGACGATGTCGGCCATGCGCGCGGTCGGCGTCCATTGGAAGTCCTGCACGACGACGGTTTCCAGCCGCTTCCAGCCCTCGATGAGCTCCTGGGTGCTGGGGTGGTGTGCAAACGGGTTGCCGCCGACCCAGTAGACCATCTTCACATCGGGGAAGGTCTGGGTCTTGCCGTTGAAGTTGAACTCCTTGCCGGGGTTCAGGATCATTTCGGCAACGCGCGACACCGGAATGGAGGCGGCACCGGCTTCGGTGAGCCATGCCGCGCCTTCGACCGCCGCGCCGCCATCGGAGATGCCAGGAAGCACGATCGAGTTGGCTGAGGGCGCGCCGCCGTTGGCGTAGTGGTAGGAGAGGCCGAAGCCGCCACCCGGCAGGCCGATCTGGCCAAGCATCGAGGCGAGCGTGACCAGCATCCAGTGCGACTGCTCGCCGTGGTGCTGCCGCTGGATCGACCAGCCGGAGCTGAGCATCGTGCGGTTCGACTGGAAGAGGCGCGCCAGTTCCTTGATCTTCTCGGCCGGTACCTCGCAGATCTCGGCGGCCCATTCGGCCGTCTTCGGCGTGTCGTCCGTCTCGCCCAGCAGGTAGGGCAGGAACTTGTCGAAACCGGTGGTGTATTCGTCGAGGAAGTCAGCGTCATGAAGCTCCTCGGTGTAGAGCGTATGCGCGATGCCGAGCATCATTGCCACGTCGGTATGCGGCCGGATCGGGATCCACTCGGCGTCGAAGAACTTCGCGGTGTGCGACCGCCACGGGTCGATGCAAATGACCTTCTTGCCGGTCTTCTTGAACTCCTCCAGGCCGATGTAGCCGTCGTGGTCGGCGACGGTCCATCCGATCTGGTTGGTGCGTACCGGGTCCGCTCCCCAGAAGACGAGCAGATCGGTGGACTCCACGACCACCGGCCACACCGTCTGCTGTTCGTAGACTTCCAGCGTGCCCATGACATGCGGCATGATGATCTGGCTGGCGCCGGTGGAGTAGTCGCCCGACGAGTTCACGAAGGCGCCGTTCAGGCCCACGTTCAGCATACGCCGCAGCAGGCTCTGGCAGTTGTGAAGCTTGCCGGAGCTTTTCCAGCCATACGAACCGCCGAAAATCCCGGTGGGCCCGTAGGTGTCGGAGACGCGCTTCAGCTCGCCGGTGACCAGTTCGAGCGCCTCGTCCCAGGTCACGCGCACGAAGTCGTTCATGCCGCGGGTTTCAGGCTTCGCGCCCGGACCTTCTTCAAGGAAGGCGCGGCGGACCATCGGGTACTGGATCCGCGTGGGCGACATGACCGAATCCATGATGCCCGGAAGCTGGTGCGACGGGTGCGGGTCGCCTTCCCAGGGACGCACGTCCACCCATTTGCCGCCTTCGACCTTGGCGTAGAATGCACCCCAGTGCGAGCCTGTCAGAACCTCGCCATCGGCAATCGCGGCCCGGGCCGGGTTCACCCAGGCCGACGGGGCCAGCAGCCCGAGCGCGCCGAGCGCCGTCGCGCCCTTCAGAACGCCGCGTCTCGAGATTTCTGTTCGATGGTGTCCGGACATGATCCGCCCTCCGCTTGTACGGTATGTTTCTCCCGCGCGGCCCTGGGTTCGTCGCCAGGGAAGCCTTGTGGTTCGACTCCACAGCCGCGCGCACGCGAGGAGCATATTGCGGGGGTGTAAACAGCGTTCCGGAAGGCGGTGAACCGGCTGTAAAATTCTGTGAACGGGTTGTAAACGGCGCGGCCCCTGGGGGCTGCCGAGCAGGAAATCGGCCGGCGGGATGCACGCCGGCCGACTGCTGCTCGGTCCCTCTGTTTCAGTGTGCTTCGCCTACGGGGCGGTCAGTGGCTGGCGCCCGCGCCGCCGGTGTCGCTGGCATGCATCTGCAGGTATTTCTGCAGGAACCGGTATTGTTCCTTGTCCAGCGCGATGAACCGTTCCATCGCCTTCAGCGTGCCGATCCACTGGTTGGCCAGCAGGTGCTCGGGCGGCACGGCAGAGTGGCAGATCCCGCAGCTGGCGTTGTTCATTTCCGCGCCGTAGGCCCAGAGGTCTTCGATATTGTCGAGCAGATCGGTCTTGTCCACCCAGGCATCCAGGCTGACCTGGTGCCAGACCAGATCGGTATCCGGGTCGGTCTCGGTCGCGTGACGTTCGATCTGTTCGGCGGCGCCGGCCTTTGCGGTCGCGGTGAAGATCCGTTGTCCACGCAGTTCATATATGACCTTGTCCACGCCGTCCTGCTGCCAGCCGTCGATCCGGACCTTCAGAGCATCGCCCTCGCGTTCCAGCACTTCCAGATGCGTAGCGGCGAGGATCTGACCGATCGAGTCTTCACCGGACTTAACGGTGTCGGCGCTGCCGAAGTACGGTTTGGTCTGCAGCACGTAGAGTTCCTGGGCTTCCGCCCCCTGGTCCATTGCTTTCGCCGTCAGGTCCTCGAAGGTCTTCTTGTAGCCTTGCGACATGTCCGGCAGCTTGTGGGCGATGCCCTTGTGGCAGTCGATGCAGGTGTCACCATTGGCGAATCCCGCCTGCATCGTCTTGGCGGCTTCGGGAGATTGTTTCGCGAAATCCATCGCATGATCGACATGGCACGACCGGCATTCTCGCGAGTCGCTCGCCTTCATCTCGCCCCAGACACGTTCGGCCATCTCGAGCCGGTGTTCCTCGTATTTCTCCGGCGTGTCGATCTTGCCGGTCCAGGAACTGTACGCCTCGCCGAGCGCCTTGTAGTGGTCGACAACCCAGGGCACGAATGGCTCGGGAACGTGGCAATCCGGGCAGCCGGCCTGAACGCCAGACGCGTTGGAATAGTGCAGGGAGAGCTTGTATTCCTCATATGCTGGCGCGAGATCGTGGCAGGATACACAGAACTCCGTTGTTTCGGTTGATTTGATCGCGGCATGCCCACCGACCAGAAGGACCGCCGCAACGAACCCGCCGATCAAGAGAAGGAAACCGCTCGAAAGGAACCCTGAAGGTGTCCTCAGCCAGTTCCAGATCCGTCTCATACCGCAATTCTCCCGAAGACAGTGCGACGGCACGTCCGTCTGCGCTTACGTCGAGGACTGGATAGAGGATCGCTGTAAATCCGCTGTTTTCCATATTTGAACGGGCTGTAGAAAATTGTAAACGGGTTGTGAACGAGGGAGGGTTGTGGATGGATGCGCCAAAGCGCGTGCTTATTGTCGAAGATGACCTGACCAGTCTCGAGCTGATGGCCAGCTACTTCGAGGTCGAGGGGTTCCGGGTTCTTCGGGCAAGCAATGGCGACGAAATGGACGTCGCCCTGCGCAAGGCCAACGTGGATCTGCTCTGCCTCGACATCAGACTTCCAGGCCGGGACGGCCTGAGCCTCCTGCGGGAGTTGCGTCGGACCTCCGATATTCCCGTCATCGTCATCAGCTCAAAGACCGAAGACATCGACAAGATTGTCGCGCTCGAGATCGGCGCCGACGATTACCTCGACAAGCCGTACAATCCTCGCGAACTTCTGGCCCGTGCCAACAATATCCTGCGCCGTGTCGCGCGCAGCGTGCAGCCGGCCCGGGACAGTTCAGATCAGGTCCTCCGATTTGAGGGCTGGGCCCTGACACCAGCTTCACGCCGGTTGACCGCACCCGATGGCAGCAATGTGCACCTGACGCGCGGCGAGTTCGAACTGCTTCTCGCGCTACTTCGCCATCGCGGCCGGGTGATGCAGCGCGACGCACTGCTCGACGCGCTGAGCGGTCGGGAAAGAGATCCGTTCGATCGGACGATCGATGTCCTTGTCGGACGGTTGCGCAAGAAGATCGAGCGCGACCCGAAAAACCCGGAACTGATAATCACGGTCCACGGCATCGGGTATGTGTTCCTTGACCGGGCGAGTGGCAAACCGGGTTGATCCAGCATGGAGCAGGCCCCTTGGGCCTGACGTGATCAGGCGACGTCATTGACCGGAGGCCGGGTGGATTGCGTTTCATACTGATCGGGGCTGAGAGAGCCAAGCGACGAGAGAGGGCGCTTGGCGTCGTACTTTTCAATGAAGATCGGGAACTGTTTCGCGACATCCTCGGCGGTCTCGAACGCCAGCGGATAGACGCATGCGACCTTCAGCGTCTTCATCACCCTCTCCATCGATGCATGGTCGCAGGGGGTGCCGCGCCGTCCTATGGAGCCGACAAGTTTCGCCTCGCAAAGGCGATCGCGGTACTTCTCGGCAGAATATTGCGATTCACGGTCGCCGTGGCGCACGCAGCCGGGCGGCGGTTCGCGCATCGTGATTGCCACGTTCAGTGCCGCCAGCGTCAGCCGCGTCAGACGGCTTGCTCCGTGGGATCTTCACTTGAGGAACAGCACCGAAGGTCTATCCTGTGGTGTCGGCAAGCAGATAGGCCATGCATGGGAGGGGGCACACATGGAATTTTCGGATAGGTTGCGAAATGAAACGATCAGGGTAGGCTTCGGCGCGCTCCTGATCGCGGTGTCTCTTGGAGCCGCGAATGCCCAGCCGTCATTCCTTTCCGCAGAGGATTCCGATCCCCGAGTGATGGGTTGGATGCAAGGTTTTCCGCCGTCGCCGGACAAACTGATTACGCAACCGGATTCCAACTACTTCAGCTTTCCGAAGCTCCGATGGTCGGTGTGCCACTTGCGGGAGTTCCTGCCCACGTAGGAAATCAGTCGCGGCCTCGACGATGCCGCCCCCCTCCCGTATCTCGCTCCGGCCGAGTTTGCAGATGTGGGCCGCCAGATCGACGCCCTGACGTTCCTGCCGATGGACAGCGACCGGGAAATGACCTGGGAGCAGTCGCTCCATGCCAACTACACGGACGGAATGCAGATCCTGCACAAGGGGGAAGTGGTCTACGAACGCTACTTCGGATGCCTTGAGGAAGACGGAAAGCACGCGATCATGTCGATGACGAAGTCGATCACGGGCCTGCTTGCCGAGATCCTGGTCGTAGAAGGCGCGCTCGATGACACGCGGCTGGTGCGCGACATCATCCCCGAGATCGGCGATAGTGCGTTTGCCACCGCGACCGTTCGGCAGGTCATGGATATGACCACCGGCGTCAGGTACTCCGAGGACTATTCCGATCCGAACGCCGACATCTGGCTCTACAGCCGGGCCGCGAGCCCGCTGCCCAAGCCCGAGGGCTATGACGGGCCCGACGGCTATTGGGAATACCTCCAGCAGGTCGAGGCCGAAGGCAACCACGGCGGCGCCTTTCATTACAAGACGATCAACTCGGACATGCTGGGCTGGATCATCAGCCGGGTTTCCGGAAAGTCTGTGACGGAGCTCGCCTCCGAACGGCTCTGGCGCCGAATGGGCGCAGAGCAGGACGCCTACCAGACGGTCGACGGCAAGGGTGTGCCCTTTGCGGGCGGCGGCGTCACCGCGGGGCTGCGCGATCTCGGCCGTTTGGGCCTGCTGATGCTTAACGAAGGCGAGATCAATGGTGAACGGCTGTTCCCGGCGGAGGTTGTGCGCCGGATTCGTGGCGGCGGCGACCCGTCGAAGTTCGCCGGCTTCCCGACCATTCCGAATGGCAGCTACACCAGCCAGTGGTGGGTGTTCCACAATGACCATGTCGCGTTTGCCGCGCGCGGTGTGCATGGTCAGACGATCTATGTGGACCCGACCGCCGAGATGGTGCTGGTGCGACTGTCTTCGTTCCCACGCGCGCAGAACGGCTTCATCGACCCCACGTCGCTTCCCGCCTACCAAGCCGTGGCGAAATTCCTTATGAATCGAGAATGAGTTGCGTATCATGCCTCCGAAGACAGCAGTCGCCTTTCAACTCAGCCGGTCGGTAGCATAAACCATGGACGCGACATCGGATCATCACGAAGCAACCGGATGGCAGCGGCTCGACAGGGCCGCCTTCGGGATCATCTATGGCGCCATCATGGTGCTCAGCATCCTGATCGCAGCGGGGCATCATCCACAGGCCCCGTTCGAGACGGCAGCCGTTCTGTTCGGATCGGTCTTCGCCATCACGCTGGCGAAGGCCTTTGCCGAACTGATGTCGCAGGCACTCAATACCGGAGAACGGATTACACGGATCTCATGGCGAAAGGCCTGGGCACACAGCGCCCCGACGCTGGCCGTGGCTAACTTCCCCACGCTCTTCTTCGTGCTGGCCGGTCTCGGGTGGTTTTCTGTGGATGTTGCCTCATTGCTTTCCCAGGTGACTGCGATCCTGCTGTTGGCCGTTCTGGGAGCCCGTCTTTAAGCCGCGCGAGTGTCTCTTCGCATTGAGTGGCGCTGCCGACGACCTCTGTCCCTTCAGGTATCCCTTCACCCTCGCCGAGATAGGTGGCGGCCTGTGTCAACACCTGGTCGACCTGCTCGGCGGTCATGAAGTTCATCTCCTGCGCCGCCTTGACGGTGGAGCAAAGTCCGGCGGAAAGACCCACCGCAATGCCGGCCCCGGCTCCGGCACCGACGGCGGCCCCCATGGTCATGAATGCACCCAGACCTCCCATCACGAGTCCGATGATCGCGCCGATCAAAAACTTGCCCATGTCGTCCTCTCCTGTGTTTCCGGCGTGTTGACCGGTCCGCCAGCCGCGCCGTGGCGCACGCCTGGCGGGCTGACGTCTTCCTGGTCAGCAGACCCCTGATGGCAGCATGTCGATCTGCGAGTACCGGCCGTCGGACGTGACGATCCGCGCGCAGGCGCCGGTGTCGGGGTTGAACCATCAGGTTGTCAGCCCGTCCTGGCGGATGGTCTCGTAGCCCATTTTCTGAATTCCCATCTCGGCCTGACCTGCGCGCGCGCCCTGAAACGACGTCAGGTCGGCTTCGCTTCCGACCATCGGTCCCAAAGCTTCGTTCGCGCTGTAGGCGGAGGCGTCGACGCACCCCGCCAGCGCAGCGAGGCAGATGATCGCGCCAAGGCTTTTCATGCCGACCATGTGGGATCTCGTCCGTGTTGGTCCATCGGAGACGCTTCGCGACGGCATCACTTGACGTGGAATTCCACTGTAAAGCTCTCGGTCTGCTTGCCGCGGTTGATCAATTCCACGACATGATCGCCGGATTGCCAGAGTTGCCCGCGGTAGGGGGTCTTGGCGGGGATCATGTCGAGCAGGGAGGTGCCGTCCGGGTTCCAGATCTGGTAGGACATGCGACCGTTATGATGGCGGATGTTCACGTCGAGGAACTGGCCGTTTGCAGCGCCCAGGACGTAACGCACCGTGCTGCCGGGCGTGAGCGTGCCGTCATAGGTTGCGCCGCTGGTCCCCCTGGCGAATTGCACCCTGTGCGTCTTGGTGGAGCTCCCGTGAACCGGCGCCTTGTTCCCCGCCATCGCGCCTTTGCCATCGTCCATTGCATTGACAAGGGTCAACTCACCGACCCGTCCGTCGGACCAGACGATGCACTTGTACTCGCTGCCCCCTAGATCGCGGAGCATGACAAGCGTGCCGGCTTCGGAATAGGAGGAACTCAGCACCTCCCCACCCTGGGCGTCAGGAGTCCCGGTGGCGCGCAGGGCGTCGATACAGGCATCCGATGCCTCCGACATTGCGTAAACCAGGGACGGCATGGCCAGAGCGGCCGAAAACAGTGCTGGCTTGAGAAGCTTCATGCTAGGTGCCTCCTTCTCAGCGATTGGGTTCCGGCAGGATGGTCGTGCCAAAGTGTCCGTTTTTTCGATGGGGCACGGGGGGCCGGAACGGAACGATGTTTCCTAAGTGCCCTGCGTCATGTGTCTCGTTAAGAGGATGTCGAAGCCAGATTTGGCTGGCAAGCCAATTTGCGAACCCATCATCCAATTTTCGAAATCCCCGCGAAAGATTCAAGCTATTTTCCGCGACAGCGTTTCGGACGGCTGCTCGGCAAAACGCTGCCGTCCAAAGCTTGATGCTGTCGTCCAATGGTCCACTCATCGCTACGTTTTACTCCTTGTAGCATGAGCAGGATTTCACTGGGTCGGCACATGACCGACCCGGCACTCCCGACAACCGAGGATCGACCGTTTGCCTGACCGACGAGTCCACGACTATCTCCGTTATCAGCTCCGTCCAGCTGCGTTCGGCGCTCGGCCGCTCAAGCAATCCGGCGCCGGCGTGCAGTTCATCCGGGAGAAGCGCCTCCATGCGGATTGCCTGGGCGTGGAGTTTCGACCGCGATCCATTGATCGCTAACGTCGCACAGACGCTCCCGGAACCTCCCCGCATCTCGAACTCGGACCTCGACAGCAGGATTGGAAGTCCGACAAATGGAACGCCATAGGCCGGTTGGACTCGCGTGTGACGATTGCCCGTCGGGATCAGCAGGGGCTCCGGGGGCGATGCATGAACTTTCCGAGGCGACAGGCGAGTGCTGGCTCGGCTTCCTGCTCGGGGGAACAATCTACTGCGTCAAAGCTCTTCTCGTCGGACTGTTGCCCGGCGGAAGGATCCTGGGCTGGCTTCGGGCCAAGCTCGCCAGAAAGCATGTTTTGGTGGAGTGGACTTGCATGGGAAGAAGGCACCGAAACAGCCGAAAGCGTTGCAACACGCAGCCGAATCGGAACCAATGGACATCGGGCGTGAGCAGAGTGCCTGTGTCGCGCGAGCGTCCAGACGCTTCGCTGGGTAATTACCTCATCGCAGAGGTAGCGAGAAGATGAGACTCTGTGACGAGTATCTTGGCGAGCCGACGATAACGCGAGATGCGTCGCCGGCCGCGACGGTAGGGGTTCCGGTCTGCAACGGAGAGAACTACCTCGTGGAAGCGATAGGGTCTGCGTTGCGCGGGACCGTCGATGACCTCGAGGTTCTGGTGTGCGACAACGCCTCGACAGACCGGACGGCCGAGATTGTCAGGTATCTGGCGGCCTCGTACCGCCGGGTCGCCTATCTCCGGAATGAGACGAACATCGGGGCCGCAAGGAACTACAATCGTGTCTGGGCTGAAGGCTGCGGCCGATACTTCAAGTGGCTCACCCATGATGATCGGATGAAACCGGAATATCTGAAGCGGACGACAAAGGTACTGGACGACAGCCCCAAAGTGGTTCTGTGCAACAGCCGAGTGGACTACATCCACGCAGCGGGGGCTGTCTTCGATCAGCACGACGGTATCCTCGCCGTGGCCGATTACGCCCGCCCATCGGACCGTTTCGCCGCGATCGTGCTGAAATCCCATTCCTGTGTCGATCTCTTCGGCCTTGTCCGGCGAGACGCAATGGAGAACTCGCTGCTGCATGGCACATTCCACGGCGCAGACCGGGCCTTTCTCGCCCAAATGGCACTGCGGGGTGGTCTCGCGCATTTGCAGGAGCCGTTGGTGGAGTTGCGCGAGAATCCCAAACGCCACACGCGACAGTATATCTCCGTGCAGGCCCGGTATACCTGGCACGACGGCGATCAGGGACGCCGGTTCGAGGTGCCGTCTCTAATTCTCTACCGCAAGTATCAGGCAATCGTGGCTCAGGAGGAATCGCTCACGGCCGATGAACGCAGCCGATGCAACCGGGTGCTGAAGCAGTGTTGGTTCGTCAACTGGAACTCGCTGCGGGTGGCTGTGGATGGAGTTTCCAATGTCATCCTCGGGTTTTCCACGTTCGCTGAAAATGCGAAGGGTCGGCTTTTCGAAGCTGCATCCGGTCATTTTACGAAGCGGCGGGCAAGTTGACCGGGCTTGAAGGATCGCTGCTTCGGAGGAGCCCATGGCGGACCGCTGTTTCAGAATAACCGTCGTCGCAGCGTGTCCCTTTCCAGCGCGCAGAGGAACGCCGATCCGGGTCGAACGGCTGACGGAAGCGTTCCAGGACCTGGGCAACGATGTGGAGCTCGTGACATACCACATCGGCCAGGACGAGTATCCGATGGCGTTTCCGATCCACCGGGTGTTCGGAGAACTGAAACCCGGCACGATTGCGCCGGGGCCGACGGTCGCAAAGCTGATGCGCTACGATCCGGCGATGGTCAGGCTTCTGAAACGCCGTCTGCTGGCGCGCCATCCGGATTTGATCTATGCCCATCACTTCGAAGGTTTGCTGGTGGCCCTCGCAGCGCGCGGCCGACGTATGGTCCCAATCGTCTATGATGCCCACACGATGCTCGCCAGTGAGTTGCCGACGTACCAATCGGGCCCGATGAAAGCCGCCTCGTGCCGATTTGGCGCGTTCATGGACCGCGCATTGCCGTCCCGGGCCGATCATGTGGTCACCGTCACCGAAGACATCCGGACCGCGCTTGTGGAGCGCCATGGTTTCGACCCGGACAAGGTCACCGTTGCCATGAATGGCGTTGAGGTCGACGAATTTGCGCCCATCTTGCGCGATGAGGTGGAACCCGACACGCTCGTCTACACAGGCACCCTGTCTCGGTATCAAGGGTTCGGCGATCTTCTCACCTCGTTCTCGATCGCGCGCGAGACCTGTCCTCAGCTGAGACTCAAGGTCTACACGAACGGCGATTTCGACAGCCTGGGGCGACAGGCCGAAGCGCTTGGCATTCGTGGCTCCATCGACGTGGAACCCGACACCTTCCAAGATCTGCCCGACCGCCTCGCCCGCGGAGCGATCGCCGTGCTTCCGCGTTCGGTTTGCGACGGAATTCCTCAGAAGCTGCTGAACTACATGGCAGCGGGGATGCCTGTTGTCGCCTATCGGGGATCTGCAAAGGTGATTGAGCACGAAGCCAACGGCCTGGTTGCAGAGAACGGGGACACCGAAGCGTTTGCCCAGTACATTCTGCGCCTCGTGAACGACCCGGAGAATGCCGAACGACTTGGCGCCAATGCGCGCGACAAGGTGCTCGGGACGATGAACTGGCAGGCCGCCGCCAGAACGTGTCAGGGCATTTTCGACGGGATTGCAGGTGGTTGATGGCCGTTCCTGCGTCAGTTTCTCAATGCGCCGGAGGGCGCAGACCCGGTCGATCTTGGTCAGCAAAGCTCCGGACGGAGCGTTCACCAGGAACACGAACACGGCCCCGGCACGGGCGAGCGGCGCCGGCAGAAAACCTTCTGGCGCAGTTCATGGCATGTCACCGGTCAGATGCCGCACAGGGTGCTCTGGATTGTTCCGGCGCGACCGGGGCAGACCCGTCAAGGTGCTACGCCCCGTGCAGCACCCGGCGAAGGCTGGAACCGGCGCGGCGGGCGGGGTCGATGGGAAGGATCGCCATGAGCCGAACCGCCAGATCTGCAGGGAAAACCCTCGGCAGGAGGACCGCGCCACTCCGTTTGCCAAACCGGTTCGGCGGGTTTGCGGCATCGCGTAGAGACAGCGGGACATGAACCCGGAGCGCACCGAAAACGGATCGTCTCTTCAGCGGTCTTTATGAATGCTAACGGATGATGTCTCAGGTCTTGCTCGCGGCCGCGACTGCGCCCTGTTACCCTTGCCGATAAAGGCTTTTTCGGCATGCTCGACGTTCGTCATTTGTGATTAGGAAGGCCGGCGATGACAGGCACTCACCAGGCTGAGATTCCGCCGAAAGTCGACATCGTGATTGCCGCGTACAACCGCGGCCGGGTGCTTTCGCGGGCGCTACGAACTGTCATT